>NZ_DATCWX010000072.1:0-12605 GCF_036566125.1 Intrasporangium sp.
CTCGCGGTCGCGGAGGCCCTCGCGGCCGGGCCCCTCCAGGTCGCCATCGTCGGCGACGGGCCGACCGGCGCCGCTCTGGCGCGCACCGCGTGGCTCGCGTCGAGCCCGGGGCTGGTACTCGTCCACGGGGAGCCTGATGCGGCCGGGATCCCCCTGCTCGCGGATCGCCCTCTTGTGGGAGGTCACCCAGCGGCATACGTCTGCCGTGGTTTCGTCTGCGATCGCCCGGTGACGACAACCCAGGAACTCAGCCAAGCGCTGACCTGAGGCGACCGACGAGGAGCCGGTCCAGCGGCATACGGCAGGGGACGATTGACGGGACGAGGCACCCGCCCCGGGCGCCTTGCCCGCACGCCACAGGCAACCCCTCCCGTCAACCGTCCCACCACTGAGCACACACGACTGAGGCGCGGGGCGCGTCCAGGCAATCAGCTTCCGGTGTAGGCGGCCAGGCACCTCTGCGCGGCAGCCTCGGCGGAGGCACGGTCCTCGCCCGATGCGATCTGTGCCTCGGTCCAGGCGGCGACGCTGCGCTTCATGAACTCGAGGCCCTCGGCGCTCATCTGCCACTCGAGCGCCTCGGCGTCGTCCAGGTGCTCACCTGTGATCAGGTGCATCGATAGGCCGAGCAGCATCATGTCCCAGCCGATGCCGACGGCGCCGGGACCGAAGTCAGGCCACCGCTCGTCGACGTGCGCGATGTGCTCGACGCGCAGCCGGGACCCCTCGCCCTCCGTGCTGAAGGTGGCGACGACCCAGGAGACGCCCATGCCGCCGAACTCCCAGGTGAGGCGGATGCGATCCTGCGGCACACACTCCTCGATGGTGCCGCCGGCGTTGCCCTGAAGCTGGTAGTGGCCGCCCTCTCGCAGGTCGCCGGTGACCGGCATGAGCCAGCGCGAGATGCGCTCGGCCCGGGTGCAGGCGTCCCAGAGGTCGGCGAGCGGCACCGCGTAGGTCTGGGTGAGGACGACCGATTTCGTCTCCTGACCGTCACGGGTTCCCGTCGCGACGGCGCGGTCGACGGCCTCGAGCTGGTCCAGACGGTTGAGCGTTTCCATGGGGAACTCCTTTGTCGGGTGTGTTGTCTCGTTCGGGGTTGTCGGGTGGAGCCGGTGTCACCGGCGTCTGCGAGGTGGTGGCTCGTCGGCCGCGCCGCAGCTCGGTGCCCAGGGCATCGAGTCGCTGCGACCAGAAGGCCCGGAAGTGCGAAAGCCACATGTCCAGCTCCTCCAGCGGAGCGGGGTCAACTGCATAGATCCGCCGGGTGCCCTCGGCGCGGACCGTGGTGAACCCGTTGTCCCTCAGCACCTTCAGATGCTGGGAGACGGCAGGGTGCGAGATGCCGAACTCGTCGCCGATGACCCGCGCCAGCTCACCTGACGACAGCTCTCCCTCGGACAGGAGGACGAGCAGCCGCCGGCGAACCGGGTCACCCAGGACGTCGAGCGCGTGCATGCTCTAGTATTTTCATCATGGCTTAATTAAGTCAAGACCGAAATTACTACAGAACCGTCGACAGGTAGTCGGGCGCTGCCAGGGCGAAGGCCTCACGGGCCGGCTCGCCGCCGACGAACAGTGCGGTCGCCCAGATGTCTGCCCAGACGAGCTCCGGGCCGATGACGGTGACCGAGCCTGACCGACCGACGTACTCGCCGGTGGCCGGGTCGTACAGGTGGGCGCCACGGGCCGCCGTGCCAGAGGTCGCGACGGCTCCGTGCGTCATGGGGACCGTTCGAACGATCGCCGACCGGTCTCGTGGGTCCTCGATCCCCACCCGCCAACTGATCGAGCCGGAGCCGCTGAGCGGCACATCCGGGTGGGCGCCGATGAGCAGGTCCCCACCGGCATTGATGCAGTACGAGACGTCGGACAGGCCGGCCAGCTCTCGCGCGACCACATCGACGGCCCAGCCCTTGACCAGCCCGGTCGGGTCGAAGGCGAGCTCCCCTGCCCCGGTCGGCAGGAGCGTCGTGAACGCGCCGCCCGTCCGCCGCTCGGCCTGCTCACCGATGGCGAGCACCTCGCGTACCTCGACACAGCACTGCCCGATCGACACCTCCCCTCGTTGCAGCCGCATCACCTCGCTGTCCGGCCGGTAGGTCGAGAAGATGCCGTCCAGCCGTCGCAAGGTGGCATAGGCGGCGCGCACGGCCTCGACGGCACGCGGTCGCGAGAGCTCATGACCGCGCAGGTGGATGCTCACCGGCATGCCCATCACCTGCTCCACCCAGGCCTTGCGCTCCATAGGTGCCGCAGGGCTCGTCATCGTCGGTGTCGTCATGGCGCGCACCTCACAGGTTGGCCTGGTCGATGGCCGACTGAAGCGAGGAGGTGTAGCCCTCCCACGTCACGGTCGCCCCGGACACGGCGTCGATGGTGGCCGACTGCGCATCGACGGTCTCGGAGTTGTAGATCGGCACGGCCTGCGAGTTGATCATCTGGTCGTGCCGGTCCGCCATGGGGACCTGGATCGCGTCCGCAGCAGTGATTCGGCCGCCCTCGACCGTGATCTGCACCTGGACGACGCCGTAGGGAGTCATGACCTCCCCGCCGACGAACGTGCCGGACGATCCCGACTGCGAGCTCGAGGTGGCCGCCGACTGCCTCGTCGACGACGGCACCGCCGCGACGGAGGATCGCGACGTGTGATAGCTGAAGAGCAGGACCAGAACGGTCAACGTGCTCATGACCCAGAAAGTGATGCGTCGCATGGTGGTCTCCTCGTCGGGCTTGCGGCGGGTTCGGGTCGGTCCGGGGGACCCTGGTCGGGTTCGTTCAGTTGCTGAAGCGCTCGTGGTGGATGGCCTTGGGTGGCACCCCTGACTCCCGGGCGGCACGGATGACGAGGTCCATCCAGCGCGCACTGCCGCACACGTAGACCTCGCGGTCGGCGATGTCGGGCACGATCGTGCGCAGTGCCTCAGCGTCGTCCACGTGGGCCGCGCCCTCGGGGAGCCAGCTGTGGCGACTGGCGGCGCGGTGACCGAGCACGGAGAGCACTCGAGCACCCTTGGACTCGGCCAGCGACACCAGCTCGTCCGTGAAAACCAGCTCGTCCCTGCTGCCCGCGCGATACAGGACCACCGTCCGGTCGGCCCCCGCCGGCAGTTCCTCGAGGAGGGCTCGGAGCGGAGTGATGCCGATGCCCGCGCCCATGAGCAGCCACTTCTCCCGGACCGCCACCCCGGCGTGGAGCCGTCCGTAGGGCCCTTCGAGGAGCACCTTGGTGCCGGGTCGCAGGCGCGCGAGTCGCGCGGATGAGTCGCCGACGACCTGCGCGCTGATCCGCAGCGTCCGGCCGTCTGGAGCCGCTGACAGGGAGTAGGGGTTCGCCCGCGTCCAACCCGGGACACCGAGGAAGCGCCACTGGAAGAACTGCCCCGCCCGAGCCGGCAGCCGATCGAGATCGCGACCCTCCATGACGACGGACACGACGTCTGGCGACTCGGCCACCACCTCACTGACGACGAGCGCATGACGGCGGGAGCGGATGAGCGGCAGGACGACACGGAAGGCGACGACGGAGGCGAGCACAGCGGCATACAGCCCCCACCAGAACACGGTCGCGACGGTGCTGGCACGGAAGTCCTGGCCCGCCCACAGCTGGTGCGGAAGCGCCAGCCCGGCACCGAGGTAGGCGTAGAGGTGCAGGAGGTGCCACGACTCGTAGCGCAACCGAGCGCGTGCCCTCCGGACGGACGTGGCGACGACCATCACGAGAGCAACCGCGCCGGCCAGGGCCAACAGCATCCCCGGCGAGCCCAGCACCTCGTCGAGGAAGGTGGTGATCACCCCGGCTCCCGTGCCCATCGCGTAGCCGAGGATCGTCAGCGCGATGTGCGCCAGCATGAGGTTGAAGGACGTGAAGCCGACGAGTCGGTGCACCCGGGCCAGCTCGTCCTGTCCCCACGCCTGCTCGACCCAGGGGATCCGGGCCATGACCGCGACCTGGATCAGGATGAGAACCGAGGCGAGCAGGCCGCTGAGACGCCCGACGCTGGTCACAGCATCAGAGGCGGAACCCATCAGTCCCCGCTCGCCCAACGCGCCGCCCCCGAGCCACAGGCCGACGACGAGGAGAATGAGCGCCCACGCGGTGATCGCGGAGGCATCGCGCCACCACGCCGGGACCCGGTTGAGCTCTACACGCTCCGCCAGCTCGGCGCCCGATGGGTCCCCCGGGAAAGGGGACGTTGCGTTGCTGGCCTGGGTCGAGGGACTCGTCATGCGTCGACTCTTCGACCGGGCCCTGTGGGTCTTCTGTGCGGTTCTACTGGCCCGTGTGTGAGTGGCGCTGCTCGCACCCCGTCCGGATCAGGACCAGAAGCCGAGGAGGCTGCCGCCGATCCGGATGATGAACGCCGAGACGATCATGACGAAGACGGCGCGGACGAAACCGCTGCCCCGCGCGACCGCCGTGCGGGCCCCGATGTAGCCTCCCGCGATGTTGCCCACCGCCATGACGAGGCCGACCTGCCAGAGGACGTGCCCGCCGGGGGCGAAGACGGTCAACGCGCCGAGGTTGGTGGCGAAGTTGGCGATCTTGGCCTTCACGCTGGCCTCGAGGAAGGTGTACCCGAGCAGCCCGACGAGAGCGAAGACGAGGAACGACCCGGTACCTGGACCGAGAGCCCCGTCGTAGACGCCGATGACGAAGCCGGTGACCATCGCGAGCGCGACGTGCTTGTGCCCGTGGAACCGCTTGATCGACTCCCGGCCAAGATCCGGCCGCAGGATCGTGTAGGCGCCGACGACCACGAGGAGCACGAGGATGATCGGGTAGAACGCCGACTTCGGGATGTGCAGCCCGATGACAGCGCCGCCGATGGCCCCGAGATAGGCGACCCCCGCCATCGGCAGCGCCGTCCGGAGGTCGGCGCCCACGCGCCGGAAGTAGGTCACCGAGCTCGTCGCCGTGCCGAAGATCGAGCTGACCTTGTTCGTGGCGAGCAGCTGCGCGGGGGTCGCGGACGGGATCCCGATGAGCAGGGCAGGCAGCTGGATCAGGCCGCCGCCACCGACGACCGCGTCGATCCAGCCCGCGGCGAGCGCAGCGACGCCCAGGAGGGCGATGACGCCCGGTGTCAGGTCCTCCGTCAAAGGAGGTTCCACGCGTCGACGATCGTCGCGATGTCGACGAGGTCGTGCGCAATGGCGTCGGGAGTCGCCTCATGCGACACCTGCTGGTCGACCGGGATCTCGGAGTGCGGGATCCAGATGGCCCGCATCCCGACCTGCTGCGGACCGTGCACGTCCTCGAAGGAGCGGTCTCCGACGTAGGCGCACTCCTCGGCGGCGACTCCCAGGGCACCAGCTGCATGGGCGAAGATCTCGGCCTGGGGCTTCACCCAGGGCACCTCGCTCGAGTAGACGTCTGCGTCGATGAGGTCAAGCACGCCGTCACGCTCGAAGATGCCCCGGTGGTAGTCGCGGTCCCAGATCGTGTTGGACAGCACGCCGATCCGGATCCCATTGGCCCGCAGTGTTTCCCAGAGTGGACCGATGGACGGGTCGGTGAAAGTGTGCGGCTCCCAGAAGGCACGGTAGGCCGCCGTGCCGGCCTCCGTCCGGGCGTCGCCGTGCGGCAGGCCGCACGACTCGAGGATCTCGTGGAGCCGCGCGCTCAGCCCCTCGGTGCGGCCACGTTTCCAGGCGAGGTCCTCAGCGGCATACAGCGCGCTCACGAGCTCGTCGCGCGAGCGCGCCCCGAGACCCGCGCCGTCGGCGAAGGCGGTCCATTGCGCACGCAGGTCGACCGTGTGCCACGGTGTGATCGTGCCGCCCCAGTCGAAGATGACCGCCCTGACGGGCGCCCTGCGGGGGTGGGCGGACGCCGATCCGGTCTCGGTCACGACCCCCGCACCTCGGCAACCACCGACTCGACGGCAGAGTCCAGAGCCACCTCGCGGCGCTCACCCGAGCGGCGGTCCTTGATCTCCAGCCTCCCCTCGGCGAGGCCGCGGCCGACGACGACGATGGTCGGCACCCCGATGAGCTCGGAGTCCTTGAACTTGACGCCCGGGCTGACGCCCCGGCGGTCGTCGACGATGCACGTCAGACCCCGCGCCTCGAGCTCACGCGCCAGGTCCTCGGCGGCCGCGAAGAGCGACTCGTCCTTGCCCGCGGCCACGATGTGGACATCCGCCGGCGAGAGCTCACGAGGCCAGATGATGCCGGAGTCGTCGTAGTTGCCCTCGACGACGCAGGCCACGGCACGCGAGACGCCGACGCCGTAGGACCCCATCACGACCGTCGTCAGCTTGCCGTTCTGGTCGAGCACCCGGAGGTCGAGCGCCTCCGCATACTTCTTGCCGAGCTGGAAGACGTGGCCCATCTCGATGCCGCGCGCCCCCTCGAGGACGTGGTCACAGTTCGGACAGGGGTCACCGAAGCGCACCTCGGCCGCCTCGATCGTCCCGTCACCGGTGAAGTCACGCCCGACGACGAGGTCGAGGACGTGGCGCCCCGGCTCGTTCGCGCCGGTCACCCACCGCGTGCCCTCGGAGATCCGAGGGTCGAGCAGATAGCGGATGCCCGTCGTGCCCTCGGTCCCGAGCGCGCCGGGGCCGATGTAGCCCCTGACGAGCCCGGGGTGTTCGGCGAACGCCTTCTCGTCGAAGGCCTCCACCTCGGCCGGCTCGACCTGGGCACCGAGCCGCTTCTCGTCGACTTCGCGGTCGCCGGGTATGCCGATCGCCAGCGGCTCGCGAGTGCCGTCGGGGTGGACGAGGGTGACGACGACGTTCTTCAACGTGTCGCCGGCCACCCACTGGCGGTCCGAGCGCGGGAAGTGCTCGTTGAGGTGGGCGACGAGGGTCTCGATCGTCGGCGTGTCTGGCGTGTCCTCGGCATGGGCAGCCGGCACCCCGTCCCACCCGACCGGCTCGGGGACCGGGACCTTGACCGCCTCGACGTTGGCGGCATAGCCGCAGTTGGTGCAGTGGACGTAGGTGTCCTCGCCCACCTCGGCGGTGGCGAGGAACTCCTCGCTCTTGGACCCGCCCATCGCACCGGCCATCGCCTCGACGATGACGTAGTGGAACCCGAGACGGTCGAAGATCCGCACGTAGGCGTCGCGGTGGGCCTGGTAGCTCTTGTCCAGGCCCGCCTCGTCGATGTCGAACGAGTAGCTGTCCTTCATGACGAACTCCCGCGCGCGGAGCAGGCCGGCGCGCGGGCGGGCCTCGTCGCGGTACTTCGTCTGGATCTGGTAGATCGACAGCGGCAGGTCCTTGTAGGACGAGTAGAGGTCCTTCACCGTGAGGGTGAACATCTCTTCGTGGGTCGGCCCGAGCAGGTAGTCGGCCTTCTTGCGGTCCTTGAGCCGGAAGATGTTGTCGCCGTACTCCAGCCACCGGCCGGTCGTCTCGAAGGGCTCCCTGGGCAGCAGGGCCGGGAAGAGCAGCTCCTGGGAACCGATGGCGTTCATCTCCTCGCGGACGACCTGCTCGACGTTGCGCAGCACGCGCAGGCCGAGCGGCAGCCACGTGTAGATGCCCGGGCTGACCCGACGGATGTAGCCGGCGCGGACGAGGAGCCGGTGGCTCGGGACCTCAGCGTCCGCCGGGTCCTCGCGCAGGGTGCGCAGGAACAGGGACGACATGTGCAGGACCACGGGCGGGCTCCTCGGGACGTGGTGGGCAGGGAGGTTGACGACGGAAGGATATCTGGCGTATGCCGCTGGGCTCGCTTCCGTTTCTCCAGCAGCGGGTGCCCCCACGGGTCACCAGGCGGACGGCGCCCAGCGGGCGCCGGGGCTGCGCCTAACGTCGTGCGTCATGGGCGACGTCTACCTCCATGGCCACCATCCCAGCGTCATCGCGTCCCACGGCGTTCGCACCGCCGCCGACTCAGCGGCATACCTGCTCCCCCACCTGCGCGAGGGCGCGTCCGTGCTCGACGTCGGCTGCGGCCCGGGCACCATCACGCTCGACCTCGCCGAGGCGGTCGGGACCGGACAGGTGATCGGGATCGAGCCGGTCGAGGAACCCCTCGTCGATGCCCGCCGCAACGCGGCCGCCCGTGGGGACACACGGACGGAGTTCCTGCGCGGAGACGTGTACGAGCTGCCTTGGGACACGGGCGCGTTCGATGTCGTACACGCCCATCAGGTCCTCCAGCACCTGGTCGACCCCGTGGACGCGCTGCAGGAGATGGCCCGGGTCACCCGATCGGGCGGCATCGTGGCGTTCCGGGACGTCGACTACGCCTCGATGGTCTGGTACCCCGAGTCCAAGGGGATGACCCAGTGGCTCGATCTCTACCGCCGGCTCGCGCGAGCCAACCACGCGGAGCCCGATGCCGGGCGGCGGCTGCTCGCGTGGTCCCACGCGGCAGGTCTCGAGGACCTCGCCCCCTCGGCGTCCTTGTGGACGTACTCGACTCCCGAGCAGATCGCGTGGTGGGGCGGGGTCTGGGCGCGTCGCAGCCTCGAGTCGAGATTCGCGAGCCAGGCGATCGACCGCGGCCTCGCCGACCGAGCCGACCTGGAGCGGATCAGTCAGGACTGGACGGCGTGGTCGCGACACCCCGATGCCTGGTTCGCCATGACGCACGGCGAGCTGGTCGCCACGGTGCGGCGGCCCTAGCGAGCCACCGAGGCCTCCCGGTCCAGCCAGTCGAGCTTGTCGGGGTTGGCCACGGAGTAGACCCGGGTGATGCGCCCCTGCTCGATGGTCAGCGAGACCGCCGCGGCGATCTCGCCGCCCACCTCGAGCAGGACGCCGAGCCCGCCGTTGACCCGGGCCGCCCTGGCCTGCGGATGGAGTTCGGGGTACTTCGCCAGGCTGCCCTGCAGGAACGCGACGAGCCGCTCGGCCCCGAAGAGCGGTCGCAGCGCCGCCCCGCGCACCTTCCCGCCGCCGTCGGACACCGCGACGACGTCAGGGGCGAGGACGTCCATGAGTCCCTGCAGGTCGCCGGTGTTGAACGCCTGGAGGAACCGGTCGCGGACACGCTCCTGCTCCGTGCGGTCGACGCTCATCCGAGGGCGGCGTGCGGCGACGTGCTGCCGCGCGCGGCGGGCGATCTGGCGCACCGTGGCCTGCGTCTTGTCGACGGCGTCCGCTATCTCGTCGTAGGGCACGTCGAAGACCTCGCGGAGCACGAAGACGGCCCGCTCGGTCGGCCCGAGCGTCTCGAGGACGGTGAGCATGGCCATCGACAGGCTCTCCGCCAGCTCGATGTCCTCGGCCACGTCCGGGCTGGTCAGCACGGTTTCGGGCAGCCACTCGCCCGTGTAGTCCTCACGCCGCCGCGCGACGGCGCGGAGCTGGTTGAGGCCCTGCCGTGTCACGATGCGCACGAGGTAGGCGCGCGGGTCGCGCACCTGGGTCCGGTCGACGTTCGACCACCGCAGCCAGGACTCCTGCAGCACGTCCTCGGCGTCGGCCGCCGAGCCGAGCAGCTCGTAGGCGATGGTGAAAAGCAGCGGGCGGTGGGTGACGAACGGGTCGGCATCCATCACACGAGCCTAGGCGCGCGAGACGTCGGACGGCTGCGGCTGGGACGCCACCGGTGGCAGGGGCGGCAGGCCGCAGGCGTCCGAGAAGTGCTCGGAGCGGATGCCGAGCGCGACGTTCCCACGAGCCGTCGCGTTCATGAGGCCGACCCGGGCGTTCAGCTCGAGCAGGGCCGCAGGCCCGAGCTCGGCGAGGAGCGCGTCCGAGAGCTCGTCGGTCACCGCGACGGGCGTTTGGCACATCGCGTCGGCATATTCCATGACACGCCGCTCGATCGGGGTGAAGACCGTGGACTCCCTCCAGCGCGGCACCTCCCGGGCCTTGGTCTCGTCGAGCCGGTGGTTGCGGGACATGAAGTAGTGCAGGTCGAGGCAGAAACTGCAGCCGATGCTCGCAGCGGCGGCCATCGACGCGAGGGACGCGAGGTTGGCGTCCAGGACATCCCACTTCTCGGACTTCCGCCCGACCGCCATGAGGTCCATCATGACGCGGCGGTTGTGCCACATGACCCCGAGCGAGTCGGGCACCTTGCCAAGGAGCCGACGGGCACCAACCTTCATCAGCGTGCCGTAGACGCCCGTGACCTCGACTGCGGGAATCCGCGTGGTGTCGTTCATGTCTCCTCCTTGGTCTGTGCAGGTCTCGGATCGACCCGTTGACATGGAGACACCGACCGTCCGACGTCCGTGACACTCGTCGGCTGACAAAACGAGGTGCCGCTTGTCGTCGATGCTGGGACATTGGGCCGTATGCCGCTGACCTCCATCTCGTTCCAGTGCACGCACGACCCGGCTGAGGCCAGGACGTGGTTCGCCGCGCTCATCGAACGCCAGCCGATCGCGCTCTCGGTGGTCGCCAGCGTGACCGAGGTGTGCATCGCCGAGCCGTCCCGCTACACCGGCCCGCGATGGTGGGCCGGGACTCGCGAGGAGGACGAGGTCGTCGCAGCCTTCATGCACACGCCGCCGTTCGGGCTCCACATCGGGCTGGCCACGCCTGAGCAGGCCCGCGACCTCGCTGATCGCCTCGCGGCGGAAGGGGACGAGCTGCCAGGGGTCGGAGGCATGCGGGAGCCGGCCGAGGCGTTCCGCGACGTCTGGGTCACGCGGACCGGTGTCACGGCCACGACAGAGATGGAGGTCGGCGCCTTCGACCTGCCGTCCCGACCGGTGCTCCGTTTCACGGTCCCGGGCGAGTACCGCCACGCCCGCCCGGACGACCAAGCGCTGGTCGACCGGTGGGCCCAGGACTTCGTCGACGCCATCGAGGCCCGGCCCCGCTCGGCGCCAGCGCTCGGGCGGCACGTCTCGGCGGGCAGGGTCGGCCTGTGGATCGACGGTGGACAGCCGGTCTCGATGGCTTACGCATCGACGGCGAGCGGCGGCGTCACGCGCGTCAGCGGGGTGTGGACCCCGCCGGAGCTCAGGGGGCGCGGCTACGCCAGTGGGGTCGTCGCCGCGCTCAGTTCGGAGCGGATGGAGGCAGGCGAGCGCTGCATGCTCTACACCGACCTGGCGAACCCGACGAGCAACAAGATCTACCAGGCGATGGGCTACCGGCGCATCGGTGACAACATCACCGTCGCGTTCTCCTGAGGCGGCCGTCCCGAGGTCGGCGGGCGACCACGATCGAGTGAACGACTTTCGAGGTCCGGACCACCCCGAAGCTGTTCACTCGATCGGAAGGGTGCCGTGGGCCGTGTGCAGCACCCCTGACTCCAGTGGTGCCACGTCACAGAGGGAGGCGCGCATCGGTGGGCTGCCGCTGATCGGGTCGCCGGGACTCTGGCGCAGCACGAGGTTGAGGTTCGCACTGGGACCGGATGTGTCGCGGCCGAAGGGCGGATAGCCGGGCAGTCCCAGCTCGTCGCACGCCTGCCACCAGCCGTGCTGGGCACATACGACGTTCGTCGCGAGGTTCGCGTTGAACTTGGCCCGCGCCCGGATCTCACCGTGGGGAGTGGAGATCCGGACCCAGTCGCCCGCGCTGATGCCGCGCGCCTCGGCCGTGGCGGGATGGAGCTCGACAGGAGGGTCGGGGACGCTCTTGCGCAGGCTCGGGATGTTGCGGTGCTGTGTCTCGCAGAACCAGAGCGACTTGGCGCAGGTGAGAACGAGCGGGAACCGCTGCGCCAGGTCAGGATCGGATGCCGGGCTCAGCGCCGGCTCGACGAACTCGGGCACGGGTGCGTAGCCATGCTCGGCGAAGACGTCGGAGAACAGCTCGACCCTGCGCGAGGGGGTGTTGAAACCGCGTGGCCGGGAGCCCTCGGACTCGGCGTACTTCTCGTGCCGGGTCGTCAGGGGCAGCCGGACGCCGGCCGGCTGGGCGCGCAACTGCTCGAGCGTGACGCCGCTCGGGGCGAGCTGATGTCGGAGCCCGGCATCGACGTCGCCGTCCCAGAAGTGTCGGCCCAGACCAAGTCGATGCGCGAGGGCGAAGACGACCTGGAGGTCGGATCGAGCCTCGCCCGGCGGGACCGAGACGGGTCGGCGGAGCTGCACGAGGGACTGTGCCTCCTGGCTGATCTCGAAGCCGACCTTGAGCCCCTCGGCCTCGAAGGCGCTCGTGACCGGGAGGACGATGTCTGCCAGCTCGGCGGTCGGGCTCAGGAACAGGTCTGCGTGGACCATGAAGTCCAGCGCGCGCAGCGCGTCGCGGCCTCTGGCGGTGTCGCCATGGGCCATGACGAGGTTGGCACCGAAGTTGACCAGTCCCCGGATGCGGTAGGGAGTGCCGTCCAGGGCAGCGGAGAAGAGCGCCTCACCGGTGACGAACTCGAACCTGGCCGGTCCCAGTGGCCGGTCCGCGAGTCCGACGGTCTTGGCACGTTGCTCGGCCGGCAACAGCTCCGCCCCGTCGATCCCATGGGTCGGGACGCTGGTGAACAGGACATTGCCGCCCGGTCGGTCGAGCGACCCGGTCAGCGCGTAGAGGATGTCGATTGCCCGGACGGTCTGGGTGACGTTGCCGTGCTGCTCGAGACCGCTCCACGCGTAGAAGGCGACGGGTCGGACGCTCCAAAGCGTCTCGGCCACCGCGATGATGTCGTCCGCCGGCACCCCGGTGATCCGCTCGGCCGCGGACGGCTCCAGCTCGCGGCACGCGCTGGCGAGGACCTCGAGCACGGGTCGGCACCGC
>NZ_DATCWX010000078.1:0-8406 GCF_036566125.1 Intrasporangium sp.
CGCCCCGGTGGCGCGCGGCCCGCAGACCCCGCCACGCGCCTGGCCGGCGACTGGTGGGGGAGCGAGCTCAGCGGCATACGGCGACATTGAAGTCGAAGACAACGGTGAACTGAACGTTCCTGTGCGGGAAGGTGATCCGCGGATCGGCTTGGCGAATCGGACCGGCACCCTCTGGGCGGCGGCAGCGGCCTGGCTGGGACTGCTCGCGTTGTGGCCCGGCGTCGCGGTCGTCGTCCTGGTCACCTGGTCGGTCGTCGCGCGCGCCGTGGACCGGTCGATGACGGGCCTCGTGCTGCGGCGGTACGTCCACGGCAGGCGCCCCAGCGACGCCCCATGGGCGGTGATCACGAGCCCCTGGCACGTGGCCCTCGGAGCCGTCGCCACATTCCTTGCGATGATCCTGCCCGTCTCCGTGGCGGTGGCCGGCGTCTTCTCGGGCGCGCTGATGCTCGGCGGGACGACCGGCAGCGACCTCGATCCGGGCACGCCGGCCACCCTTGTCTTCGGCGGCGCCCTCGCGCTCGCCATGGCGTGGTGGGGGCCGGGAGGCGCTTCTCTGCGTCGCGGGACGCGCTCGATCGTGCGCACTGTGGCACCCGATGGCCTGCCGACGCAGATCGTGGCAGGCACGCTCGCGAGCGGCGGCGTGGTGCTCGTCGTGGTGGCTCTGAGCCGCGGAATGAGCAGCACGTGGGCGCCGTTCGGGGGCAGCCCTTTCGGGCCCTGACGCGCTGCGGCGGTCAAAGTTCGCGTAAAGGAATGGTCAAGACACGATCACGAAAACGTCTCGGATTTCCTTGTATCGAGCCGCTTCGTCCCGTAGCGTCAACCGTCATGGCCTCGGCCATGACCCCGGCGCCTCCTCGCGCAGCGGTCCGTCGGCACCACACTGGCTCCACACCCTGTGGCGCAAAAGTGAACAAAGCCACCAATAGCGGTCCCTGATGCGCCGAGCCTCGCGAGCCAGGGAAATCACCCGGATCACCGGGTCCGCGCGAGGACGGGGAACCCATATCGCCGACGAATCGCCGGCTTGGGGTGAAGTCGCGAGAGCGACGGGGCCAACCTGACGGTCCCAACCCGACAGCTAACTCCGCAGGCGCCTGTCAGGAAGGAAACACCCATGCATTACCAGCCGAAGCATGCTGCCGCGAAACATCCGCGGGTCAAACAGCGGATGGCAGGGGTCGGCCTCGCTGGCGCCGCCACCGTCCTCGGCGGCATTGCCACCGCCGGATCGGCCAAGGCGGACGGTTCCGTCTGGGACCGCGTCGCCCAGTGCGAGTCCGGCGGCAGATGGCACATCAACACCGGCAACGGCTACTACGGGGGCCTGCAGTTCGCTCAGGGCACCTGGGCGGGGTACGGCGGCCTCAGGTACGCGTCGCGCGCTGACCTCGCGAGCCGGTCCCAGCAGATCGCGATCGCCCAGCGGGTCCTCTCGGCGCAGGGCCCCGGCGCCTGGCCGGTGTGCTCCGTTCGCGCCGGGCTGACGAGGTGGAACGGTGGCGCGACGAGCTCCCCCGTTCGGGCCAGCCGCAACTCGACCAACTCGACGACGCAGAAGACGTCGACCAAGAAGTCCTACGCGCCGCAGCGGCAGACGGTCCGGCAGGCCCCGGCCCGCTCGACTGGCACGGGGGCGCGGATCATGGTGCGAGCCGGCGACACCCTGTCCGAGCTCGCGGCCAAGCACGGCGTGCACGGCGGCTGGCATGCTCTGTACCAGGCCAACCGCGGAAGGATCAGCAACCCCGACCTCATCTACATCGGCCAGGTCATTCGCCTCCCCTGAGCGTTGACTGGCATCCTCGAGCTGGGCGGTCCCGTGACCACTTCCCCCTGGGTGGTTGCGGGGCCGTCCTTCTTTTTCCGTATGCCGCTGGGCTCGGTTACGCTTTCGGCGTTCCTCACCTGCCCGGCGAGGTTCCCGCTGGCGTGGCGCAATCGGTAGCGCACCTGTCTTGTAAACAGGTGGTTAGGGGTTCGAGTCCCCTCGCCAGCTCCGAATCGTTTGATACACAGAGGGATTGGGACCCCACCCGTTCCTGTCTGCCATCTGTTTGTGTCCGTTCGTGTCCCGAGCGGCTGGTTCCGGATCCGGCGACGGTCCCCAGCGGGCTGGACGCATCCCCAGTCTCGGCTGAAGCTTCCGATACCGGCACGGGTGGGTAAGTAAAGGGTGTTGACGTGCGGGCGCCCCCGGACGGCCCCGGTGGCCGGCCGTGAGCGCCGGGCGCACGGCGATACCCACCCCGGTGCGCGACGCCCGCACCAAACCGATCGGGACCGGAGAGCACCATGGCCGTCGACACCCGGCTACGACACCGTCGGCACTACCGCGGATCGCACATCGTGACCCGCATCATGGGTCCGCTCACGATCGCATCGCTCGTCTTGGCGTTCGCCCTGCTGTGGTTGCTCGCCCGACCGGCGGGCCCGGTGGGACCCTTCGTGGGGCAGCTTCTCGGGGCCGAGGGCGTGATGCTTCTTTCGGTGGGGCTCGTGCTCATCGGCGCGCTGCCTTGGGTGGAACAGTTCTTTGACGGCGTCGACAAGGCCGCTGTGTGGCATCGGCGGGTCGCGATCACCGGCACGATTCTTATCGGCGTGCACATCGCGGCGACCGGTAATCCCAACGCCACGCAGCTCGGTCCGACGCTCGGCACCATCGGCATCAGCGGCCTGGCAGCCCTGACGGTCTGGGCGATCGCACCCCGGTGGCGGTCCATCACCCCCCGGCCGGTACGTCCTGCCGTCCTGCGACTCATGGAGACCGCGCCGGTCCGGTTCGTGGGTCGGTGGATCGGGAACTACGGACTGTGGCGAGGGTTCCACCGGACCACCGGGCTCTTCCTCGGGTTTGGTTTCGTCCACGGGCTCATGGACGCCTCCGTCTTCGGTTCGCAGCTGCTGCGCTGGTCGTACGTCGCGGTGGGCGGTGTTGGGCTCGTTGCCTACCTCTACCGCGAGCTGTTGGCCCGGCCTCTGGCCCGCACCCACGACTATGAGGTCTCATCAGTCAGCCCCATCAACGACTCGTCCGTCGAGATCTGGCTCAGGCCGCTCGACGACCGCTTCACCTTCCGGCCCGGCCAGTTCGCGTTGGTCAACCTCGAGGCCCGCGACGGATGGCATCGCCACCCGTTCACCATCGCCAGCGGCCCGAGCGAGGACGAGGTCCGCATCACGGTTGGGTCGGCCGGCGACTTCACTTCCAAGATCGGCGATCTCGTAGAGCCGGGTATGCCCGCCGTTATCAGCACTCCCCAGGGACACTTCGACTATGGTCGCGGCACCGAGCGCCAGGTCTGGGTTGCTGGTGGGATCGGTGTCGCGCCAATGTTGAGCTGGCTCCGTTCGGCGATACCCGGGGAACTGCCGGAACGCGTCGACTTCTTCTACACGGCGCGTGGGCCTGCGCCCCTGGCCGACGAGGTGGCCCACATCGCCGGGCACCACAAGGAGCTGCAGCTACACCTGGTCGATACGACGACCGACCCGCGGCTCACTGCTGACCACATCCTGGCCACGGCCGGCGCGGAGCCCCGGAAGCTGTCGGCGTTCCTCTGCGGGCCGGAGGGCATGGTCAACTCCCTGCAGCGCGACCTCGTGCGCGCTGGGCTCCGACCGGCCAATGTTCACCGCGAGTTCTACAACCTGCGCTGATCAGCCCAGGGTCGATGGTCGACGCACATTCCGACGTGTGTCGTTCCGGTGGCGAGATGCGCATCGGACCGTCATGGGTACGCCGGGGTGACGGTGGCACGCGAGCCGACCGGGCACCGGTGGCGGACCCTGTCCAGATATGATCGCTCAACTGTTCAAACGTGCAATAGCGCGCATAAAATGCGCACCGTGATGCGCGAAGCAGTGGTCGGCATCGATGTCGGCGGCACCCGGATCAAGGCCGCCTTGGTGACCCCGTCGGGTGAGGTCCTCGCCGAAACCGTTCGCCCCACTCCGGCTGACGTCGGGCCGCAGCTGGGGGAGGTTGCGGGCAAGGCGGTGGTGGACCTGACCGCCGCTGCCGCCGACGCTGTCGACGTGCTCGCGGTGGGTGTTGCCGTCCCAGGTCTCGTCGACGAAGCGGCCGGAGTCGGAGTCTGGTCGGCCAACCTCGGCTGGCGCGAACTCGACCTGCGCGGCACCGTCGCCACCCAGATCGAGGTACCGGTGGCGATAGGCCACGACGTCCGCTCCGGCCTCCTCGCCGAACACCGGCTGGGCGCGGCGCGCGATGCCGACAACGTGCTCTTCGTCCCCCTTGGCACCGGGCTCGCGAGCGCCATCCTGTGCCGCGGCAAGCTCGTGACCGGCGGACTCTGGACGGGCGAGATAGGCCACGTCATCGTCGTGCCCGATGGGCCGCTGTGCGGATGCGGCCAGCGCGGCTGCCTCGAAGCGCTCTCGAGCGCAGGGGCCATCGGACGGCGGTGGTCCGAGGCGACCGGTATCCTCGGCGACGCCCAGGAGGTTGCCCGACGCGCCGACGCGGGCGAGGATGTCGCGCGCCGGATCTGGCAGGAGGCGATCGAGGCTCTCGCCATCATGGTCGCCCCGGTCGTCGCGGCCGCCGGCACCGAGCTCGTACTCATCGGCGGGGGCCTCGTGCACGCCGCCGACATCCTGCTCGATCCGCTGCGCACCGCGCTGGCCACTCGGCTGGGTGGCCGAGACGACGTCGCCGTCGAAGCGGCCGCCCTCGGCGACCGAGCCGGCTCGCTGGGCGCGGCGACGATCGCGCTCGACCTCGTCGGACGATGATCGTCACACTCACCCCCAACCCGGCCATCGACATCACGTATGCCGTCCCGACCGTGACGCTGGGTGAGTCACATCGCGTCGCGGAGGTTCACGAGCGGGCCGGGGGCAAGGGGATCAATGTCGCTTCGGTGCTGACTGGGCTGGGCCGGCACGCCGTCGCGGTTGCACAGATTGGCGCCGACGACTTGGCAGCCTTCGCCACCGATCTGTCGGATCGGGGCCTGAGTCATCGCTTGGTCGAGTCGCCTCGTCGTACCCGCAGATCCGTGGCGGTAGTGGACGACCGGGGCGAGGCGACCCTCTTCAACGAGGCTGGCGAGGCACCGCCCGACTCCGTGTGGATGCGCATGGTGGAGGCGCTGGCGGCACTCGCACCGAAGGCATCCGTGGTGACGATCTCGGGTAGCCTTCCGGCGGGCGCACCCGACGACCTCGTGGAACGTCTGACCAAGGAGGCGCACCGCGCAGGCCTGCACGTGGTGCTTGACGTCGGCGGCCGGGCGCTGGCGCGTGCCCTCCGTGCGCGGCCGACTCTCGTCAAGCCCAACCGCTCCGAGGCCGAGGCGACCCAGCTCGGTTGGCCTCGCACCCTTTCGCCCACCACCGCCGACCTCCTTCTCGCGCTTGTCGACCACGGCGCCGAGGCCGCGGTCGTCAGCGATGGCGTGAACGGCATACAGCTGCTCCACGATGACGTCCAGCTCCGAGCTTGGCTGCGAGAACCGCTGAGGGGTAACGCAACCGGCGCCGGCGATGCCCTGACGGCGTCGCTCGCCGCCGACATCGAGACGCTCGGCGGCCCGCCCCAAGGGCGCGACGCCTGGGCCGAGGTGCTGATGCGCGCAGTGGCATGGTCCGCTGCAGCCGTCCTGCAGCCGATCGCCGGCGTCGTCAACCCGACGGACATCGAACGCTTGATGGCAAGCGTCGAGGTCGAGGAGAGTCTCGTATGACTCTCGTGAACCTCGCGCAGGTGCTCGAGCCGGCGCGCCGGGTCGGTCGCGGGCTCGCTGCCTTCAACGTCATCCAGATCGAGCACGCCGAGGCGTTTGCCGCTGCCGCAGAGAAGGTGAGCCTGCCGGTCGTCATGCAGATCTCGGAGAACTGCGTTCGCTACCACGGCTCGCTGGCGCCGATCGCCGCCGCCACTCTGGCGATCGCCGACGCCTGCCACCAGCCGGTCGTCGTGCACCTGGACCATGCCGAGGACGCCGGTCTCGTCGAGGAGGCAGTACGGCTCGGACTGACGTCCGTGATGTACGACGGGTCGCGGCTGTCGGACGGCGCGAACCGCGCCGAGACTCGACGGGTGGTCGGGCTATGCCGCGCCCACGGTGTGAGCGTCGAGGCGGAGCTCGGAGAGGTCGGCGGCAAGGACGGCGTGCACGCGCCGGGCGTCCGCACGGATCCCGGCGAGGCGGCCCGGTTCGTCGCCGACACCGGGGTCGACGCGCTCGCGGTCGCGGTGGGCAGCTCGCACGCAATGACCGAGCGGACGGCCCAGTTGGACACGGAGCTCATTGCCGCACTCAGGCACTCGGTGCCGGTGCCGCTCGTGCTCCATGGTTCATCGGGGGTGGCCGATGAAGGGCTGGCGGCAGCGGTGCGGGCCGGGATGACCAAGGTGAACATCGCCACGCATCTCAACCAGGTTTTCACTCGGGCCGTGCTAGACCGGTTGGAGAACGCGCCGACGGTCGACACTCGGAAGTACCTCGGGGCGGCGAGGGACGCAGTCGCCGACGAGGCCGCGAGGCTGATGCGCCTACTGGCAACTGCCTGAAGCC
Source organism: Intrasporangium sp. (assembly GCF_036566125.1). Classification (GTDB taxonomy): domain Bacteria; phylum Actinomycetota; class Actinomycetes; order Actinomycetales; family Dermatophilaceae; genus Intrasporangium. Next base: position 6,555 of record NZ_DATCWX010000078.1, read on the forward strand.
CGGTCGAGACGCCCGTGATTGGGGTGTTGTTGCGACGGGGTTGGTTCTGGGTCAGTCGAGGACGATGCTGCGGGTTAGGTTGCGCGGCGCGTCGGGGTCGAGACCGGCGGCCTGGGCGCGGGCGAGACACAGCCGGTGCAGCCGTACGAGATCGGCCATCGGGTCGAGGTCGCGGTGCTCGAAATGGGCGCCGGTGGCGCGTACCTCTCCCGCAAGACCATCCGGCACCTGGCCGAACGCCCACACTGCCCGGCCGGGAGCGGCGATGCTGATCGGGCCGTGGCGGTACTCCATCGCTGGGTAGGACTCGGCCCAGAACTGTGAAGACTCGCGGAGCTTGAGCGCCGCCTCGCTGGCGATGCCGTTGCTCCAGTCCCGCCCCAGAAACGTCAGCTGCTCGGCCGTCAGTAGGGGACCAAGCGCGGAGCTGGCATCCTCGGCCAGGACTGCGCGCGCCTGATCCACTACCGGAGCGAGGTCATCGCCGAGGGAGGCGCGCAGCAGCGCGAGCGTCGTGGTCGCGAAGCGGGTCTGCACCACCGACTGCTCGTCGACGTCATCGAGCACGATCGTCGACGAGGAGGCTTCCGCGACAGGGGTCCCCGGTGTGGCCACGATCGACACGTGCGGCACCTCTGCCGCCCGCAGTTGCTCGACGACCGCGATGACCTCCGTCGTGGTGCCCGAGCGGCTGACGACCACGACCCGGTCGTAGTGGCGCGCGAGCCGGTGCTCGGAGGCGGCGAACGCATCGGTGACCCCTTGCCCCAAGGACTCACGCCGGGCGGCATACGCCTGCCCCATGAACCACGACGTGCCGCAGCCGATCGTCGCTACCCGCTCGCCCGGCCGGGGCAGCACCCCCCTGAACTCGTCCAGGCGCCCGATGGTGCGGGCCCAGTCGTCGGGCTGGGTGGCGATCTCTCGGGCGAGATGAGAGGTCTGCGACATGAGGCGACTCCGGAACGTCTGGGTGGGGCGGACGCAGCTCATGAATGATCGTGTCTGCGCGAATCCCAGCGTAAACGCGCAGCAATGGGCATGTCCAATGGCCAAACTGCGCGGTAAGGTCGGCGCGTGACCGATGAGGCTGCCCACGGGCGCAACCGGGTCAGCCGGTGGTCGATCATGCTCGACCATCTCGCAACGTCCGGCCGCCTCGGCGTTGGGGAGGCCGCGGAGCTCCTCGGGGTGAGCGAGGCGACGATCCGGCGTGACTTCAACGACCTCGCGAAACGGCAGCTCGTCACCCGCAACCATGGCGGCGTTGTCGCGACGTCGGTGGCCTACGAGCTGCCGTATCGGTACCGCAGCAGCCTCGGCGACGACGACCGTGCTCGCGTCGCCGACGCCGCCGCGAAGCTCGTCCAGCCGGGTCAGGTGATCGGCCTCAACGGCGGCACGACGACCACCGCGACGGCGCGCGCCATCACCGGGCGCGAGGACCTCGTGGCCGACGGTCGCGAGATCACTCTCGTCACCAACGCGCTCAACATCGCCACTGAGGCGGTGCTGCGGCCGCACGTCAGGTGCGTCTCTCTGGGTGGCGTCGCCCGGCCGGAGTCCTACGAGGTCATCGGCCCCCTCGCGACTCTGGTGTTGCAGCAGTTGCGGCTCGACATCGCGTTCGTCGGGGTCAGCGGCCTGACGGCCCGCGAGGGCGCGACGTGCCGGGACGAGGAAGAGGCCGCGGTCATCCGCACCATGATCGAGCGCTCCGAGCAGGTCATCTGCGTCACGACCAGTGACAAGCTCGGCGAACGCACCTTCGCGGCCATCTGTCCCGCCGAGCGGATTGACCATCTCGTCACCACGGCGGGTGCTGACCCCGAAGAGATTGGCGCCCTGCAAG
>NZ_DATCWX010000075.1:0-8306 GCF_036566125.1 Intrasporangium sp.
TGCTTCTTCACGTCAGCTTCCAATGGCATGGATGACCGACTCCTTATCTTCTCGTTGCGCGGTGCTCCAGGGCATGTCCACCTGGGCGCTCTCTCTCCGCGGCCGGTCAAACGGCATCGCCAAGCGTAACAGCGGGCCTCCTTCGTCCCCTAATCGTCCGCCGGTGCCTCGCGGCACTGCCGGCCCGGAGTGGTGAGCATCGATGCCCTCACCGGACGAGCGGCGAGCTGTCCGCCGGGGCGGCGCTGTCCGAGCGGAGGGTCACCGTGCCATTGCGGAGCCCGCCGACGACATCGTAGCGACGGCCCGAGCGGCCCTTCGGCGCCCAGTCGACCAGACTGACATCATCGATCGCGAGCCGACGGATCGTCTGTCCACCCTTCGGGGCGTCGAGCACGATGTAGACCTGGGCGGCAACGGCCTTTCGCGGAGCGGTGAGGTCCAGCCGCACCGGCTGGCACCTTTCGGGCGACCATGCCCCTGTAGGCAGTTCGAGCTTCGTGCTCTTGGTGCTCGGGCCCGCCATGTCCTCATACCAGTGGACCTCCAAACGGCTCCCCTCGGATGCCTGGCGGATGTTGGCAACAAGGGTCAGTTGCTGCCCTTGGACGACCGGAGACCTGTGGTCCGGTGACATCACGGCCGTCTCGGTGCTGAGCGGCGTGCGCGCCAGCTGGATCCCGTGGCCGGAATGGCACGAAGCGTCGCCGCTCACCGTGGCGTACTTGCCTAGAGACCAGGCCGGGATCGCCCCGTCCGACGCTCCAACGACGGTCGGCTCGAAGGAACCCGTGCCGAAGAGCAGGTCGGTGCCGGCCCGGACCTGGTCGTTGAGATCGGGAGCGGGCGCGAGCCACCAGCCGGGGCTGATGCGGCGCACCTCGTTCTTGGCCAGCTCCGCCTTGGCGGTGGTCGGGGTGGTTGGGGGCTTGGCGTCACCCAAGGGAACCGCCGCAGAGTCGCGGTTCATGACCACCCCGCCCTCGACCCAGCCCGAAGCGATGCGAGCCACCGACTCGGCCACCGCTCCGACCGCGGGGCGGGGACGGTAGTCATCGATGAGGATCGGATCGGTGTCGGCCCGGACCAGCTGGGCAGCTGGCGTTCCACCCTTGGCTTTGAACCGGGCATCGACGCGCAAGAGGTAGGACGGGAGTGTCGACCAGAGGTCCTGGTCGAAGGCGAGATTACCGAGGGACTCCGCGAACAGGCTGGAGCCGGTGTGCACGAGCCCGCCGACAACGTGTGGATGGCTGCCCACCACGAGCTGGGCTCCGGCCTGTGTCGCGGTCTGGGCGAGATCACGGACCTCGCGAGTCTGCGAGCGGCGGTACTCGGCGCCACCATGGATGGTCACGATAACGAGCGGTGCCTGCTGGCGTGCCTTTTCCACCGCCGCAGTGAGCAGCGCGGGTTCGCACTCCGCCGCGCCGCCGTGCCGAGCTTCCGCGACGTAGGAGGTGCCGGAGTGTCGACCGTCGACCGTGGTGCAGCCGACGAAGGCGACGCGGTTCCCACGCACCGTCAGGACCGCCGGTTTCCACGCCTCTGCCACGGTCGACCCAGCGCCGAAGTGCTTGACGCCAGCTGCGTCGAGCGCGGCGATCGTGCTCTTCAGCCCGGCGCCGAGGCCGTCGAAGGTGTGGTTGTTGCTCAGTGACACGACCTCGACCCCGGCATCGGCGAGGGCCTTGGCCGAAGCCGTCGAGCTGGTGATGACGAGGTCCTTGGTGGGGTGCAGGCCCTTTGGGCGCTTGCCCGCGCCGTTCCACGGGTCCGCGACAAGGGCTGTCTCGAGGTTGACGATGCTGAGGTCGGCGTCGTCAAGGAGCGGACCTACCCCGGACAGGATGCCGGCGATGTCGTTCGGCGTAGCTCCGTGCTTGAGGATGGGGCCGCGACCGGCCACATCTGCGTAGTAGCGGCGCCCGAACATCACGTCTCCACCGAACCTCAGCGAGACGGTCTCATCCGGCTTGGCGGTCAGCCGCAGATCGGTCACGGGGCCGGGCTCTGCTGCCACGCTCCTCGGCAGATGTCCTTCCGCCGAAGCGGTCACGACTGCCGCCCGAGGATGTTCCAGCGAGAACCGGCCGTCGCCGTCCGTCGTCACCCGCTTGGCGTCGAGCCACACCTCGGCACCGGCGAGCGCGGTCCCGTCCTCGCTTCGCACGATGCCGGTGATGAGGGATCGCGGGTCGGTCGCCTGCACGGGCGTGTCGGCCAACTGGGCGACGACCGTGACGGAGAGCGCCACCGCGACGGTCGCGAAGGCGGGCAGCGCAAGGCTCACCGGCGAACGGCGGGTCACGAGAGAGCTCCTGCCCAAGCGAGCCCCGCCGCGATGAGGTTGGTCAGCGCGAACACACCGAGCCCGACGAGGACGGTGCCCCAGATCGTCCGCTCCCAACCCTGTCGCTGGGCATCGTTGGCGATGAGCGAGGGAACGATGAGCGTGGCCACCGTGAGGCCGAGCCAGGGTACGTACTCGCCGTGGGTGAGCCATTGGATGGCGAGGTCGGCACTCCATCCCACCAGTGCGCCCACGAGGATCATCGCGGACACCTTCCTGCGGCCGAAGAGGAGCAGCCGCGGCATCATCAGCTTGACGACGATGAACCACGTCACCGCGGCGACGGCGGCGGTGAACAGGAGGTCGCCCCACCGGGGACTCACAAGTGCCAGGTAGGCCCCCGTGATGAAACCGCCCGAGCGGATCCCCAGCCGCCCGTGGACGAGGATCCCGATGAGGACGCTGAGTGCCACGGCCACGATGAGCAGCTCTCGGGGGTAGCCGAGCGTTGCTGACAGCTGGGCCGCCTCTACGGGCTTGTTGCCGGGCAGGATTGCCAGGATGCTGGAAACGACGTAGGCGAACGCGACGAGGATCCCCATGGTCGCCGAGATGGCGAGCACCGTCCGCCTCGGGCGCTGCCGAGCCATGTCGTGCGCGATGATCCCCGGGACGAGGAACCCGATTCCGGCGAGGGCGAGCAGCGCCGGGTCGAGCTCACCGAGCGCGTGTGCCACCAGCGTGCACGCCATGATGAGGGTCAAGCCGACGAGCACCTCGGCCTCGAACTTGCGCCGGCCGTAGAGGATCCACCGGGCGCCGAGCACCTTGCTGACGATGACATGCGTGAGATACCCCACGCCCAAGGTCACGGCGACGGCGACGGGGCGCACCACCGAGAGCGCTAGATACGCCGGGACGATCGACCCGCCGGTCGTCAGCTGGGCCCTCTCGTAGAAGATGACACTGATCATGACGCCGACGACGATCGTGAGACGGACGACGTCAGGCGAGAGGACGTAGGCGCTGGTCATCGGTCGGACCGCCTCGCCGTCACAGGCACGCGACGCGACGCAACGCGATGAAGACGGGCGGTGCCGGCGGGAGCACGGTGCGGCCGACTCGCCTCCACGATCTCGTCGAAGACGTTCTCGCCGTCGTGCTCCGCGAAGTGCTCCAGGAGCAGCTCCGCCTGATGGGTGTGGATGTTGACCATTCCGATGAGCACGCCCGACTGGCCCGGAATGAGGTCGGCGATCCCGTCCAGCAGCTCGTCCAGAGTTGGCTTGACGTCGTCGCCGAAACTGTGGATCCGCGACGCCGGGTAGCCGCCCTCGACCATGGTGCGGGTGACCTGTGACTCGTACGCACCGAGGGTGATGACGTGGTCCAGCTGGTGTGCGAGGTCGTGGGGCACCATCTGGGCGAAGAGCTCCGCGCGCCGTCCTCGGTCGGTCCGGTTGTTGAGCAAGGCGACGACGGTCCCGTCCTCCGGGAAATACGGGGCGAGCGTCTGGAAGGAGCCGATGACGCTTTCCCGATCGTTAGCGGCGAACAGCGGAATCCAGAGGACCTGCTTGTCCCGGATGGGGTACCACTTGAGCCGGACGACTCCGACGTCCGGGACGGACTTCCACATGCCCTCGATCGCACGCTGCCGAGGAATGCCGAGCAGGCGCGCGACCTCGAGACCGATGGCCACGTTCTCCTTGAACTGCACGTAGTCGAAACCGGCCATGTCCTCGTCGCTGACGGTCAACGGATCGGCGTGCACCAGACGCGAGCCCAGCGCGGCTGCGTTGCGCTCCAGGCGCTGACGAAGATGGGACCGGTCCTCTGCGGTGATGAGCACGCCGTTCTCGGGGATGGTCGCCGAGAGCGAGTCGGCGATCTCCTCGAGCGTCTCTCCCATCTCCTCCTGGTGATCCTCACGGACGTTGGTGATGATGGTGATGTCCGAGCGCACCATGAAGTCCTGGGAGTACTTCTGGTAGAGCGGTCGCACCGCCATGCACTCGATGACGAGGGCCTCCACCTCACTCGTGACGTGCGCGGCGACGACGTCGATCTGCTCGTTGATCGTGGGCGCTCCGCGCCGGATGATAGGCGTTTCCTCGCCCATGGGGCCGATGACGCGCGCGGCCGAACCGGTGGTCTTTGCCACCGTGACGAAACCGCCCTCCCGGAGGACGCCTGCGACGAGACGAGTGACCGACGACTTGCCCCGGATGCCGTTGACGTGGATCCGCACGTCGAGCTGGTCCAGCCGTCGTTGATGTTGACGCACAGCGGTGCCCCAGTGCGTGACGATTCCTGCAGCCGCGAGGAGAAGGATCCCGAGGCAGACGAGCGACGTGATCATGCCGAGAGCTGGCCTTGGGAAGAGCCTTCGGACAGCAGGTCGAGCGCCTCGTCCACGAGTCCATCAGCGCGACCGTCAGCGCCGCCGCTCGCCGCGACGAAGGCCGCCCGCAGCGCGAGGTGGTCGGCCACGAACTGTCGGCTCCGGTCAAGCGGTCCCGAGAACGTGGCGGCACTGGCAGCGAGGGCGATGCGTCCCAACGCCTCCATGCCTGCCACCGCGTCGGTCGCCGGCATGATGACAGCGAGGGTGCGCTCGTCCAGGGCGAAGACCACGTCCAGCTGGCCGGTGACCGACTCGACGTTGCGGGCAACGGCACGTCGTGCCGTGGCCACGGCTGGATCCTCCTCGACGTCGGAGGCGTAGGCGAGAGGGCTGGACTCGACCACGGCCAGTGACAGCGGTTCCCCCGTCCGGTGGGCTCGTCCGAGCTCCTCCTCGAGGCGGAACATCCCCACGTCGGTGCTGAGCACGCCGAGAGCGCTCGACGCCGGTGAGATCGTGCCCACGACGGGTCGTGCGACGTGGTCGAGCGAGCTTCTCAGGTGCTCACCCAGGATGCCCACGACCCACGCCGCCACGATCACCGTCAGCACCTCGGCCCCGATGACGAAGAACTCCCGAGCCGAGAAGTCGCCGCTCAACCTCTTGAGGACGATGAGCCCCGCCGCCCCGCCCAGCCCGATGACGACGCCGAGGTAGCCGTCACGCGCCAGCGATGCTCCTACGGCGGCCATGATGACGAGGGCGAGCACGATGCGACCCAAGCCGGTCTCGACGCCGACGAGAACACCTGCACCGAAGACCGAAATGACGGCCATCGCGAAGCGAGGCCGGAACTCAGTCCAGGCCGTCGTTGCTCGGTCCGACATGGTCACCCCCTCGGAGGCGCCACTTCGCCAGAGCGAAGACAACGGCGAAGAGCGCGGAGGCAACGAGGCCGGCGATGAGCTCCCCAGCCCATGGAGCGGCAGCATCATCAAGAACGTGCATGCGTCACCCCAGATCAACCGGCCAGGACAGCACGACGCGGGTGCCCACGGGCGAGGCCAGGGCGTAGATGCCAGGGCCGACCAGCCGCGTCTCGGTACCAGTGACGGAAAGGCTCACGCCCACCCCTCGCCCTGAACCAAACGGGGATCGATCCGTGTCCACGCGGCCGGCCGCTACTCGGCTCAGGTCACTTAGACCGAGTGTTGCCCCTCGCACGTCGATGTTGACCTCCGCGACGACGGTTCCTTCGAGGGTCGCCGTGTCGGCACCACGCGTGGCTACCACCAGAGACACGTCGTCCGGTACGACGACGGCGAGGGCGGCGCTGACTGCGCGCACGACCGCCGTGTGGGCCTCCCTCGAGTCCCCGGCGACGGGCAGCGGGCTCTCGGCGCCGTAGACCTGCGGAGCCGGAACTCCGTGCACACGAGCAGCATCGCCGGCGGCATGCGCGACCACGGAGACGAGGTCGAAGGTGCCCACGCCCGCATCCAGCAGGCCGACAGCCCGGATGAAGCTCCTGAGCCGACCGGCGAGGACATCGGCCCGCTCGAGCATGGTGTGCGCCTCGCTGGCCCGCCGCTGAACGGTTGCGTCTGCCGCGTCGCGGCCGGTGTCCACGAGTGCATGGAACCGGCCCCCGGTCACACACCGCTCCAGCTCCGTCGCGACGTGGGCGATCGCCTTCGCCGCGGACACGCGCTCCATGCTGTACGCGCGCGCTGAGAGCAGGTCGGCAACGGACATCAGGTGCCGCACGTCGTCGTCGGCCCAGTGCCGGAGCACACGGTCGAACGCCGCGACGAGTCCGCACGGCCTGCCCGCCGAGTCCCGCACCGGCACCATGACGGCCGAGGCCAAGCCTTCCAGGTCCCAGGTGGACAGTCCGGCCGCCGCGGCGTGGTCGGCGAGGTCGACGGCCACCACGGGCCCGGTGATTCGTGCGAGCAGCGTGGGAAGGAGCTGGGTGGCGATCGGCCCGCGGGCCGATGGCAGATCGAACTCTTCTCTGGGCCACCAGCGCGTCCTATCCGGCCCGAGGGAGGCAACCCCCAGCCGGCTGCCCGGAAGCGCGGCCGCTGAACGCGCGCAGGAGAGCAGGAGATCGACGTCCGCGGCGGGTCTCGGGTGAGCGCGCAGGGACCGGTGGGTGTCCGTCACTGTTCCTCTGTCCGGGTAGGGACCGGCTGGTCAGATTGACCCAGCTCCCCCCAAGCGGCAGGCCGCGGTTGACTGTACCAGCCCACGAGGGACCGGACGAGTTGAGGCTGTGCGCTGCTGGTAGCCTCAACGCCGTCGTCTGCCCAGATCCCGTGGGTGCAGCTCGGCACTCAGTCACTCGTTCTTGAGGAAGCGCGGACGTGCACGACTCACCGAAACACCGACCCGCAGCGGGGCTCTCACGCCCTTCCGGGTTCGTCGCGATCGCCCTGGCCGCACTCCTCGGGCTGGGGGCCTGCGCCACCGAACCGACCGCGCTCCACGTGTCTGACTCGGTGGACAACACGCTCGATGGCGCAGCTGAAGGCGCCAGCGAGGCCTCCGCGACGGAGCTCGTCTACGAACGTCTGTCCGACCCGCCTCGGACGGTCGTCAAGGACGGCTCGGGACAAGTGGTCGCGACGTTCACAGACGGCGCCCGCACGGTGGTCGTCACCGGACCGGAGCGCACGTTTGAGGAGCCGACGGCCACCGAGGCGACGGTGACCACCACCAACTGGGTTCGACTGGCCCCGCGGGAGTGGTCCAAGGGTGCAGAACGGGAGGACTGGTTCGAGCCGTGGTTCGACGCCGCTCGTCGGAGCAAGGCGAAGGACGTGCTGGGCATCGCCTTCGAGTACGTCGAGGGGGCCCCGGACGGAAAGAAGGACGGCCTGCGGATCAAGGGGGACGCCTCGTTCGGGCCGCCCAACAAGACCGGGTCGAGCCGGCTCGAGGCGAACGACTTCTACGACTACCTCGGAGTCGACTGGAAGTTTCCCGATGTGGGGCTCGAGCGTGCCGAGGCGCGACGTTACGGGTCGCTCGACTGCTCCGGCTACTGGCGCATGGTCCTGGGTTACCGGATGGGCCTGAAGCTGCGTGGCTCGAACGACGCCGGCCCGGGACTCCCGCGACGCGCCTACGCCATCGCCGATCACGGCCCCGGAGTGGTCGTGGTGCCGGACAAGGGACGCACCGCGACCGACTATGACGCACTCCAGATCGGAGACCTCGTCTTCTTCGAGACCGAGAACGGCGGGGTGCTCGACCACATGGGCATGTATCTCGGTATCGACTCCTTCGGGAGGCACCGGTTCCTCTCGAGCCGGGCTGGGGCGAACGGCCCGACGATGGGCGACATCATGGGGACGTCCGTGCTCGACGACGACGGCTTCTACTCGCGCGGCTGGTACACCGCACGCCGCATCTGACGGCAGTCGAGCCGTATGCCGCTGAGCCGGCTCCCACCGTCACGTGACCCGGGAAGCCGGCTCAGCGGCATACGTCACGGTGGGTGGCGCGAGGGGCTCGGTAGAGGCGGGGTTTGCGGACGGGAGGATCCCTATGTGCGTGTTTGTGTGCGTGAGGGCCCGGGTACGTGCACCGTACTCGGGGCAATACTCAAAGGAGCGAAGTACCACATGATCATCCTCGGACTCATCCTGCTGCTCATCG
>NZ_DATCWX010000079.1:0-2624 GCF_036566125.1 Intrasporangium sp.
CGCTCGCTGCCGGAGGCCGGGACGTCGAGGCCTACGCCTACGCCCGGACCGGCTACCACCGAGCGCTCGACCAGCTGCGCAAGTCCGGGTGGCGCGGGCAGGGGCCGGTCCCGTGGTCGCACGAGCCGAACCGGGGCTTCCTCCGCTCGCTCGCCGCGCTCTCCCGAGCCGCTCGGGCAATCGGCGAGACCGACGAGGACGCGCGGTGCGCGCAGTTCCTCCGGGACTCGTCGGCCGAGGGAGCCCGCGAGCTCGGTCTGTAGCCGGTTCGTGTTTAGTGGGACGCCATAGACAATTCGCTATACTGCACGGATGGCGACACAGTCCACTGCCGCTGATCTGGTGCGTGCTGCCCGCGCACGGGCGAGGCTGTCTCAAGCGGCGCTCGGCGAGCGTGCCGGCGTCGCTCAGAGCGTCGTGAGTGCCTACGAGTCCGGCGCTCGAGAGCCTTCGCTGCCCATGCTGCGCAAACTCGTCTCGGCCGCCGGCATGGAGCTGGACATCTCAGTCCGGAGGCCACGCAAGCGTCGATTCCTCGGCCCGGTCGGCCGGAAGGTCGACGCCAACAGAGAAGCGCTGCTCGAGATCCTGGAGCGGCATCGGGTGAGCGATCCGCGCGTGTTCGGCAGCGTGGCCCGAGGGGACGACCGCGTTGACAGCGACCTCGACCTCCTCGTTGACCTGCCGGGCGGTGTTGGTCTCCTATCGCTTGGAAGCATCGAGGCGGAGCTGGAAGGCGTCCTCGGCTCACGGGTCGACCTGATCCCTGCACGAGACCTGAAACAGCGTGTGCGAGAGACGATCGAGAGCGAGCTGGTTCCGCTGTGAGCGAGGCGGTGGATCGACTCGCACAACGGACTGGGGCTTAGGGTCGGAGGGTCGTCGAGCGAGAGGAACCTGTGATGCCCAAGCCGCCGCTGCCCGCACCTGTCGAGGAGCTGCTCGTCCAGCCGAACCACGCGACGATCAGCTCGCTGCGACCGGACGGTCACCCGGTCTCGGTGCCGACCTGGTACCTCTACGAGAACGGCCGGATCCTCGTCAACATGGACGGTGACCGGAAGCGCATCGAGTACCTGCGCAACGACCCGCGGGTCAGCCTCAGCGCGATGGACCCGCAGGACTGGATCACCCACGTCAGCATCCAGGGCCGCGTCGTCGAGTGGGTCGATGACGATGATCTCGCCGACATCGACCGGATCGCCCGGCACTACACGGGCCAGCCGTACGGGGTCCGCAACCGCCAGCGCGTCAGTGCCTGGATCGAGATCGACCGCTGGCACGCCTGGGGTCGGCTGAAGAACCTGGGCTGAACACCCCGCCGGTTGGCGGGAGTTTCGCATGCCGACCATCCCACAAAAACGGGTGCCCGTTTATCTTCACTTCGGACCGCATGTGTGGTTTCCTTGATGGAACAGACGGCGTCGTCGAGCGCCGACACGAGGACCGAGGAGTCCCATGTACGCGACAGAGCGGCAGCAACGGATCATTGCCGAGGCGCGACGCGCCGGCCGGGTCGAGGTCACCGCTCTCGCCGACGATCTCGGTGTGGCGACGGAGACGATCCGTCGCGACCTGACGGCTCTGGAGCGGCGGGGTTCGCTCCGCCGCGTACACGGAGGGGCGATCCCCGTCGAGCGGCTCGAGGTGGAGCCGTCGCTGGCGACCCGTTCCGGTCGTCTCACCGAGGTGAAGCGACGCATCGCCGCTCGCGCACTCGACCAGTTGCCCTCCGGCGGCAGCATCATCCTGGACTCGGGCACGACAACCGGAGCAGTGGCCGAGCTGCTCCGGCCGGACCTCGACCTCACCGTCCTCACCAACAGCCTCTCGGCCGCGTCCGTGCTCGCGACCCACCCGGGCGTGTCGCTCTATCTGCTCGGGGGGCGAGTGCGAGGCCAGACCGGAGCTGCCGTCGGGGACTGGACGATTCGAGCCCTCAGCGATGTCGTCGCCGACGTCGCCTTCATCGGGACCAACGGATTCTCGGTCGCCCGTGGCCTGACGACCCCTGACCAGTCCGAGGCGCTCGTCAAGCGCGCGATGGTGGCCTCGGCCCGCACCTCGATCGTCCTCTCTGACTCCAGCAAGGCGGGTGACGCCCACCTGCACAGGTTCGCCGACCTCGGCGACATCGACATCCTCATCACCGACACTGACCTCGACGACGACGTGGCCGCGGAGATCCGCGCTGCGGGCCCCGACGTGGTGACGGCATGATCACGACGCTGACGCCCAACCCGAGCATCGACCGTGCGGTCTTCGTCGATGCCCTCAGCCGCGGCGAGGTGCACCGAGCCGCGGGAAGCCGCGTCGACCCGGGCGGCAAGGGCGTGAACGTGTCGCGGGCCCTCGCCGCCCAGGGAGCCGCCACCACTGCGGTCCTGCCCGTCGGCGGACCGGAGGGACACCTGCTCGAGGAGCTGCTCGACGACGCCGGCGTCGCCCACGTCGGCGTCCCCGTCGCGGGAACGGTCCGGATGAACATCAGCGTCCTCGAGCCGGACGGGACCACGACGAAGCTCAACGAGCCCGGGCCGGATCTCACCACAGCCGAGGTCGACGCCCTGGTGGCGGCGACGCTCGAGCGCTCGACCGACGCCGACTGGGTCGTCGGCTGCGGC
>NZ_DATCWX010000095.1:0-17354 GCF_036566125.1 Intrasporangium sp.
CCAGCCGCCACGTGCTCGTCGTGGAGCCTCTGGGCGAGGGCAATGACACCGGCGGCGTCCGCGGTGCTTGCCGCCGAAGCCGCCGGGGCGCTCTCCGACTCGGCACGCAGCCGGGTGGCCTGCTGCTCTGCGGTCCGGGCGGCCTCCTCGGCGGCCTTCGCCTGCTCGCGGGCCTTGGTCAGCTTCGACTCCGCGTCCGCAACCTGGGTGTTCAGGGCGTTCAGCTTCGCCTGGGCGTCGTTGAGCGCCTTCTGGTCGACCGCGGATCGGGCGGCCGCCTCGGCCCGCTCCGCGTCGGCCTTGGCACGCTCGATGCGCTCGCGCGCCGCCCGCTCAGCGGCATCCGCCTCGGCCTTCGCCTTCGCAGCTCGGTCCGACGCAGCCTTGAAGGCCCGCTCGGCGTCCTGGATCTTCGCCGTGAGCGCCCCGAGCTTCGCGTCGTCACCGGGACGTCCCACCGGCGGCATCGCTTGTGTGGGGCCGTCGCTCCGGACAGCCGGCTGGTTCTTGCTCGCGCGGCAGTCGTTGAGCTGCTTCAGGTAGTCGTCGCGCTGCTCGATGAGCGAACGCATCTCCGCGACGATCTCATCGAGGAAGTCGTCGACGTCCCGCTCCTCGTAACCACGTCGGAACTGCGTGGTCTGGAAGTGCTTGTTCAGCACCTGCTCCGGCGTAAGCGCCATGTGTCACCTCGATACAGATGTAATGGTCAGGGGCCAACTTATCTAACGAACCGGTCACGACCCAAAGCCACATGATGCCACTCGCAGGTGAGGACCCGGTGCAGCCGCGCCCCGCTGGTTTCGTGGCGCGGGCATCGTTGCACAGATCCGTCAGATCCTGCGCTGGGCCGTGTGCGGGACATCCTCAGAAAAAGCTCGGGACGTTGAGCGCGAACGAGGTGAGCAGCATGAGCACGAGGAAGCTGAGGTCGAGGCGCACGCCGCCCAGGGTCGGCGAGGGAATCACCTTGCGCAGCGCCTTGAGTGGCGGATCGGTAACGGTGTAGACCGCCTCAGCCAGCACCAGGACGAGGCCGCTGGGTCGCCAGGAGCGCGAGAGAACCTGCACCCACTCGAGCACGAAACGGGCAATGAGAGCGATGAAGAAGGTGAAGACCACCACGCCGTAGATGGTCCAGATCAGGTCCATGCGCTCAGTGTCCCTGATGAAGTGGCACCGTCAGAAATCGGGTCCTTCCGCCGACCGGCGGCAGGACCCGATGTCGTGAGCGCAGCCGGGTCAGCTCTGGTTGAAGAAGCCACGCGTGGAGGGGGGCTGGACCTCCGGCTCGTCCGCGGCGATCTCGACGTGTGATGGTGAGAGCAAGAACACCTTCGAGGTGACCCGCTCTATGGTGCCGTGGAGGCCGAACACGAGGCCGGCGGCGAAGTCGACGAGTCGCTTGGCGTCCGCATCATCCATGTCGCTGAGGTTCATGATGACCGGCACCTGGTCCCGGAACCACTCGCCGATGTTCTTCGCCTCGTTGTACGTCCGCGGGTGGATCGTGGTGATCCGGTTGAGCGGGTGCACCTCGGGATCGTTCACGACCGCGGCTACGGCACGCTTCGTCGGCAGCGGAGTCACCGCCGCCGTGTGATCGGAATCGGCCTCGAAGCGGTCCTGGTCGTCATAGGCGTCGTAGTCGTCATAGCGATCGTGACGCGGGTCCTCTTCGCTGAGTCCCAGGTACACCATCGTCTTGCGCAGTGCCCCTGCCATGCCCACTCCCAAGCCTCGGATAACCGTTGCCCAAGACGTTACAGAAGTGACGGGCGTGAGCCGAGGATTGCGGTTCCGACACGCAGGTGTGTCGCTCCGTGCCGGATGGCCGCCTCGAGGTCTCCACTCATGCCGGCCGACACCCAGTCGGCGCCGGGATGCTGGGCCCGTATGCCGCTCGCCACTTCCCAAAGGAGGGCGAAGCTGTCGCCGGCGTCGGCTTCGACGGGGGCGATCGCCATGACGCCCTTGAGGACGAGACCCGCCCGGTCGACAACGGCCGCGGCGAGCTTCGGCACGTCTGCTGGGAGCGTTCCGCCGCGACTGGTATCGCCATCGAGGCTGACCTGGATGAGCACCGACAGCGGACGGCCGCGCTCCACCGCGCCCGCCGACAGCCCGCGGAGCAGCTTGGTGCGGTCAACGGAGTGGACGACGTCGGCGTACCCGGCAACGTGGCGAGCCTTGTTGGACTGCAAGCGCCCGACGAAGTGCAGCTCGAGCTGAGCGTCGCCGGGAAGCGCCGTCCGCACCGCCGCGATCTTCGGCCCGGCCTCCTGGTCCTTGTTCTCGCCGATGGCCCGGACACCGAGATCGTGGAGCAGGAGAATGTCGCTGGCCGGGAAGTACTTGGTCACCACCACGAGGGTGATCTCGGCCGGGTCCCGTCCCGCGGACGCGCAGGCGGTGCTGATCCGATGGCGGACCGAGGCGAGTGCGGCCGCCAGCTCGGTCCGGCGCGCGTCGGCCGGCTGCCCCGTCGCCTCGCTCACGCGCCGCGCTCCCCGTGCAGCATGACCACACCAGCGAAGCGGCCGGTGACTCCGTCGCGACGGTACGAGTAGAGCTCCTCGTCCTCGCGCGTGCACCCGGCGACCCGCTCGACGGGCACTCCCAGCCCGGCCAGCTGCTCGATCACTCCGGCCGCCACATCGATCGCGGGAGTGCCGGTCCACGACGTCGTCACGGACGTCGGGGCGACGGTAGCTGCCGCCTGCACCAGATCCTCGGGCACCTCGTAGCACCGACCGCACACGGAGGGGCCGACGATCGCCGAGACCTGATCCGCCCCCAGGGAATGCATGGCGCCGACGGCGCGCGGCACGATTCCGTCGAGCAATCCGGGCCGGCCGGCGTGCACGGCGCCGACGACGCGCGCCTGGACGTCGTGCAGGAGCACCGGGACGCAGTCGGCGACGAGCACGGCCAGAGCCAGCTGTGACGTGGCAGAGACGATCCCATCAACACGGGGCGCGGCGCCGGCCCACGGTCCATGGACCTCGACGACGTCCGTCCCGTGGACCTGGTTCATGAAGAGCAGCCGCTCTCGAGGCACGTGCAGCGAGCCGGCCAGGGCAACGCGGTTCTGCTCGACGGCATCGGGCGAGTCGCCGACGTGGCCGCCGAGGTTGAGGCCGGAGTACGACGACTCTCCGGAAACCGCGGCACGTCCGGTGAACGCCACCTCGATGCCTGGGCCCCCATCGACGCCGGGGATCGTCGATCGCCAGAAGAACACCGACCCAACCTACCTTCCCCGCAGCCCTTGCCAGTCAGTGACGACGCCTGACCATGCCCAACCAGGCCCAACCAAGGGGCCGCACCAAGGCTCGCTTGCGCTGGAAGGGAACTCAGCGGCATACGGCCATGGTGCCTGGGTCACATGAGTGCGGGACCCGGCACTGAGAGCCGGGTCCCGCAGCGGGGTCACTTGAGGAAGTCGGGCACGTCGAGGTCGTCGCTGTCCTCGAACGTGGGCTGACGTGGCGGCTGTTGGGTCGGCAGCTGCTGCGCGTGTCCCGACACCGGCGACACGGTCTGCGGCGGAGGCACGTGGTTGACCGGTTGGTAGGTCTGAGGCTGAGGTTGAACTGGAATGTGAACCGGCTCAGCCTCGGCCGGGGGTGGTGTCGGTTGGTGCGCAGGCGGGGTCGAGACGGACGTCGACGCAACGTGGTGGTTGTTGTTCTGGGCGGGCTGCGGCGGTTGGGGGCGCTGGCCCGTTGCCTGCCCCATCACCTGCCCCAGGGCTCGGTCATCCTGCCGCTTCGTGGGTCCGCCACCGTCGAAACCGGCGGCGATGACGGTCACCCGGACCTCGTCACCGAGCGCATCGTCGATGACGGCGCCGAAGATGATGTTGGCCTCCGGGTGCGCGGCCTCCTGGACCAGGCGTGCGGCCTCGTTGATCTCGAAGAGCCCGAGGTCACTGCCACCCTGCACGGAGAGCAGCACTCCGTGCGCTCCGTCGATGGAGGCCTCGAGCAACGGCGAGCTGATGGCGAGCTCGGCTGCCTGAACGGCCCGGTCCTCGCCGCGGGCGGACCCGATGCCCATGAGAGCCGACCCTGCACCCTGCATGACCGACTTGACGTCGGCGAAGTCGAGGTTGATGAGGCCGGGCGTCGTGATCAGGTCGGTGATGCCCTGGACACCGGAGAGCAGGACCTGGTCGGCGGACCGGAAGGCATCCATCATCGACACGTTGCGGTCGCTGATCGACAGCAGCCGGTCGTTGGGGATGACGATCAGGGTGTCGACGTCCTCGCGCAGCGACGCGATACCGGCCTCGGCCTGGTTGGCCCGGCGGCGGCCCTCGAACGTGAAGGGACGGGTCACGACGCCGATCGTGAGCGCGCCGAGACCACGTGCGATCCGCGCCACGACCGGGGCGCCGCCCGTCCCGGTCCCGCCGCCCTCGCCCGCGGTCACGAAAACCATGTCGGCACCCTTGAGCACCTCCTCGATCTCCTCCGCATGGTCCTCGGCAGCCTTCTTGCCCACCTCGGGATCTGCCCCCGCGCCGAGGCCACGGGTCAGCTCGCGACCGACGTCGAGCTTGACGTCGGCGTCACTCATGAGCAGTGCCTGCGCGTCGGTGTTGATTGCGATGAACTCGACACCCTTGAGGCCGACCTCGATCATGCGGTTGATGGCATTGACCCCACCGCCGCCGATGCCGACGACCTTGATGACGGCCAAGTAGTTCTGCGGTGCTGCTGCCACGGGAGTGGGCCTTCCTGGAGGTGGTGCAAGGTGCTGCCGTGCTGAGTGGTTCCGGGTGCCGGGGCGACTTTCGTGTCGGCGCCGGAACTGGTGTTGACCTGGTGTGGACCGTGCCGCCCGTGCCAAGCCGCTAGCCCTCAAACCTTAAACGTTGACCTAAAGGTTACGGTTTGGTCACGAACCAGTGCCCCGACGGTATGCCGCGGGCGGAGGCGGTTCAACCCACCACGCCGCGTGTCGGCGGGGCGATTGTCACAATGCCAGCGGCCATGGTGCGGGACGGTGCCGGCCGATGCTGCGGTGCTGTCAACGGGTCACCGGCGCCTCGGGAACCGTGACGTCGATGGTGCGACCGGGCTCGGCAATGAGGACAGCCACGAGCTTCGCCTTGACAGCCGCGTCGTCCGGCCCGCCCCAGAGCACGGTCCGTCGGCCGGCCTTCGTGTCCAGGGTGAGCTCCACGCGATCCCCACCGGCCAGGGCCACGTCCGTCACGGCCTCGCGCAGCCCACGGTCGAGCGCGGCAAGGGCGTGGAGGACGGCCTTGACCCCCTCTGGGGTGGGGGCACCGCCCGTCGACGAGACGAGGGGCAGTCCGTCGGGCGCCTCGGCGACGGTCCGGAAGGCGACGCCGTCGTGGTCGTAGAGCTCGAGCGCACCGGACCGGCCGCGGACCACCAGGACGGCGACCCGCGGAGTCACCTCGATGACGACGCTGTGCGGAAGCCGCCGGGCGACCGAGACCTCCACCCAGCGGCGGTCGCGTTCGATCCGATCTGTCACGGCGCCAGTGTCGACGCCCATCAAAGGGCCGCCGAGGGGCACGGCCGCGACCTCCCGCACCACTCGGGCCTCCGACGACCCGACGCCTCTGACGTCGACCCGCTCCGCGAGGAGGAGAGAGCTGAACCACCCGAGCCACACCGCCCCTGCCGCGAGCAGCACCACCAGGGTGGCCACGACGATGATCAGCCACGGCCGACGCCGCGCACGTGCGGCGCGACGCTCGAATCGGCGTCGCGCAGAGGCGATCCCGGTGCGACGCGAGCGGGTCGCCTGCTTCACGGCGGTCCTCCGCCGAGGAGTCGCAGCACCTCCGGCCCGATCATCGTCACGTCGCCGGCGCCGACCGTCAGGACCAGGTCTCCGGGCCGCACCAGCCCGGCCACGACGCCGGGCACCTCCGACCACGAGGCAACGTAGTGAACCTCCGCGTCGGGCCGGGCGCCTGCGACGGCATCGGCGACGAGCTGACCGGAGACGCCCGGCACCGGGTCCTCCCGCGCGGCGTAGACGTCCATGACGACGACGATGTCGGCCGGTGCCAGGCCCTGCCCCAGCTCGGTCGCGAAGTCCTGGGTACGGCTGTAGAGGTGCGGCTGGAAGACCACGATGAGCCGACCGGGCGGCTCGACGAGCCGGACCGCCGTCTCGACGACCGCCGCGACCTTGCCTGCGTTGTGGGCGTAGTCGTCGATGACGACGACGCCACCCACCTCGCCCTCGGCTCGAACCGTCGCCGCGTGCCCGTGAACGACGCGAGGCCCGCAAGCACCCCGGCGGGTTCCTGGCCAAGGCCGTGGACAGCGGCGGCATACGCGGCCACCGCGTCGAGGGCGTTGTGACGGCCCGGGATGCCGAGCCGGAGGCGGTGCTCGACGCCTCCGTCCAGCAGGGTCGCGGCCGACGTGAGGCCGTCCTGGGAGTAGTCGCGCAGGAGCAGGTCGGAGCGGGGGTCGAAGCCGTAGGTGATGATCCTGAGGCCATCGCCTCGGGCGCGCTCTGCCAGGCCCACCGCGCCGGCGTCGTCCGCGCAGGTCACGACGAGACCGCCCGGCCGCACGGTCCGGACGAAGGCGTCGTAGGCGGCCTGCACGACCGTGAAGCTGCCATAGAAGTCGAGGTGGTCGGGCTGGACGTTGGTGACGATGGCGACGTCGGGGCGATAGACGAGGAACGAGCCGTCACTCTCATCCGCCTCGACGACGAAGACGTCGTCCGCCCCCTGGTGCGCGTTGGTCCCGTGCCGGGCGAGTTCGCCGCCGACAGCGAAGGACGGGTCGAGACCGCACCCCTGCAGGGCGACCGCCAACAACGACGTCGTCGTCGTCTTGCCGTTGGCGCCCGCCACCGCGAGCCGGCGTTGTCCGTGCATCAAGCTCGCCAGGGCCTGAGCCCGGTGCAGGATCCGGGCGCCGCGCCCTCGTGCCGCGACCAGCTCGACGTTGTCGTCCCGGATCGACGAGGACATGACGACCGTCGGAGCCCCCACCTGGTGCTCCTCGTCGAAGCCGACCCAGACCGTGGCGCCCTCGCTGCGGAGCGAGGTGAGCACCGGGACGTCCTTGGCATCGCTGCCGGACACCTCGATCCCGCGAGCGAGCATGATGCGCGCAACACCGGACATCCCGGCGCCGCCGATCGCGAGGAAGTGGACCCGTCCGAGCTCGTCAGCCCTCGGGACCTGCGCGGAGAAGTCGAATCTGGCTGCCGCAAAAGGCTGCTCAGCAGTGGGCTGACCGCTCATCGATGCGAGCCCCAGGCCTCGTCGACGAGGTCGGCCAGCGCCTCGTCGGCAGCGCGCTCCCCCAGTCGGGCGGCAGCCTGCGTCATGTGCGCCAGCTGCTCGTCGTCAGTGGCGAGCGGTAGCACGTGCGCCTGCACCCACTCGGGCGTCAGCGCGGCGTCCTCGACCAGGATCCCGCCGCCAGCGGCCACCACCTCGGTGGCGTTGAGCCGCTGCTCTCCGTTGCCGATCGGCAGCGGCACGTAGACGGCGGGCAGGCCGACGGCGGTGAGCTCGCACACCGTGTTGGCACCCGACCGGGCCACCACGAGGCCGGCCGCGGCGTAGGCCAGCTCCATCCGGTCGGCGTAGGGAACGACGCGGTAGGGAGCGCCGCCCTCGGGCACCTCGGGCGTGAAGTCCTTGCCGATCCCGGTGATGTGCAGAACCTGGACGCCGCCCCGGCTCAGTCGCTCGGCGGAGGCCGCGAACGCGTCGTTGAGCCGCTGCGCCCCGAGGGAGCCGCCTGTGACGAGCACCGTGGGCCGGTCGGCCTCCAGCCGGAAGTGCTCAAGGGCCTCGGGCCGGATCGCGGCGCGGTCGAGGTGGGTGATCTCGCGGCGCAGGGGCATCCCGATTCGCCTGGCCCGCGGAAGCCGGGTGCGCGAGAACGTGGTCGCGACGTAGGGGGTCAATCGAGCACCGAGACGGTTGGCGACCCCGGGACGGGCGTTCTGCTCGTGGATGACGATCGGGATCCGGCGCCGTCGGGCCGCGACGTAGGCGGGCGTGCTCACGTAGCCGCCGAACCCGACGACGACCTCGGCCCGGGTATCGTCGATCGCCCGTCCGGCTGCCGCCACCGCCTCCTTGAGCCGGCCCGGCAGCCGCAGCAGGTCAGCACTGGGCCGACGAGGCAGCGGGACCTTGGGCACGTAGCGCAGGTCGAAGCCACGAGCTGGCACCAGCCGTGCCTCGAGGCCGACCTCGGTGCCCAGCGCGGTGACCGTGATGCCCGGGTGTCGGCGCACCAGTGCGTCGGCGAGAGCCAGCAGCGGCGAGACATGGCCGGCGCTGCCTCCCCCGGCGAGCAGGACGGAGGTGGGCGAGGACACGCGGATCACCGGTTTCTGAGACGGGTCGGACGGGAGGGCCGCCGGGAGGGAAGGACGCTGAGCGTCCGCTTGATGACTCCGGGACGGGCGGCGAGCAGGGCGCGGCAGCCTGGCTCGGTGCGCGCGAAGGAGAGCAGCATGCCGAGGGCAAGCAGCGTGGTGACGAGCGAGGAACCCCCGGCGGACACGAGCGGGAGTGGCACGCCGACGACGGGGAACAGCCCGATGACCGAGCCGATGTTGATCATCGCCTGGCCGATGAGCCAGGCCATGATGCCGGCGGAGGCGACCCGGATGAAGCGGTCCTGCGTCCGCGTGACGAGCCGATAGCACGCCCAGGCCAGCACGCCGAAGAGGACGAGGACCAGGAGAGTGCCGGGCAGCCCGAGCTCCTCCCCGATGATGGCGAAGATGAAGTCGTTGTGGGCCTCGGCGAGCCACTTCCACTTCTCCTTGGACCCGCCGAGACCGACGCCCCACCAGCCACCGTCGGCGAGGGCATAGAGCCCGTGGACGGACTGCCCGCACCAGCCGTCCGGGTCGGTTTGGCAGGTCGGGTCCAGCCAGTTGCTGATGCGCGCCGTGCGGTTGCTGCTGGACGTGACGAGGACGACGATGCCGGCGACGATGCCGGCCCCACCGACGACGAAGAGCCGTTTGGGCGCGCCCGCGACGAAGAGGACGGCAACGACGATGAGGCCCATGACGAGCCCCGTCCCGAGGTCGTTCCCTGCGAGCACGAGCGCGAGGACGACCGCGCTGATCGGCAGGACGTAGGGCAGGATGGCGTGGAGCCAGTTGCCGACCAGGCTGCCCTTGTTGGCGAAGATGGCGGCGCCAGTGAGGACGAGGGCGATCTTGGCGAACTCCGACGGCTGGATCTGGATGAACCCGAGGTCCAGCCAGTTGAGGTTGCCCTGGTGCTTGACGCCGAGGCCAGGCACGAAGATGGCCGCCTGGAGCGCCACGGCCCCGATGAGGGACACGCCGGCCAGTCGTCGCCACCACCGCACGGGCCACCGGGCCGCCCACGCCGCCACAGCGGCCCCGAGCACGGCGAAGAACAGCTGCCTCACGAAGTCGCTGTAGAACGCCTTGTCCGCGAGGAGCGCCTCGACGCTCGAGGCGGAGAAGACCATGATGAGGCCGAACACGACGAGTGTCGTCGTGACGCCGAGCAACAGGTAGTACGTGGTGAGCGGCGACTCGAGCTTGCCGAAGTGCAGGAGTGACGGACCGCCGTCAGCCGTCCCGCCCCGCCTCCCGGGCGTGGCACGCTCGGCAGGTTTCTTGACAGGTTGCTTCGCGGGTCGGTGCGGCGGTCTGATGCCGGCGCCCGCTCCTCGTCGGCCAGTGGTCACCGAGCTCACAGCTCGCCACCGCGCCCCTCCACGTGCCGCCGGACGGCCTCCTCGAAGGCGTTGCCACGCGCGCTGTAGTTGGTGAACATGTCCATCGACGCGGCGGCCGGCGCGAGCAGGACCACGTCGCCGGGCTGCGCGAGGCGCGCGGCATGAGCGACGACGAGATCCATGACCCCAGTGTCCGTGTCGGGGACGTCCACGACCGGCACATCCGGTGCGTGTCGGGACAGTGCCTCGGCGAGCTTGGCCCGGTCCGCGCCGATGAGCACCACGCCGCGCAGCCGCGAGGCGACCTCCTCGACGAGGCTGTCGACGTCGGCGCCCTTGAGCAGCCCACCCGCGATCCAGATGACGCTGTCGAATGACGTCAGGGCCGCAGCGGCGGCGTGCGCGTTGGTCGCCTTGGAGTCGTTGACCCACCGCACCCCGTGCACCGTGGCGATCTCTGCGATGCGGTGCGGGTCGGGCCGGAAGGCCCGCAGCCCGTCACGCACCGCGATCGGTCCCACGCCGTAGGCGCGGGCGAGGGCCGCCGCGGCCAGCGCGTTGGCGAGGTAGTGGGGTGCCACCGACGGTGCGTCGCCGCGCAGGTCGTCCATGGTGCACAGCTCCGCCGCCGCGTGCTGTCGCTGCTCGACGAAGGCTCGATCGGCGAGCACGTCGTCGACGACCCCGATCATGGACGGAGCCGGGATCCCTGTCGTGAAGCCGATGGCCCGGCAGCCCTCGACGACCTCGGCCTCCATGACGAGCTGCTCGGTCTGGATGTCGGCGACGTTGTAGACGCAGGCGAGATGGGTGTTGTCGTAGATCTTCCCCTTCGCTCGCAGGTACTCGGCGTATGAGCCGTGCCAGTCGAGATGGTCGGGGGCGACGTTGAGCACCGCGGACGCAACGGCGGAGACCGATCGCTGCCAGTGCAGCTGGAAGCTGGACAGCTCGACCGCGAGCACGTCGTAGGGCTCGGGGTGCAGGACGGCCTCGAGGATCGGCGTGCCGACGTTGCCGGCCGACGTCGCACGCAAGCCGGACGACCGCAGGATCGAGGCGAGCATGTTGACGGTCGTCGTCTTGCCGTTCGTGCCGGTGACCGTGAGCCAAGGAGCCGCGCCCTCGAGGGGGCGCATGCGCCAGGCCAGCTCGACCTCACCCCAGATCGGCACCCCACGCGTGGTTGCCGAGAGCATCAGGGCGTCGTGCGGCGGCACGCCGGGTGAGGTGACGACGAGCTCGGTGTCCTCGGGAGGCTCGCTCAGGTGCTCCGGGCCGAGTCGGACCTCGACGCCCAGGATGTCGAGGATGGCGGCCCGCTCGGTGATCACGTCCGTGACGTCACGGGACACGGCAGTGACCGCTGCTCCGCGCTCGGCGAGCGCGTCGGCGGCCGCGAACCCGGACACGCCGAGACCGACGACGAGAACGCGCAGGCCGGACCAGTCGGCGTCCCTGTGTGTGAGCCCCGGCCGGGGCTCGTAGGCGGGATCGAAGATCATTGCGTCCCCACCACCCACTCCGCGTAGAAGATGCCGAGCCCCAGGGCCACGAACAGGCCCGCGATGATCCAGAACCGGACGACGACGGTGACCTCATGCCAGCCCACCATCTCGAAATGATGGTGCAAGGGAGCCATCCGCAACACCCGTTTGCCGGTCGTCTTGAACGAGATCACCTGGGCCATCACCGACAGCACCTCGAGGACGAAGAGGCCGCCGAGGATGATGATGAGCAGCTGCGTGCGGGTCGTGATGGCGAGGCCGGCCAGGGCTCCGCCGAGGGCGAGCGAGCCCGTGTCGCCCATGAAGATCTTGGCGGGCGTCGCGTTCCACCACAGGAAGCCGAAGCACGCTCCCATGCCCGCGGCGGCCACGAGCGCGAGATCGTGGGAGTCACGCACCTCGTAACACTTGATGCCCGGGTTGGTCTGGCAGTTCTGGTTGAAGGTCCAGAGGCTGATGAGCACGTAGGCACCGAACACCATCGTCGAGACCCCGGTGGCGAGGCCGTCGAGGCCGTCGGTGAGGTTCACGCCGTTGGATGTGCCGGCGATCATGAGGTTGGCCCAGATGACGAACAGGATCATCCCGACCAGCGTGCCCGCGAAGGCGAGGTTGATGTTCGTGTCGCGCACGAAGGAGATGAACGGCGAGGCAGGCGTCCGGTACTGCTCGTTGGGGAACTGCAGCGCCAGAACCGCGAAGATGACACCGACGAGGGTCTGGCCGAAGAGCTTCTCCCGCGATCGCAGCCCGAGGCTGCGCTGCTTGGAGATCTTGATGAAGTCGTCGAGGAAGCCGACGATGCCAAGACCAGTCATGAGGAAGAGGACGAGCACGCCGCTCGCAGTGAGCGGCGTGAGCGTCACCAGGTGTGCCGCTGCGTACGCGCCGAGGGTGGCGGCGAGGATGACCGCCCCTCCCATCGTCGGGGTGCCGCGCTTGGTGTGATGCGTGGTCGGGCCGTCGTCGCGGACGAACTGGCCGTAGCCCCGTCGGACGAGGAACTTGATGAACAGTGGGGTGCCCAGGAGGGAGAAGAGCAATGAGAAGGCGGCCGCCGCAAGGACACCCTTCACGGCGCCACCGTCCTCTCGTTGCCATCGGCCCACTCGCCGGTGCCGGCGAGCCGGTCACCGAGCCACCGTAGCCCGCTGTCGCGGCTCGACTTGAGCAGGACGACGTCGCCGGGCTGAAGTCGTGCCTCGAGGAACTCGTGGGCCGCGTCGACGTTCGGAAGCCACTCGCCGGCGCCGTAGGCCCTCGCCCCGTCGCCGACGGCCACGACGTGGTCGACACCCAGCCCGGCGGCATACGACCCGATGGCGGCGTGCTCACGGTCACCGTCCGGACCGAGCTCGAGCATCTGGCCGAGGATGGCCCAGCGCGCTCCCGACGTCGCGATGGCGGCGAGCGCGTCGAGCGCCGCGCGCATCGAGTCCGGGTTGGCGTTGTACGCGTCGTTGACGACGACGACGCCGTCCGGACGTTCAGTGATCTCCATCCGCCAGCGACTCATCGGCGTCGCTGCCGAGAGCGCCGCCGCCACCCGGTCGAGCGGCATCCCGAGCTCCAACGCTGCCGCCGCCACGGCAAGTGAGTTGGCGACATGGTGGACACCACTGAGCTGCAGGGACACTCGCGTGCGCCCCTGCGGGGCGACGAGGTCGTATGCCGCTCTGCCCCACGTGTCGACGGCCACGTCCTCCGCACGCACCTCCGCCTCAGGCGAGCGGCCGACGAACTGGACGCGCGACTGCAGGCCCCCCGCCATCGCGGCGACCAGGGGATCGTCGGCGTTGAGGATGGACAGGCCCTCCGGTGGCACCGCCTTGGGCAGCTCGGACTTCGCGAGTGCGATGTTGGCGCGGGAGCCGAACTCGCCCACGTGGGCGGTGCCGACGTTGAGGACGATCGCGACCTGCGGAGGGGCGATGTGGGTGAGGTACTCGAGGTGGCCGATCCCCCGGGCCCCCATCTCGACAACGAGGTAGCGCGTCGCCGGCGTGATGCGGCACACGGTGAGCGGCACTCCGATCTCACCGTTGAGCGAGTTGATCGGAGCCACCGTCTCCCCTGCGGTGGACAGGACGGAGGCGAGCAGGTCCTTGGTCGTCGTCTTGCCGGAGGAGCCGGTGATGCCGACGACCCGCAGGCCGGGCGCCCGGTCGAGCACGCCGCGCGCGAGCCGCCCGAACGCCGTCTGGACGTCGTCGACGGCGATGGTGGGCACGCCCCCGATGGGCCGTGAGCCGAGCACCGCCACGGCCCCGGCCGCCACGGCGGCGGGGGCGTAGTCGTGACCGTCGGCGAACTCGCCGACCCGGGCGACGTAGAGGCTGCCCGGTCCGCACTCCCGGGAGTCGGTGGTCACGACCCCGTCGATGATGACGGCGGCCGGGTCGTCGCAGCCGTGAACCTCGCCCCCCGTGACCTCGATGAGGTCCGCCAGGCTGATGGGGATCACCGGGTTCCTCCCGCCACGGCTGCGCTGAGCGCCGATCGCACGGCGTCTCGGTCGTCGAACGGGTGCTTCACCCCGTGGATCTCCTGTCCCTTCTCGTGGCCCTTGCCGAGGACGACGACGGTGTCCACCGCCCCGGAGCCGCTTGAGTTGCTTGAGTCGCTTGAGTCGCTTGGGTCATGGACGGCCATCGCAACCGCCTCGTTGATGGCCTGGGTCCTGCGCCCACCGTCGAGCACCTCGGTCGCCCTCGCACCGCCCTCGCGGACGGCCCGCCGGGCACCGGCCAGGACGGCCTCTCGAATCGCCGCCGGATCCTCCGAGCGCGGGTTGTCGTCGGTCACGATGACGACGTCCGCTCGCCTCCCCGCTGCCATTCCCATGGCCTCTCGTTTGCTGCGGTCCCGGTCACCGCCGGCACCGAGGACGGCGATGAGCCGACCGCGGGTCGAGGGCCGCAGTGCAGTCAGGGCAGCGTCGATGGCGTCAGGCGTATGGGCGAAGTCGACGATGCAGCGCGGCTGGCCCCCGCCACCGGCCACCACGACCTCCATCCGGCCTGGCACCACAGGAGGCACGGCCAGGGCTGCCTCGACGCGGTGCGGGGCGAACCCGAGGCGGATCAGCGTCACGGCCGCGATCGCGGTGTTGGCGATGTTGAAGGATCCCGGCAGATGCGACACCAGGTCGAGCGAGACGTCCCCCGTCCGGTTGCGCAGTCGGAACCCGCCGCCCTGCGCCGCGTCCGGCTGTGCGTCGGCTGGCCCTGCGTCTGGCCGGGCAGCGACCGCCCAGTCTGCGTCGGTGCGGTCAGAACCGTCAATGCTGTCACCGCCGGTGGTTGTCAGTGTGGTCACGGGCACCGTGGCTCGCTCGACCAGGCGGTGCCCCCAGTGGTCGTCGACGCACACGACTCCTGCGCGGCAGCGCTCGGGCGTGAAGAGGCCGGCCTTCGCGTCGAAGTAGTCGTCCATCGAGTGGTGGTAGTCCAGGTGGTCCTGCGAGAGGTTGGTGAACAGGGCGACGTCGTAGACGACGCCGTCGACCCGGTGCTGGTGCAGCGCATGGCTCGACACCTCCATGACGCACGTGTCCGCTCCCCGCTCCCTCATCACCGCGAGAAAGGCATGGAGATCGGGCGATTCGGGGGTGGTGTAGGCGGAGTCCAGGCGCTCCTCGCCGATGCGCGTCTCGACGGTGCCGATGAGCCCGGTCCGGTGGCCGAGCGCCCGTAGGGCCGACTCCAGCAGGTAGGCCGTCGTCGTCTTGCCGTTGGTGCCGGTGATCCCGATCATCGTCAGGTCCGACCCCGGGTCGCCATAGACGGTCGCGGCGATGCGACCGAGGCGGGCTCGCGGACTGTCGCTGACGAGGACCGGGACGCCGGGCGGCCCGTGCTCCTCGATCGTGGCCGCCCCTGCGTGGTCGGTGATCACGGCGACGGCGCCCAGGCGTACGGCATCAGCCACGAACCGTGCCCCATGGACGTGCTGCCCCGGAAGGGCGGCATAGAGGTCACCCGGCCGGACGGCCCGGCTGTCCAGCGAGACGCCCGTGACGGTGAGGTCCGGAGGGACGTCAGTGGCACCACGGACGCCGCCACTGCGCTCGGCGAGGACGCGCAGGGACACGCCCGACGTCGAGGGTCGGATCAGGTCAGGTGACACGTCAGCCCAACTTACAGGCCGTCCCGGCGAGCCCGGGCGTCGCTCAGCACGTCGGGGTCGTTCGGCGAGAGGCTCTTCTCCGCCCACACGTGGTACTTGAGGTCCGAGGGCGTGCTCCACGGCGTGTTCTCCCGCTCGAGGAGATAGGTCATCACCTGGTTGAACACCGGACCGGCCAGGGCCCCACCGAACATCCCGGCCTGCGGTTTGTGGATGAACACGGCGACGACATACTTTGGCTTCTCGGCCGGGGCGTAGCCGATGAACGACGCGGTGAAGCCGTTGTAGCGGCCCAGCTTCTCGTCGTAGCGATCGGCCGTACCCGTCTTCCCGGCCACGCGGTAACCCTCGATGCGGGCGTCGGAAGCGGTCCCGTTCTCGCCCGTGACCTCCTCGAGCATCCGGCTCAGCTCGGTTGCCGTGCGCTCCGACACGATGCGGGTGCCCTGCCCCGACGGGGCCGGCACGTACGTGCCGCTGTCGTTGTACGTGCCCTCGACCAGGGACAGCGGCATCCGGATGCCCCCGTTGGCCACGGTTGCGAACACGCTGGCCGCCTGGACCGCCGTGAGGGCGTATCCCTGGCCGAAGAGCACGGTGTACCGCTGCGGTGCGTTCCAGTCGCTCGCCTTCGCGAGCTCGCCGCTCGACTCGCCGGCGAAGCCGACCTCGGTCTTCTGGCCGACGCCGAACTTCCGGTACATCTGCTCCATCGCGGCCGGCTGCACTCGCTCTCCGACGAGGATCGTGCCGAGGTTCGACGACTTGGCGATGACGCCGGTTGCCGTCAGCTGCTCGGTGCCGTGGTTCTCGTGGTCCTTGAACTTCATCCCCGCCCGGGGCAGCCGATTCGGGACGATGACGCCCGTGTCGGGCGTCACCACGCCGTGCTCCAGCGCCGCAGCCATCGTCATGAGCTTCCCGGTCGATCCGGGCTCGAAGGCGTCCTCGAAGGCGTGGTTGCGCAGGGCCGCCGTGGAGGCCGACGACAGGTCATTTGGATCGAACGTCGGGTAGCTGGCGGCAGCGCGGATCTTGCCTGTCGCCAGCTCGAGGACAATCGCCGTGCCCGTCTCGGCCTTGACAGCCGTCACCTGCTTGGCGAGCGCGTTCTGCGCGTACCACTGAATATCGGAGTCGATGGTGAGCCTGACGTTTCGGCCATCCACCGCTGGTTGGTCGACCCGCTGAGAGCCGGGGATGACGGCGCCGTTCTGCGCCCGCTCTGCGACCGTCGTGCCTGACCTGCCGGCCAGCGTCCCATCGAGCATGAGCTCGACGCCGCCACCTGCCGTCTGGTCCGCCGCGTTGACGTAGCCGACGAGCTGGCCCAGCGCCATCGAGGTCGGATAGAGGCGCTTCGCCGTGCGTTCTGCCGCGATGCCGGGGACGCCGAGGGCCTGGATCTGTCGCCAGTCGCTCGGAGTGACGTCCTTCTTGACGATGACGTATCGGGTGTTCGGCTTGGTGAAGAGCGTGGTGAGGCGGGCGACGTCGAGGCCCAGCTTCGGTGCCAGGTCCGCCGCCGCCTGGTGGACGCCCTGCCACCCGCACTCCCCCTGCACCTTGACGTAGCACTGGATCGCCACCGGGTCGGCGGCGATGGTGAAGCGCTCGACGCTGTCGGCCAGGACCTGGCCGTTCGTGTCGAGGATCTGGCCCCGCATCGCCGGTGTGTGCAGCTTGATCAGGCGCTTGGACAGCGCGGCGGCCTGCGTGGCCGAGGCGTCGAAGGCCTGGATGCGCAGCAGCTGTGCGGCGAAGACGCTGAAGAGGAAGAGCGCAGCGATGAACATGAACCGTGCGCGGCCCCGCGGATTGGCCACGGCGATGCGCAGTCGGCGCTGCCGCCGCGGTCCGCGAGGCGAGGCCCCACGCTTTGGCGCGGGGCCCCGACCGCGAGGACTCGGGGTCGAGGGACGCGCCGTCTCCTGGCGATCCCGGGTGCGCTGTTCAGTGCTGCGCTGCGACGGGCTCGCGCGACGCGGGGTACCGCGTCCCTGCGCTTGGCGGG
>NZ_DATCWX010000081.1:0-6774 GCF_036566125.1 Intrasporangium sp.
CGACCTGCTGGGCAAGCCCATCGCAGAGTGCCACGCCTTGGTCGTCCCGACCGCGCAGTGGGGTCACCCGATGTGCGGACCGGCATCGGTGCGAGGCCTGGTGGCCGCCGAGCCCTCGTGGGAGCACTTCACCGGCCTGGGATGGGCGTCGCTCGGTGTCCTCGAGCTCACCGCACTGCCCACCATTGGGTCGGAGCGGTGGGTCCCGTGGGTCCGGGAGGCCGACGTGCTGCTGGTCGACGGCGGCGACGCCACCTACCTGTACCACTGGATCCGGGAGTCGGGACTGGCCGACCTGCTGCCGTCGCTGTCCGACACCGTCTGGGTGGGAGTCAGTGCCGGAAGCATGGTGATGACACCGCGTATCGGAAACTACTTCGTGGAGTGGTCCTCCGCGCCCGACGACCGCACTCTGGGCGTCGTCGACTTCGCGATCTTCCCGCACCTGGACCTGTTCCCCACCAACACCCTCGCCCACGCAGAGCGGTGGGCCGCCGAGATCGGCCTTCCCGCCTACGCGATCGACGAACAGACGGCCATCAAGGTCGTCGACGGCTCCGTCGACGTGATCTCCGAAGGAGAATGGACGAAGTTCGGGGTATAGCCGCCCGCCACAGGTTGTCGCATTCTTCGGCTTCCTCGAAGCGCTTGGCCTTCACTTCGGCACGGCTCAGTAGTGCTGCCCTCTGATGCCGCCCAAGCCAAGCTTTGCGACCAAGCCTCCTGACACCTCTTCGGGGTGCTGATCGCCTGCCCAGCGACCCTCAGGGGACGATGACGCCCCGACCACGCACGCGGCCCTCGTGCAGGTCGTCGTAGGCCCGGAGCGCATCGTCCAGCGGGTACGTCTTCGTCTCGATGGACACGTCTCCGCGCTTCGCCATCTCGACGAGCTCGAGGAGCTCCTTGCGCCGGCCCCAGAGGGAGGTGCTGACCTGGACATCGAAGGGCGCCGACATCAGCCCGACCTTCACCGTGCCGCCACCAGCGCCGACGAGGACCACCGCCCCGCCGACGCCGACGCTCTTCAGCGCGAGATCGCCCGTCGGGTCGATCCCGACGAAGTCGAAGACGACGTCAGCGCCGCGACCGCCCGTGAGCTCCCTGATCCGATCAGCGGCCTCCGGCTTGGACTCCAAGGCCTCGTGAGCGCCCATCTCCCTTGCGAACGCGAGCTTTTCGTCGCCGAGGTCAAGCGCCACCACCCGTGTGGGCGTGAGGGTGCGCAGCAGCTGGATGGCGACGTGGCCCAGGCCACCGGCACCGATGACGACCGTCGTCGTCCCTCCGACCAGGCGAGGGAGGACCTTCTTGATCGCCTGGTAGGGAGTCAGGGCTGCGTCAGTGAGCGAGGCAGCGCGTACAGGGTCGAGGTCGCCGATCGGAACGAGGTGGCGGACGTCGTCGACGATCATGTACTCCGCCATCGCGCCATCACGACCCAGACCCGGCGAGACCATTCCCCGAAGGCAGAGGTTCTCTGACCCATCGGCGCACATCGCACAGACGCCGCAGCCCCAGCAGCCGTACACGATGACGCTGTCCCCGACGTCGACGCCCGTCACCCCCTCGCCCAACTCGGCGACCACTCCGGCCGGCTCGTGCCCGAAGGTCATGGGCAGTGGATAGGGATACACGTCCTCGGGATAGCTCATGACGACCTCGTCCGAATGGCACAGGCCGGACGCGGTGATCTTCAGCAGGATCTCCCCGGCACCGGGGCTGGGCTTGTCGACCTCACGAAGCTCCGGCTTGGCGCCGATGCGGACGTACTGGAGCGCTTTCACATCCACTTCCCCTCACGTTCGGACGCTGACGAGGTCAACTGTAGGTGGGCAAAGCGCCTTGGCGCGGGGCCGAGCCCAACGTCATACGACCAATCAGGTGTATGCCGCTGAGCTCGCTTGACGAGGAGAGGTGGCCTCCTGCTGTGGCGGGGTGGTCAGGCGCCGGTGACCATCCACGTGTCCTGACGGGCGCGCCAGCCGAGCACGATCCCGCGGATCGCCATCCAGAAGGTGAACGCAAGCCAGAGCACGACGATGTCGACGACGGCCGAGTCGCTCGGCCCGCGGCTGCGCAGGGCGAGCACGATCGGGATGTAGAGGACCAGGCTGACCACCTGTCCCCACGCAAGCCATCGACCGTCGCCGGCGCCGATCAGGACACCGTCGATGACGAAGACAAAGCCAGCGATGGCCTGGCCAAGCCCGACGATGATGAGCGCGGCGGAGAGGGCGGCCTGGACCGATTCCTCCCCGGTGAAGAGCGGTGGCAGGACGCCGTGGAGGGCGACAACGACAAGGCCGATGGCGAGCCCACCCCAGACGCCCCACCTGATCATCGTCCGCATCGCCGACCGGACACCCTCGCGATCGCCGGCGCCGAGGGAGCGGCCGACGATGGCCTGCGCCGCGATGGCCAGGGCGTCGAGCGCGAAGGCGAGGAAGGACCACACGGTCAGGGCCACCTGGTGCGCGGCCAGCGTGACGTCACCGTATGAGGCGGCGAGCCAGGTCGTGAGCAGCAGGGCAGCCCGGAGCGCCAGGGTCCGGATGAGCAGCGGAACCCCGGTCCGGGCAGCGCCGAGCACCCGGCCGGGGTGTGGGTGCAGCGGGGCGTGCCGGGCTCGGGCGTGCCGCAGCAGGACCAGGACGAGTCCTATCGCCATGCCCGTCTGGGCGATGACCGTGCCCCAAGCCGATCCGGCTATGCCCCAGTGCAGTCCGTAGACGAAGACGAGGTTGAGGACGACATTTGCACCGAACCCCAGGACGGAGGCGACCAGTGGTGTGCGGGTGTCCTGCAGGCCGCGGAGCACACCGGTGACGGCGAGGATGACGAGCATGCCCGGGATCCCGAAGGCCGAGATGCGAAGGTAGGTCGTCGCCTGGACGAGGACCGCTTCCGAGGCGCCGAAGACCGCACAGATCGGCTCGGCGAAGGTCGCGACGAGCGCCGCGGTGGCCACTCCGAGGCCCACGGCAAGCCAGAGCCCGTCGACCCCGGCTGCAATCGCCGCGCGCGTGTCGCCGGCACCGAGTTGACGCGCCACAACGCTCGTCGTGCCATAGGCGAGGAAGACGAAGACCCCCGCCGCGGTGATGAGCGCCGCGCTCGCGACGCCCAGCCCGGCGAGCTCCGCCGTGCCGAGGTGGCCGACGATCGCCGAGTCGGCGAGCAGGAAGAGCGGCTCGGCAATGAGGGCCAGGAAGGCAGGAACGGCGAGGCGGAGGATCTCGCGCCGGTGGCTCGGTGCCTGGGTCACGACCCCGGTCCCACGTGCTTGAGCGCCTCGCGACGGGAGAGACCCGACAGGGTGGGATGCTCCTGGACGAAGCGGCGGACCCAGGCCGGGTCCCACCTGGCGTGGTCCCGGAGCGCCCACCCGATCGCCTTGCGGCTGAAGAAGTCAGGATCCTCGATGTTCGGCTCGATGACATCACCGAGCAGCCGCTGGTCGAGCCGGTCCCGCACGCCGACCTGGCACAGGATCGCTGCCCGACGCACCCAGAGCGAGTCCGCGTTGGCCCACGAGCGCATGCGCGGCTTCTCAACACGCGGGGCGGCGAGCACCGTGTCGCGGACGAGGTGGGTGGCGATGTCGTCGACGACGTCCCACCAGCCGCCGCTTCGAATCAGCCTCTCCCACAAGGGCATGCTGGTCGAGTCGACCCATCGGCGATAAGCACGATGCTTGGCGAGGGCCAGCGCCGCGTACCACTCCTCCCGATGGGTGGCCTCGTCCCAGAGCTCACGGATCGTCGCGACCCACTCCGCGCGCGACTGCATGGCCAGGCCCGGGTCACGAAGAAGGGGACGCAATGCGCTGGCGAGCTCCGGCGACGTGAGGCCGTGGTAGGGGAGAGCCGACTTCATGTAGCGCTGCTGCCCGGCCGCTCTCTGGTGGTTGGTCCGTGCCGCGAGTGCGTCCCGCACCGCCGACGCGAAGTCGGGGTGCGGGCCGGTGCTCATGCGCCAAACGTAGTTGCCGTGGGACGAGTCGAGCATGGCCGTCCGAGCCCTAACGCTGGCGCAGCGTGATGACCGGCACCTCCGGCGGGGCGAGGACCCGAACCGGCGGGCCCCAGGCCCCAGCGCCGCGCGACGTGTACACCGGCACGTCACCTACCGGAGCAAGGCCCTCGAGGACCGGCTGCTGGAGTCGCACGAGGTAGTCGAAGGGCCACAGCTGTCCGCCATGCGTGTGCCCGGACACCTGCAGGTTGACGCCGCGCCCGGCCGCCAGCTCGGCGAGCTTGGGCTGGTGGGCCAGCAGCAGGGTGAACAGGTCCGGGTCCACGCCGGCCAGGGCGTCATCCACGTCCGGACTGCTGCCGGACGGATCGTTGAGGCCGGCGATGGTCAGCTGCCCACCGTTGCGGTCGATGGAGAGGTTCTCGTTGCGCAGCACGCGGATTCCAAGGTCCTCCCAGTGGTGCAGCCACGCCTCCGGCTCGCCGGAGATCACCTCGTGGTTGCCCTCGACGCCATAGACGCCGAGTGGGGCACGGAGCTCCTCCAGCGGTGCGATCTCCTCGCCGACCTGGGCGACCTTGCCATCCGCGATGTCACCCGCGATGACGACGAGGTCAGGGTGCTCGCTGTTGACCAGGTCGACGACGCGCCGGGTGAAGCCGACGTCCCGCACGGGCCCGACGTGGAGGTCGGTGATGAGGGCGATGCGCAGGCCGTCGAGTTTGTCGGGCACGAGGTCGTTCGTGATCGTCACCGGTGTGATCGTCGGCTCCGCCGCCTCCGTGATGCCGTATGCCGCTGTGCTCAGTGCCGCGACCACCACCGTGGGTGCCCCGATCCGTAGCATTGTGCGTCGCAGCTTCGTGCGACCGGCCAGTCGCGCGGGCAACACGACGAGTCCGAGGACGAGGACTCCGACGATGAGGTACCAGACGACGGCGAGCCAGGTCATGCCGAGCCAGGCGAGCCAGCGCGTGTTCGCCGGGTCGATGATGCCGCCCTGGATCGCGAAGGCGGCCAGCATAGCCAGCCACCCGAGGACGAAGACGACCGCGGAAGCGAGCTGAGCGGCATACGGCCATTGGGGTGTGACGAAGAGTCGGCGATGGAGGGCCCACGTCACGAGCGCAAGGAGCACCGCGACGACGGCGACGAATAGGGACACAGGGGGCAGCCTCTCAGGTCCCGGCCGGGATGGGCGTACCGGTTTCGGCGACCGGTCAACCATCCGCACTGCGAAGGCGACTCAAGTCGTATGTCCGTCGCTGTGGGGGAGGCAAGAGATGTTGGCAGAGCTACCGAGATTTCCGGAGTGGTCTGGCGACTCCGATCGTGACGCGATCATCCACGACCTCTTCACGGAACACTGTGCGGACCTCGTCCGTCTCGCGTACCTCATCGTGGGCGACCGTGACATCGCTGAGGATTCGGTCCACGAGGCCTTCATCGCGGTGTACCGCAACTGGAACACCCTGCGCGGCAGGTCCTCGCTTGGCGCGGAGCTCCGTGCCGCGGTCATCAGCCAGTGCCGCACCGCACAGCGGGGCCGCTCCCGATCGCGACGCATCGACGGCGACGCGATTGCCAATGACCAGGCACTGCGGATCTTGGCCGTTCTTCGGCGTATGCCGGAACGGCAACGCGAAGTCATCGTCTGTCGGTACCACCTCGACCTCAGCGAGGCCCAGACGGCAGCGCTCCTCGAGCTCGAGATCGGCACGGTCAATCGACATGCGCAGCGGGCCCTGCAACGACTCCAGCGCGACACCGATCTGATCGATGTCGGCGCGCACGTGAAGTGGGGGCTGCGCAGCGTGGCAGATGGCATCCAGGTCAGCGCCGCGGACGTTGCCGGGCTCGAGAGCGAGTTCATCGTCGGCCGCGCCAGTCGGCCGCAGCGACGGGCATGGCGGAACCAAAACTGGCTCGTGGCAGCCTGTGCCGTCCTCGCCCTCGCCCTGGCCGTCGCGGCACTGTCGATTGTCGGCGGTGAGAGGGGCGTACCGGCGATACCGGCGCTTCTCGACTCGGCATCGCGACCGCTCACGGCTGCGGATCTCGTCGGGGTGTGGCGGATTGATGATGACCCCAGGCCCATCGTGTGGGTCCTGCACGCAAACGGGACGATGGCGATCTGGTCGTTGCCCGAGGACCTCCGGCGCGGCCGGTCGGAGCCGGGTTTCGCCTACAGCGTCAAGGGCGACGTGCTCATGCTGCGATGGCGGGACACCTGCACGGCGTCATGGGCCCTCTCGGTGCTGGCGCCCGGCCGGCTCCGTGCCGACTTGGAGACCGGGGCTTCGTGTGGGCCCCGCAGTCCCGGGTGGCTGTCGTCAGTGCTGACCCGAGTGCTTCCGACTGCGGCGGGCGAACTCAGGCCGAAGTACATCGGCGGAACGCTCGACCGGATTCAGTGGTTGTCGTCGCTCACGGGCACGTGGCTGCTCTCCGGAACGGGACGGCTGCTCGCAGTCGACGACGCCGGGCACTACGTGGTCAGCGACGATGCTAGGACGGTGGACGACAAGGGGCGGGTCCCCCTCGTCGAGGAGGGCACCGTGACTCTTGCAGCCGACGGCTCCGCCGTCTTCACAGCGAAGGGCGAGCACTGCACGAGGACCTATGCCTCGGTCCGGTCTGACTACGCGACGATGGATGCCCGGCTCGCGCAGGACAGCTGCGGTCGGTTGGGGGGCGCGGCCGACACGTGGATCAGGTTGAACTGAGCGCGGCTGGATTCCTTGATGGTGTCAACCATCGAGGGGCTCCGATGCGACTGTTGTGGTGTGGACGCAA
>NZ_DATCWX010000163.1:0-10657 GCF_036566125.1 Intrasporangium sp.
GCCCAGGCCGCCGGCGGCAGCAACCAGGGCGGCAACCACCGCGCCCGGCTCACCGTGCTCGGCACGACCGACCTGCACGGCAACGTCTACAACTGGGACTACTTCAAGGACGCCGTCTACCAGGACTCCGCCGGCAACCACGTCGGTCTGGCGAAGGCCGCCACGCTCATCAAGGCGGTCCGGGCCGAGCGCGGGCCGGACACGTGCATCACCCTCGATGCCGGCGACACGATCCAGGGCACCCCACTCGCGTACTACTACGCGAAGATCGACCCCATCACCAGTGGCTCCAAGCACCCCATGGCGCAGTCGATGAACCTCGTCGGCTACGACGCCGCCGCCCTCGGCAACCACGAGTACAACTACGGCCTCGACGTGCTGCGGACGTGGGAGGACCAGCTCAACTTCCCGCTGCTCTCGGCGAACTCGGTCGACTGGGACACCGGCCAGCCGGTCTTCCGGCCCTACGTCATCAAGACCGTCCAGGTGCCCGGATCGAAGCCGGTCAAGGTGGGCATCCTCGGCCTCGTCACGCCCGGCGTGGCGATCTGGGACAAGGCGAACGTCGAGGGCAGGGTCAGGTTCCCGGGCATCGTCGAGCAGGCCGCGCTCTTCGTCCCCAGGCTCAAGGCCGCCGGCGCCGACGTCCTCGTCGTCTCGGTCCACTCGGGAGCGGACACGTCGTCGTCGTACGGTGACGCGCTGCCGTACCCGGAGAACGCCGCCACCCTCATGGCCGAGCAGGTGCCCGGCATAGACGCGGTGCTCGTCGGGCACGCCCACAAGGAGATTCCGCAGCGGTTCGTGACGAATGAGCAGACGGGCAAGCAGGTGCTGCTCTCGGAGCCGCTCTACTGGGGCATGCGCGTCACCGTCATGGATCTCGACCTCGTCAAGGTCCGTGGCCAGTGGCAGGTCGCCTCGTCCAGGGCGACCACCCTCAACTCCAACACGGCACCCGAGGACCCCGAGATCGCGGCGTTGCTGCGGGATTCGCATGAGACGGTGCGTGACTACGTCAACAGCGTCATCGGCGAGTGCCTCTCACCGATGTCTGCGTCGACGTCCCGGTACGAGGACACCGCCGCCATGGACTTCATCAACCACGTCCAGGCCGACGCCGTGAAGCAGGCCCTCGTGGGGACGCCGCAGGAGGACCTGCCCCTGCTGTCGATCGCGGCGCCGTTCAACAAGAATGCCGCGATCCCGGCCGGCGACGTCACCGTGCGCGACGTCGCGGGTCTCTACATCTTCGACAACACACTGCTTGCCATCGTCCTGACGGGCGCCCAGGTCAAGGACTACCTCGAGTACTCGTCGCGGTACTTCAAGAAGGTGAGCGGCACCGGACCCTTCGCTCCGGGGGACCTGACGAACGCCGTGACCGACACGGCGCCGAACGGCACGCCGGACTACAACTACGACATCATGGGCGGGTTCGATGCCGCGCTGACCTACGAGATCGATCTCGCCAAGGATCCCGGTGGGCGGATCCTCGACCTGTCGTACGACGGCTCGCCCATCGACCTCGACGGCGAGTTCGTCATCGCCATCAACAACTACCGACAGTCCGGCGGCGGCAACTTCCCGCACGTCACGTCGGCCCCGGTCGTCTACAACCGCCAGATCGAGATTCGTCAGCTGCTCATCGACTGGGTGAGCGCGCAGGGGGTCATCGACCCCTCGACCTTCTCCGCGATCGACTGGAGCCTCGTCTCGGACAGCGCGCCGCTGACGATCACCACCTGACGATCACCCCCGACCCACCCTCCGACGATCACCCCTCGACCCACCCTCTTCCGCAACACACCCGCTTACCGCGCGGTGGCCCCGGCTGCAGCTGGGGTGCCCAGGCGGTAAGCGGGTGTGTTGCCGGGTCAGGGCGGGGTCTGCTGCTGCTGACGCTGCTGGCGCTGCTCGAGTAGGTGCTCGACGAGCGGGACCATCCGGTGGTCGAGGCGGGTCGCCAGGGAGATCACTGTCGAGGCGCGGGTCACGTGCGTGTCGTCCACGACCTGGTCGATCACCCGCTGGAGGTCGGCGTTGTCCCTTCCGACGATCCGGATGAGGACGTCGCCCGACCCGGTGATGGTGTGTGCCTCCAGCACCTCGGGGATCGCGGCCAAGTGGTCCACGACGGGGGAGTGTCCACCGCGCCCCTGACGGATCTCGAGCGTGCAGAACGCCGTCACCGGATAGCCGAGGGCGGCGGGGTCGACGTCGGGGGCCATCGAGCGCAGCACACCCCGTGCCTGGAGGCGGTCGATCCGGGCCTGGACGGTCCCGCGTGCGACGCCGAGCCGACGGGAGGCCCCGAGCACGCCGACCCCCGGCTCACGTAGGAGCAGCAGGAGGATCCGGCAGTCGAGGGCATCGACCGGGCCGCGGGCGGTGGGAGTGGAAGGCGGGGACGGCTGGGAGGTCATGAACAGAGTGTCCTGTGCTCAGCGGCATACGGCCAGCATTTTGTGCATGCTGCCCACTTTCAACGGATTCTGTTGACCACTTCAGCTCGCTTTGCAACTCTCCGGCTCATGACCACTGACGTGCACGGAGGCCTGCAAGTAGACCTGACCGACCAGGAGCGCGAGGCGGACCTCGACCTCGACCAGCTCAAGCAGCTCGTCGGGCTCGTGGAGTACGACGAGACCAAGGACGTCTTCCCCGTCACCGGATGGGACGCCATCGTCTTCGTCGTCGGGAACGCCACCCAGACGTCGCACTACTACCAGAGCGCGTGGGGCATGGAGCTCGTCGCTTACTCCGGCCCCGAGAACGGCAACCGCGACCACAAGGCGTTCGTCCTCAAGTCCGGCTCGATCCGTTTCGTCGTCAAGGGTGCGGTGAGCCCGGACAGCTCGCTCGTCGCACACCATGCGAAGCACGGGGACGGCGTCGTCGACATCTCCCTCGAGGTCCCCGACGTCGACCGGTGCATCGCCCAGGCGCGGAAGGCCGGCGCGACCGTCCTCGAGGAGCCGCACGACCTCACCGACGAGCACGGCACCGTCCGCGTCGCGGCGATCGCCACCTACGGCGAGACGCGGCACACCCTGGTGCAGCGGACCGTCGGCGACCGCGCGTATGCCGGTCCGTACCTACCCGGCTACCTCGCCGCCTCGTCGACGTTCGTCAAGCGGGAGGGCGCACCGAAGCGTCTCTTCCAGGCGCTCGACCACATCGTCGGCAACGTCGAGCTCGGCAAGATGGACGAGTGGGTCGGCTTCTACAACAAGGTCATGGGCTTCGTGAACATGGCCGAGTTCATCGGTGACGACATCGCCACCGACTACTCGGCGCTCATGTCCAAGGTCGTCGCCAACGGCAACCACCGGGTCAAGTTCCCGCTCAACGAGCCCGCCGTGGCGAAGAAGAAGTCGCAGATCGACGAGTACCTCGAGTTCTACCGCGGTCCGGGTGCCCAGCACCTCGCGCTCGCGACGAACGACATCCTCGACACCGTCGACCGGCTCCGAGCTGAAGGTGTCGAGTTCCTCGACACGCCGGACGCCTACTACGACGACCCCGAGCTACGCGCTCGCATCGGCGAGGTCCGCGTGCCGATCGAGAAGTTGAAGCAGCGCAAGATCCTCGTCGACCGCGACGAGGACGGCTACCTGCTGCAGATCTTCACGAAGCCGCTCGGCGACCGCCCGACGGTGTTCTTCGAGATCATCGAGCGGCACGGGTCACTCGGCTTCGGCAAGGGCAACTTCAAGGCCCTCTTCGAGTCGATCGAGCGCGAGCAGGACAGGCGCGGCAACCTCTAGGCGTCAGTCGCCAAGCAGGCGGGACGACCGTTGCTCGCCGACTTCGTGACTCGACTCGGCCCGCTGTGCGGGCGGGCGACCTCGGACCGGCCCCGGTGCGAGCAACGATCGCCTGACGACAGAGGGTGGATGACCTCGGCGGCGCGCGCCCGGTGGGTTATGTCGCGATGAAGGGCGGAGGCCCCGCTTCATGGCAGAGTTGGGGCATGAGCCAGCAGCCCTCAGGGTGGTACGACGACCCCAGCAATCCCGACCTGCTCCGCTACTGGGATGGGGTGACGTGGACGAGCCACACCGCACCGAAGAAGTCGCCGACGGCCTCGCAGTCCACCATCGGACAGCCGCAGCCGCCGACGGCTCCGTTGCCCCAGGGTGGCGCGTGGCAGGTGCCGAGCGGTGGGCAGCAGGGCCAGGAAACGCAGCAGTACCCGGGACAGCACAGCCAGCAGTACCAGGGCTACCCGGGGGCTGGGCAGTACCCGGGCGCCCCCCAGGCGCAGCAGTGGCTGCAGGGCCCGGTCACCGAGGACGGCGTCCCGCTCGCCTCATGGGGCAAGCGGTTGCTCGCCTGGATCCTCGACGGCATCATCATCGGGATCGTCGTCCAACTGCTCACGCCCATCTTCGTGCCCGAGTACAACGAGCTCGTCGACAGGTTCACGACCGCGCTTGAGACGAGTGACCAGTCTGCGATGAACGACTTCGTGTCCTCCATCGCCGGAGTGTCGGTCAAGGCTGGGCTGCTGTCCTGGGTCGTTGCGTCGGTCTACGCCATCGCCTTCTGGGTCACGGTCGCACAAACGCCCGGCAAGATGGCGCTTCGCATCAGTGTGCGCCGCACCGACCGACCAGGGCCGCTCGACCTGACGACCGCGATCAAGCGCCGCATCCTTCCGCTCGTCAGCACGTTCATCGGGCTGCTGACCCTGATCGACGGGCTGTGGCCGTTGTGGGACAGCAAGCGTCAGGCCCTGCACGACAAGGTCGCCAGCACCTATGTGACCGTCGGGAAGCAGCCGCGACGCCCGATGTGACCCGCGGGTGACTCGCACTCCTCCAAAAAGCTTTGCGGACGGAGCAGGGCCTGGGTGCACAATGGTCTGCGCGCAAATCTGCGCTGCTGCGGCAAAGACGCCGCTGGCCAGTTCGGCCAACCCTCAACTCCCAAGCTTCTCCATGACCAGGGGGACACGTGTCACCTGCTTCAGCCACGACGGCGGCCAGCCAACCCGGAGGACCGGCGCAGTACCCGGACAAGATCGACGCCGCCGTCCTCAAGGTGGCCGGCGTCGTCGTCCTCGGCGCCATCATGTCGATCCTGGACATCACGGTCGTCAACGTCGCCCTGCCGACCTTCGCCGAGGAGTTCTCGACGGACCCGGCCAACCCGCTTCCGTACTCCACCGTCGCGTGGACGATCACGGCATACACGCTGGCGCTCGCGACCGTCATTCCGCTGACCGGTTGGGCCGCGGACCGCTTCGGCACGAAGCGGCCCTACTTGCTCGCTCTCGCGCTCTTCACGGCGGGCTCGGCCCTCTGCGCGACGGCCGACTCGATCGGCATGCTCATCTTCTTCCGGGTCCTGCAAGGGTTCGGTGGGGGACTGCTCATGCCTCTTGGCATGACGATCATGACGAGAGCCGCCGGGCCTGCCCGCATGGGCCGGCTCATGGCGATCCTCGGTGTCCCCATGCTCCTCGGCCCGATCTTCGGCCCGATTCTCGGCGGCTGGCTCATCGACCACTACTCGTGGCACTGGATCTTCCTCATCAACCTGCCCCTCGGCATCGCCGCCATCGCCTACGCCTGGCTCGCCCTGCCGAAGGACCGGCCGCAGCCGTCGGAGTCGTTCGACGTCATCGGCATGCTCCTCATGTCGCCCGGTCTCGCGCTCTTCCTCTACGGGATCAGCTCCATCCCCGGAGAGGGCACCTTCTTCTCGCTCAAGGTCGGCGTGCCCGCGACCATCGGCGTGATCATGCTCCTCACGTTCGTTCTCTACAGCTTCCGGCCGAAGCACCCGCTGCTCGACCTGCGCCTCTTCGTCGTCCGGAACTTCACGGTCTCGACGATCACGATGTTCCTCTTCGCGGCCTCCTTCTTCGGGGCGCTCTTCCTCGTGCCGACGTACTTCCAGCTCGTCCGGGGCGAGAGTCCGGTCGACTCCGGTTGGCTGGTCGCGGCACAAGGCCTCGGTGCGATGGTCACCATGCCCATCGCCGGCGCGCTCGCGGACCGGTTCCCCGTGGGCCGCATCGTCCCCTTCGGCCTGCTGCTCATCGTCGGCGGTATGTTCGCACTGACGCAGGTGACCGCTGACACGCCGTACTGGGGCTACCTCATCCCGGTCCTGTTCGTCATGGGTCTTGGTATGGGTGCGACGATGATGCCGCTCATGACGTCGGCGCTGAGGACACTGAGGTCGCACCAGGTCGCCCGTGGCTCGACGCTGCTCAACATCACCCAGCAGGTGGCCAGCTCCATCGGCATCGCCGTCATCTCGGTCGTCTTCACCAACCTGCTCGCCGCCAAGCCGCTCGCCGGACCGGCCATCGCCACGTGGCGCAACCCAGCCATCGCCGGGCAGATCGGCGGACCGGCCGGCGTGGCGGAGGGGCTCGAGCAGGCCGCCGACGCTTTCGGGCAGACCTTCCTCGTGGCCGCAATCCTCGTCAGCCTGACCCTCATTCCCGCGCTGTTCCTGCCCCGCAGGCGAGAGGAGTCACACCTGCTCGACGACGTGGAGAGCGACGGCCCGGACCAGACCGTGGCCCCGGTCGTCGCCCACTGACACTCACAAGGAGTCTGCCGAAACGCCCGGCATCGCCCCGGAAGTTGTTCACTCGATCAGGGCAGGAGGGCCTCCTCCGCCCTGATCGAGTGAACACGTTCGGGGGGCGGCCCGTGCACACTCGCCCATGGTGGGCTTCAGGGGCTGGGGCGGATCATCCCCGAGACCTCGCCGAGGCCGATCCGCGTGCCGTCCGGTCCGGGGGCCCAGGCGGTGATCGTCACGGTGTCGCCGTCCTCGAGGAAGCCGCGGGTCGAGCCGTCCTCGAGGAGGAGCGGCTCCGTGCCGTTCCAAGTGAGCTCGAGCAGGCTGCCCCGTGTGCCCTTCTCCGGGCCGCTCACCGTGCCGGAGCCGAAGAGATCACCGTTGCGCAGGGATGCGCCGTTGACGGTCAGGTGCGCGAGCATCTGCACGGGTGACCAGTACATTCCGGCGTACTCCGGTCGGGTGACGACAGTGCCGTTGAGAGCGACCTCCAGGTGGATGTCGAGCCCGAACGCCGGCCCCTCGAGATAGGGCAGGACGGCGGGCTCCTCCTGCCCCGGCAGGGCCAGCCGGGCCTGCGCAAGCGCGTCGAGGGGCGTCACCCACGCCGAGATGGACGTCGCGAAAGACTTGCCGAGGAAGGGGCCCAGCGGGACGTACTCCCACGCCTGGATGTCTCGGGCACTCCAGTCGTTGAGGATGACGACGCCGAAGAGGTGGTCGGCCGCCTCGTCGACGGAGACCCGCGTGCCGACCTCGGTGGCTCCGCCGACGACATAGCCCAGCTCGGCCTCGATGTCGAGGCGGATGCTCGGACCGAAGACCGGGGTGGGGTCGCTCGGCGCCTTGCGCTGACCGCTGGGGCGCACGACGTCGGTCCCCGAGACGATGACGGTGCCGGACCGGCCGTGGTAGCCGATGGGCAGGTGCTTCCAGTTCGGCGGCAGCGCCGCGTTGTCCGGCCGGAAGATCTTGCCGACGTTGGAGGCATGGTCCTCGCTGGCGTAGAAGTCGACGTAGTCGGCGACCTCGATCGGCATGTGCATGGTGACGGTGTCGAGGGGGTGCAGATGCGGCTCCACGCCGGCGCGGTGCACGTCATCGGTGAGGATCTCGGTCAGCCATTCGCGGGCGATGGTCCACGCTGGTCGGCCCAGACCGAGGAACGCGTTGAGGCTCGCGGTCTGCCAAGCGGTCGCGAGATCGGGACCGGCGCCCAGCTGACCGCCGTCCCGACCGATCGCTG
Source organism: Intrasporangium sp. (assembly GCF_036566125.1). Lineage (GTDB taxonomy): Bacteria > Actinomycetota > Actinomycetes > Actinomycetales > Dermatophilaceae > Intrasporangium. The sequence continues at coordinate 7,796 of NZ_DATCWX010000163.1, forward strand.
CGACGGCGCCGGCGTCGAGGACGGCATCGCCGATCCTGACCCCGACGCGCCTCGTGGCGTCACGGCTGGTGGAGAACACCCCGTAGGGCAGGTTGTGGATGCCGAAGGGGTGGTCGGCTGGGACGTCAAGCCAGGTGGTCACGCCGTGGTCCTTTCGGGGAGGAGGCCGAGGGCCTCCAGCTCGGTCAGCGGATCGAGGACGCCGCAACAGCCGAACCCGGTGAAGGATGCGCGCAGCCGTTCGATGTCCTCGGTGTCGAGCGCAGTCAGGCGCCCGACGAGGTGCTCGACGTCCGTCACCTCGAGAGTGCGCGCGACGTGTGCGGTCCCCGCCCCTTCGAGGGCGTCATGGGTGGCCACCAGGACGTTGAGCAGGCCGTGCATGGGCTCCCCACCGTCGTCGCCCCGCACGACATGGTGCAGGCCGCCCGTGAGCTTGAACGCCAGACCCCGCACCACGGTCGCGTGGAGGAACTCCGCCAGCGCGGCCTCGTCCGGCCATGGCCAGGTCGGCGTCTGACCGGTGCGGAACTTGGCTCGGACGCCGGCGCCGCGGGTGCCTGCCTCGGCGATCTCGTCGAGCCCCTGTGCTTGGGCCGCCCCGCGTCCGACCTCGACCACGACGGGCAGCCCGAGCTCGAGCACCTGCCGCCAGTCGGGGGACCAGCCGACCTCGACGCTCCCGACGTGCACGGCGGGCTCGTCCCGCAGCAGGTGGACGGCGTCAGTCAGTGGCTCGAGCGAACCGCCAGGGCGCACGACGAGACCGACCCGTAGCGGGGAGCGCGCCGCACGAGGGTCACGAGCGGCGAGGGCGGCCACCTCAGCCGCCGCGGTAGCCGGCACGAGCAGCGGACCGAGCTGAGCGGCATACGGCCCATCCTGGAAATCCACGTGGTCCCGGACGGCCACGTCCATGGGAGCCAGCCCCGGCGGGAACACGGCCGCGTCGTCGACGAGGTGCTCGAAGAGCCGCGCATGGTGGGGGAATCCGGTCGACCTTGACATGTCCCGGAGGGTACTCCAGTGTGTCTTGAGGGAGACACCAACGTCCGAAAATCGGACGCCGCGATGATCGAGGGGCAGACATGGCGTACTACCGGGCAGCCGGCAACATCCCGCCCAAGCGGCACACCCAACACCGCCGCGACGGAGGCGAGCTCTACTACGAGGAGCTGATGGGCGAGGAGGGCTTCTCCTCCGACTCGTCACTGCTCTACCACCGCAACATCCCCTCGACCGTCTCGGCGTCGCGGGTCTGGGAGGTACGGGACCAGTCGACGACGCCGAACCATCCCTTGACGCCCCGGCACCTCAAGCTGCACGACCTGTTCGACGACGCGGCGGTGCAGGAGGCCGACGTCGTCACGAGCCGCCGGCTCGTCCTCGGCAACGGCGACGTGCGGATCTCCTACGCTGTCGCTGCCCGCCCCAGCCCGTGGTACCGGAACGCCATGGGCGACGAATGTGTCTACATCGAGCGTGGCGCGGCTCACGTCGAAACCGTCTTCGGCGCCTTCGCTGTCGCCGAGGGCGACTACGTCATCATCCCCCGCTCGACGACGCACCGGTGGCTCCCAGTCGAGGATGCCGCCAACCCGCTCCGGGCCTATTGCATCGAGGCCAACAGTCACATCTCGCCGCCGAAGCGCTACCTGAGCAGGTATGGCCAGCTGCTCGAGCACGCACCGTACTGCGAGCGAGACCTGCGCGGCCCGGGCGGGCCGCTGCTGGCGGAGGACATCGGGGCGAGCGCCGACGAGGAGACCGAGATCTACATCAAGCATCGCGGGCGAGGGCCTGGTCCGGGAAACAGCGTGGTCGGGTCGATTCACGTCCTGCCCTTCCACCCGCTCGACGTCGTCGGGTGGGACGGGTGCCTCTATCCCTATGTTTTCAACGTCCGCGACTTCGAGCCGATCACGGGACGTGTGCACCAGCCTCCGCCCGTGCACCAGGTCTTCGAGGGGATGGGCTTCGTCGTCTGCAACTTCGTGCCGCGCAAGGTCGACTACCACCCGCTCTCGATCCCCGTGCCGTACTACCACTCCAACGTCGACAGCGACGAGATCATGTTCTATGTCGATGGCGACTACGAGGCCCGGAAGGGCTCCGGCATCGGCCGCGGGTCGATCTCGGTCCACCCGGGCGGGCATGCGCACGGACCCCAGCCCGGCGCGACCGAGGGGTCGATCGGCGTGGAGTACTTCGACGAGCTGGCCGTGATGGTGGACACGTTCCGGCCGCTCGAGCTCGGTGAGGCCGGCCTCGCAGCCGACGACGGGCTCTACGCCTTGTCGTGGTCACGGGCGGCGGGCAAGCAGGCGGGTGGTCAGGCGGTGGCGGCTCTGCAGGACACCGACGGAGCCCACTCGGAGGGGTGATGGGCCGACCGCTCAACGGGGCCGGAGCAGCCCCTCCTGCCGCCGGACGGCCGGCGCCGGAGAGCTCCAAGACGCTGGACCGTGGGATCCAGCTGCTCGAGCTGCTGGCCCTTCCAGGCCGCGCCAGCGGCCTGACCATCACCGAGCTGGCCGCGCAGCTCGATGTCGGCCGCCCCGTCGTCTATCGGCTCGTCACGGCCCTCGAGGCCCACCACCTCGTCACGAGACGGCCGGGCGGCCGGGTCCGCCTCGGCCTCGGAGTCAGCCGGCTCGCCGCCGCGGTCACCCCCCTCGTGCGGACCGAGGCCCGGCCGATCCTCCAGGAGCTGGCCGACTCGGTCGGCGCCACCGCCCATCTGACGGTGTCCGAGGGCGACGAAGGGCTGGCCCTGGTCGTCGTCGAGCCGACGTGGACCGACTTCCACGTGGCCTACCGCTCCGGCGCCCGGCACCCGCTCGACCGGGGAGCGGCCGGCCG
>NZ_DATCWX010000172.1:0-6769 GCF_036566125.1 Intrasporangium sp.
GAACGGCCGCGGACGGCCACCGCCTCCGCCGCCTCCGCTGTATTGGGCGTCGCGAGCGCGCAGCCGGGGATGGGCGGCGCACCGCGCGGATGCGGGTCCCAGATGACGGGCACGTGTGCGGCCCGGGCAGCGAGTGCCCGCCGCAGCGGCTCCAGGCTGCTGGTCCCAGCGCCGTAGCAGGAGACCAGGATCCCGTCGGCCGCCTCGAGCGCCTCCAGCGCCTGCCGCGGCAGTGGCCCGCGTGGCGTGGCGGGTCCCCCCTCGTCGAGCCGGGCCACGACCTGATGGGCGATCCGGATCCGGCACTTCGTCCGGGTCGCTCCCTCGTGCCCGAGGGCGACGAGACCGACTCCGGCCGCAGCCAGGCCTGCCCGAACCTGCTCTCCCGCCGCGTCATCCGCCACAGGAGCGATGAGCGTGACCGCGACGTCTGCCTCCGCTGCCAACACGGCAGCGAGCCCGGCACCGCCCGGCCCCTCGTCGACCCGCTCCACGTCGATGACGGGCGCGGGCGCGTCGGGACACAGCCGCGTCGTCGAGCCAACGACCTCCCGGTCGAGGAGGGCATCGCCGACGACGACGAGGTTTCCCCGGCTCACGACGTCCTCCGTAGGGGCGCTCCCTCGAGCATGGACCGGGCCGCGAGGACGCTGTCCATGGCCGCGCAGAGCGCGTGGATGATCACCAAGTGGACCTCCTGGATCGCGGCGGTCGACCCGGCCGGTACGGCGATGGCGCTGTCCGCCATCGCGGCGAGCGGATTCGGAGCCGGTCCCGTCAGCGCCCACACCGTGAGACCGATGTCGTGGGCTCGCTTGGCCGCGTGCAGCACGTTGCTGCTCGTCCCGCTCGTCGACAGGAGGATGACGATGTCCCCCGGCCGGCCGTGCGCCTCCACCTGTCGGGCGAACACCTCGTCGCCCCCGTAGTCGTTGAGGATCGCCGTGAAGCTCGACGACTCAGCGTGGAGGGAGATCGCCGACAGAGGACGCCGCTCTGCCAGGAACCGGCCGACCAGCTCAGCGGTGAGGTGCTGCGCCTCCGCCGCGCTGCCGCCGTTGCCGGCCGCGAGCACCCGTCCGCCGTCGGGAAGGGACCGGGCGAGCTGTTCGCCCCACGACTGGACGAGCGGCCATGCGTGCTCGACCTCCACGAGACCGTCCCTCAGCTCGCGCTCGTGACGCTCGAGCCACGAGTGGCCCAGCACCACGTCGCCCCAGTCCCCGGGAAGCTCCGATGCGTGCGGCACCGGGAGGGCGCTCCCGTTCAGCGGGGTCCGCGCCACGTCGACGAGGATCTGCTCTGTGGCCGCTGCCACGATCGACCAGTCGAAGCGCTGGAGTGCACGGCGGCGAGCCTCGGCGCCGATCCGGGCCCGAGCCGCAGGGTCGGCCAGCAGCTCGCGGACCACCTCCGCCAGCGCGCTCGGGTCCCCCGGCTCGACGAGGCGGCCGGTCAGCCCGTCGATGACGGAGTCGAGCAGCCCTCCCACGGCATGCCCGACGAGCGGCCGACCACACGCCGCCGCCTCCAGCGGGGTGATCCCGAAGGGCTCGTACCGCGGAGTCGAGAGGACGACATCGGCCCACCGGTAGTGCTGGGGCATGTCCTCGTGGGCGATTCCACCGAGCAGGCGGACGCGGTCGGCGACACCTGCCTCGCGAGCGATCTCGAGCAGGCGCTGTGCCTCCGGATCGTCCTGAATGCGGCTCACGTCGGGGCCTCCGGCGATCGCGAGCTCGGCGTCCGGGATCTCCGCGAGCGCCCTGATGACCGTGTCGCACCCCTTTCGGGGCACGAGTCGACCGACGACGAGCAGACGCGCCGGACGGTCCTCATCGCCGCCGCCCCCGTCGTCATGGGCACCGTCATCGTGGGCGTGGTTGGGATGGTGGCCGGGGCGGAACAGCGCCGTGTCGACGCCGCACGGGACGACACGCGCCCGGTGCACCGGAGCACCCATGGCGCCGAGCTCCGCCACCTCGTCGGAGCAGGTCGCGATGATCCGGTCGACCTGCCAGGCGAGCTGGCGCTCGAGGTCGATCCGGTCGGCCGGGCTGGTGTCGTCCGCGCCCTGGTGGCGCTGTTTGACCGTCCCAAGGGCGTGGAAGGTCTGGGCGACCGGGACACCGACCGCCTGGGCGGCCTGGACCGTCGCCAGGCCGGACATCCAGAAGTGGGCGTGGGCCACGTCGGGCGGGCCCTGGGCCCGCCAGTCCTGCTCGAGCCAGCGTCCGAACTCCGGCATGAAGGGCAGCAGCTCATCCTTCGGCACCGGTCGTGGCGGGCCCGCGGGGACGTGCACCACCGTGACTCCGGGCGCGAGGGGAACCCGCTCGGCGAGGGACTCATCGTCCCGCCGCGTGTAGACGCAGACGTCGTGGCCACGCAGCCCGAGGTGCCGGGCGAGGGCGTCGACGTGCACGTTCTGACCTCCGGCGTCAACGCCACCGAGGACGGCCAGCGGGCTGGCGTGCTCGGAGATGAGGGCGATCTTCACGAGGTCACCTCCTTGAGGACGTGGTCCCAGCTGTCGAGGAACCGATCGAGGGAATAGCGGGAGAGGACGTGGGCGCGGGCGGCTGCACCGTGCCGCCGTGCGGTTTTCGGGTCATCGAGCCACTCCTGAGCGGCGGCCTGCAGGCGAGCGAGGTCATTCGAGACGACGCCGGCCTCGGGTGGCACCGCCTCGGGGGCCTCGGTCGTCGACAGGGCGAGGACCGGCAGGCCGAGGGCCATCGCCTCGAGCATGGCCAGCCCGAGACTCGTCCACCGGTAGGGGTGGAAGTAGGCCCGATGCCTGCCCAGCGCGGCGTGCAGCTCCGCTTGGCTCAGGTCGTGGGTCCGCCCGGCCAGGTCCACGCCGCGTTCCCGGGCCACGCCGACCAGCGCGTCGGTCTGCATCCCGTAGACGCGCACCGGGACGAGCCGCGCCATCCGGAGCAGCAGGTCCGTGCCGGCGACCCGCCAGCGACGCACCGGCTCGTTGACGACCGCCGCGAGGCTCGCGTCCTCGCCGGTGTAGCGGTGGCCGGGGTCGGCTATACCGTGCTCGACGACGAAGACCTCGTGGTCGCCGCAGTCCCACGCCATCGCGTTGAAATGCGTGACATGGACAAGGGGTATGCCGCTGAGCCGGCTCTCGCGCGTCACCGCGTGCCGGGTGCCCACCGCAGTTCCCGTCGGAGTGTTGTGCTCGACGTAGACGGCAGGTACGTCCACACCGGCCCGCAGGCCCGTCCACTGCTCGAGCAGCTCCGCCTCGTGTGGGCGCTGGAGGACGGCGACGTCGAACGGCTCGTCCCGCAGGTCGGCGACCTTCACCTCCCGGGCCCGCGCCGGCCAGTCCCACGTCAGGGCTCTACCGCGGCCGTCGGCGTCGCGATCCGGTGTCAGCGGGATGACGTAGTCGTGCCGTCCCGAGACGAACGACGTCATCCACGAGCCGTGCACGTGCCAGGCGAGGATCCTCATGCGACCACCACCTCTGAGCCCACCAGCTCACGCACCGCGTCGACGACCTCGTCTCCGGAAACGCCTGAGAGGCAAGGATGCCCGTCGATCGGGCACTCGCGGGCCCGCGTACCGCGGCAGCCGGCGTACTGGTCGCCGAGGACCCGGGCCGGGACTCCCCACGGGCCCCACCGCTCCACCGGCACGACCGGGGCGAACAGGCTGACCACGGGCGTGCCCACGGCGGCAGCGAGGTGGGCGGGGCCCGAGTTGACGGAGACGACACACTGGGCGCCGGCGAGGATCTGGGCGAGCTCTGCGAAGCTGGTCCGCCCGCGTGCATCAGTGACCGGCCTGCTGTCGGCTGGCGCGAGCGAGCCGACCCGTGGCGGCGGGTCGGCGGGGGCGGAGAACGCTCCAGTGACGACCACGTGCCAGCCGGCCGCGAGGAGCCCGTCCACCAGGTCGGCGGTCTGCGGGTCGGGGATGGAGCGGGAGGAGACCGATGCCGTCGGGTGGACGACCACGTAATTCTGCGGCAGCGACGCCGCCAGTCCTGTGGGCTGACCGAGGGGTCGCAGGCGCAGGCGGAGGTCGTCACCGCGCGGCAGCTCGTGCCCGGCCGCACGGGCAAGTGCGAGCGCTGCCCGCACCTCGTGCCCGCCCTCTGGTCCACCGGTGTCCGGTGCACCGTCGGCCAGACGACGATGCCGGACGTCGAGCAGGGAACCGGCATAGTCCTCACTGGTGCCAGCGACGCGCCGGATGCCGGCCAGCCGGGCGAGCAGCGCCATGGGCAGCGGGCTCTGGTGGAACGAGGTGAAGATGACCGCCTCGTCGTAGCCGCGCTCCCTCAGCAGCTCGACGAGCGCGAGCACGCCTGGCGAGTCGACGGGTGGCGGTTCGTAGCCGACCCAGGGCGCGTCGAAGGTGATGACGTCGTCGATGCCCGGGAGCAGCTCGGCCGCGGGCGCGCCGGCCGGCGAGACGAGCAGGTCGAGGCGGCTTGCTCCGGTGCGCAGCGCGCGCAGTGCCGGTCCCATGAGGAGGACGTCCCCGAGGCTGTCCAGGCGCACGGCGAGAATGGAGCGACGCGGTTCAGGCACGGGTTCGCCCCCGCGCCAGAGCGACGTCGACTGCGGCGGACAGGGTCTGCGCCACCCACGGTGCCGACTCGATCTCCTCTGTCCTGGTCACGGGCGTGGGCACGAGGATCCCCGTCGCCCCCGCCGCACGCGCCGCCAGCACGTCCGCCCCGATGTCGCCGATGACGACGCACCTCGTCGGGTCGACCCCCAGGCGCCGGGCCGCCGCGCGAACGAGTCCGGGCCGTGGCTTTCGACACTCGCAACCATCGTCGGGCCCGTGGTGGCACACTTCCCATGCGTCGAACGGCCCGATCGCTTGGTCGATCCGCTCGTTGACGGCGCGGACGTCGTCCGTGCTGATGAGGCCGCGCGCCACGCCTGATTGGTTGGTGATGACTGCGACACGAATTCCCTTGATGCGCAGGCGATCCACCGAGTGACGAGCGTCAGTCATCGGCCGGACGTGAGCCGGGTCGCCGTTGTAGGGGACGTCCTCCACGATCGTGCCGTCCCGGTCGAAGAGGACCGCCTTGACGGAAGGGGGCCACGGCTCGGCGTTGCGGTGCCGCCACCAACCGGTGAGCCGGTGCACCACGGCGAGAGGGGGAATCACGCCGCTCGTCCACGCCATCGTGGCGACCTCACGGGGCGTCCTTGGTCCGGGTGCGATGCGGCGCAGCATGAAGTCGCCGGTGAGTCCCACCCACGTGGCGGCGCCGAGGGCCCCCATTCGGGTGCTGCGCATCCCCAGGCCGGCCAGCGCTGCCGCTGCCGCCACCGTCGTCGCCACGTGCCAGGGCAGCCGGCCTCGACCGGTCCCCGCCCGACGGCGCCAGTCCCTCCCATGCAGACGGCGCATCAGGGCGTCGTCGATGTTGCCACGCTGCACGCGCACGCTCACCGACGGATCGGCCGGCCGCACGGGGTGCACGATGTGCCGCTCCCCCACCTGGAGCTCCCAGCCCGCCTCGCGAACTCGCAGGGCGAGGTCCGCGTCCTCGCGGTAGGCCCGTGGGAAGCGTTCGTCGAAGCCGTCGACCGCTGCGAGCGCCGCCGCGCGGTACGCCATGTCCGCGGTGGCCCACTCCGCCTCCTCGAGACCGGCCGTCGAGCGCTCCCAGTCGGTCGTCCGGCGCCCTTCGGGCCGGGGCACGCGAATCCGTCCCTGCACCCCGGCGACCCGGTCGCCGGCGCCGTCGAGATCGCGCTGGAGCGCGAGCGCCCAGCCCTCCGGCACGACCACGTCGTCGTCGAGGAAGGCGATCCACGCGGTGCGGGCGAGGCGTGCCCCGAGGTTGCGGGCCGCTGCAGGACCCCGGCCCAGCCCCGGCACGATGCGCACGGAGAGCCGGCCGGCGACCTCGTCGGGCACCTCGATCGGCGGGGCGGGTTCGGGACGATCGTCCACCACGATGACCTCGGCTGCCGAGAAGCCCTCCTGACGAGCCAACCCGATGAGCAGCTCGGCCAGCGTGGGTCGCCCCACGGTGGGAATGACGACGGTGTATCCCGTCGCCAGCCGAGCCAATCCGACCCCTGCCGTCACGACGAGGATCCCTGCGCAGTGAGGGCGGCGCGCCGCACGAGGTGTGGGCCGAGGACGAGCGCGTCCACCGGCGTCGATCCGAAGAGCTCGAGAGCTTCCCTCGGGGCGTCCACCATGGGACGTCCTGCGGTGTTCAGGCTCGTGTTGATGACGACGGGCAGGCCGGTCCTGTGCTCGAAGTCGCGGATCACCCCGGCCAGTCGCGGCTGAGTCGCCGCGTCGACCGTCTGGATACGAGCCGTGCCGTCGACGTGGACGACGGCCGGGATGCGGTCGACCCACTCCGGAGCCACGCGGTGGACGAAGAGCATGTAGGGACTCGGGATCGGCCCCTCGCGGAAGATCTCGTCGGCCCGGTCCACGAGCACCATGGGCGCGACGGGTCGGAACTGCTCGCGACCCTTGACGTCGTTGAGCCGCTCGAGGTTCTCGGCGTGGCCCGGATGGGCGAGCAGGGACCGCTGGCCCAGGGCCCGAGGCCCGAACTCGCTCCGGCCGTCAAACCACGCGATCACCCCGTTGGCGGCTAGGAGATCCGCGACCTCACCGGCCAGGTCATCGGGAGTCGTGAACGGCACTGCGGCCGTGCGCAGCGCTGCGGCCAGCTCGTCATCGGTCCAGCCACGGCCGAGAGCCGCAGTCGTGAAGGGCTCGGTGAGTGTCGGGCCGCCGTTGTCGCGGG
>NZ_DATCWX010000182.1:0-9012 GCF_036566125.1 Intrasporangium sp.
GCTGGAGGGTGCGCCCGTCGTCCAGAGCTGATCGCTTCAGCGGTCGCGTTCCACCATGTAGGTGACGAGCTCGCGGATGAAGCGCCGAGCCGGGGAGTCCGGGGCGGCGGCGAACGCCTCCTCGAACGCCACACCGGCCGCCCGAGCGATGCCCCGGGCGAACTCATCTGCGAAGGCGACGCTCCCATGGTCGTCCATCATGGCCAGCACGTGTTCGGCGACGTCACCCGAGCGCTGGGCCGGGTCGAGGGCGAGGTAGCCGACCACCTGCTTGCGGTCGTGCGGGTTGGCCGCCGCCAGGAGGTGGATGAGCATCAGGGTGCGCTTCCCCTCGCGGAGGTCGCCGAGCGCCTCCTTGCCGTACAGGGCCTGCGACCCCGTGAGGTTGAGCACGTCGTCCCGGATCTGGAAGGCGGCACCGAGGAAGAACCCGAACCGGAGCATGGGCTCGAGGTCCAGCGCACCCCTGGAACCGATCAGCGCGCCGACCCGCAGCGGCAGGAGGGTCGTGTACCAGCACGTCTTCTTCATGATGAGCTCGAGGTAGTCGTCCGGCGTGAGGTCGGTCCGCCGATCACGCTGCCACCCGAGCTCGCAGGCCTGGCCGTCGACGGTCTGCCGCGCCATGAAGTCGAACTCGGACCAGACCCTGGCGGCGAGACGCCGTCCGATCGCGCGCTCGTTGTCCCGCAGCGCACTGAGCGCCACCACCGCAAGGCCGTCGCCTGCGTTGATCGCCAGCGCGCGTCCGTACTTCTGGTGAAGGGTGGGCTCGCCGCGCCGGAGGTCGCTGTCATCCTCGACGTCGTCGTGGACGAGGAATGCCGTGTGGAGCAGCTCGATCGCGGCGGCCGAGGGCAGGGCGGCCCCGACCTCACCGCCGAACGCACTGCACGTGGCCAGGCACAGGGCAGGTCGCAGCCCCTTCCCTCCCCGGTGGAGATACTCGGAGGCCGGGACGCGGAGGTACGGCGAGAACCCACCTTCGGGCAGGTAGGACGCCGCGACGATGCGTGCCTGGGACGCGTAGGTCTCGAGCTGCTCGAGGAACTGGGGACTCGCCCCGCTCACGGCTCCCCGTCCAACGGCAGGACCTGAAGCAACAGTGCGATCGCCTCCTGCGGCGCCGCAGAAAGGACGACGAGGCCGTGGTAGTGACCCGGCGCCTGCCCGGCTGGCACGGCCACGTGGACACTCACCTCTCGATGGCTCATCGCGGCCACGAGGTCGACGTTCGCGGGTGTGAGGGTCAGTGCCTCGGCCGGTATGACTGCTCCCGACGACGAGGTGAGCGCAGTCGCGTGGAGCTCCACTGATCGCACGGGCGTGTCTGTTGCGTTGTGAAGCCACAGTGCGGCCAACGAGGTGGTGCCTCCAGCTGCCGCGGGAAGGACCACCGTCTGCGGTGCGCGTCCACCGGGATCCGGTCGGAGGCCCTCGAGGAGCAGGGCCGTCATCGTGTCGAACGACGTCAGGCCCGCCTCGGCCAACCGGATGGCACCATCGAGCAACGCGTCGCCGGCGGGTCCTCGCGCACCCGTGTCAGGCGCGAGAAGGCCGGCGCCAGCGATGGCCCGGTCGACGATCTCGGTGTAGCGCTTCACCACGGAGGCGGCGGAGAGGAAGCCGAAGCGCTGGACATCGCCGACGAGGTGTGCCACGTGGGACGCAGCATCAAGCGTCCGGCTCACGCGACGACCTCCTCGGCAGGAGCCGGCCCACAGGTTCCGGACAGGATGGCTCTCGCCGCGAGCACTCCGGACCGGGTCGCAGCCTCGACGCACCCGGCGTCGAGCCCGCAGGCCGTCCAGTCGCCCGCTACCGCAAGGTTCGTGAAGCCGGTCCGGTCGGGTGCGATCCGGTGTCTCCCTGAGCCGGGCAGCGACTGGACGTACCGATCGGAGGGATCGAGGTTTGCCCTCAGGTACTGGGCGTCGAGCCGCGCCGCGCCGGTGCGCCCCCGGTCGTCCCACAGCGCTTCCCACCGAAAGCCATCCGGGCCCGAGGCCGCCGGCCACAGGGCGCCGGACTCCTCGTCGAGGAAGCGGATCAGGTCCTCACGCACGTGCTGACCGGCCGAGGCGGGGTCGTCGTCGGACATTGCCCCGCACAGGTAGGCCAGGCCGCGTGGTCCGTCGTGCTCGGGCCATCCCTCACGGGTTAGGAGGTGAGACATCGACGCCCAGGTGTCGAAGCTGTTGCCCAACCCGGTCAGAGTCACCCCGGGCCGACCATCCCAGCCGAGCTCCGCCTCCGTCCGGCGGAACCACAGCTGCGCGGCGCGAGTGCCCACCGTCGTGACGTGGTCGACCATCCGCTGCCAGGCGGGGTCGGCCGCGAGCAGCTCGCCGGCGACATGGGGGATCATGCCCAGGGAGGTTGCGAGCACTGCCACGTCGAAGTCCTCGCCGGCGGCGAGGGTCTCGATGGGCCGGCCGTCGTCTCGTGCCCAGTGCGACTCGGCGAGGATCCCGGGATCGTGGTCGAGCTGGTCGGCGAGGGGCCGATCGGGCCAGCACGGCAGGCCTCCGTGGCTCACCAGCGGGTCGTATGCGTATCGCCCGTCGGTCAACTCCGCTTGCCGGACGAGCTCGATCGACCCGATCGACCGGTCATCCGCCAGGCGCATCCGCGAGAGCCGCCGGAAGAACCTGAACTCGACGCCGCGCCGGACGAGCGCTTGGTACAGGGGGGCGAAGACGACCTCACCCATCCCGGCTCGCATCTTCCAGAAGATCGATCCCTTGTAGTCGAAGAGCATCCGGTTGGCGAGCTGCAGTCCCAGTCCCGCGGCAAACCGCGGGCGTGACCGGTCACCGCGCTCATAAGCGAAGGTGAGGTCGTACATGCCTCGGACGATGGGCGAGTCGAGCGTCTCTCGGGCCGCACCATGCAGGGCGAGCCACTCGCGGTAGTCCAGGTGGTCGATCCGCTCGTATCCAGTCCCGGACAGCAGTCCGTCGACGGCCATGCCCTGGAGATTCGACGCGACGAGGTCGATCAGCTGCCAGGTCCGGCGGGCCGCCGGATTCGCCTTGACCGCCATGCGAAGGTCGTCCCGCCAGTTCTGGAGCACGGTCGCGACCGCATCCACGACGGGAGCACGGAGCTCCGGTTCGGCCACGAAGCGGCCGGCGCGATCGAGCAGCACGACGAGCCCGGCAGCGGTGGTGAGCCTTCCGGCGCGGACGAGAGGGTGAATCGCCGATGTTTGCGATCTCGGCACCGCGGACGTGCTCAGATAGACGCCCGCCCTGGCCGGCTCCGGTGCGACCGCTGTGTGGAAGTCCGCGAGCAGCCGCAGCACTCGCGCAGCGACACCGAGCGGCTCCGGCGTCCGATCCTCGGCACCCGGCTCGCCCGGCAGGTCCGAGTTGCCTGAGAACGTCGTCACGAAGTGACTCCAGGTGGTGCCGTCATGGTCGGCGAGGCCCACGTCACCGCTGGGCGAGAACGCGTCACGCCAGTCCCGGATCGGACAACCGGGGTCGGTCACGGTGCGGTCGAGCTCGGCATACACCTCCCGAAGCAGCCGGAAGGTCGCGTCGTAGTAGCCGAGGAGGACATGGAGCCCGTGTTCCTCGATGCGACCGTGGAGGCCGCGGCTGCTCGCACCCTTCCCGCCGAGGCGCCAGCCGCGCTGGTACACGGTGATGGAGTCCAGCTCGTTCTGCCACTTCCCCGAGCTCAGCTCCCAGGCGGTGGTGAGGCCCGCCATACCGCCCCCGAGGATGACCACCCGCCGCCCGGCCATGTCAGTCGGCGAGCAGGGCATCGGCGGCCACGCTCTCGGCCGACCTGAACGAGGGCGGCAGGCCCTGCCTCGCCCGGTCGAGCGTGGCTCGCCAGTCGATGGGTCGACGGTGCTCTGGCAGCCGGGCCAGCTCCAGCGCGGCGCGAAGGTAGGAGACCTTCGCCCCTTGCTCGACCGCCACGTCGACGGCGCCCTGGAGGTCTGCCACGACATCGTCAGGATCCGCACCGCGGCTCAGCGCGAAGCCGGCACGCTGCCGGAGCAGCTCGGGAAGGTGGAGGTACTCACCGCTCTTGTGCACGGCCTCGACGGCTTCGTCGATGAGCTCGCTGGCGCGGTCGAGGTCACCGGCCTGCGCATTGAGGCGGGCGAGGTGGGCGAGCATTGACCCAAGGAACGCCTCGTGACCCATGAGGCGCAGCGTGGCCACCGTCTGCTCGAGGTAGTCGCGGTCGGGCTCGCCTCCGGGAACGGCCGTGGCAACGTAGGCGGAGCCGAGCATCATCCAGTAGGCGTAGCCGTGCTGCTGCCCCACGTGCACGACCTCCGCCCCCAGCTGCCGTGCCCCGACGTCGTCGCCGAGAAACTGCCGGATCCAGGCGGCGTAGGTCTTGACGAAGCCGAGCGTGAACGGGCCCCGTGGAAACCCAAGCCCCTCTGCCCGCTCGACCGCCTGCTCCTCCCAACGCATCGCCGATTCGAGGTCACCTTGGAGCGCGTCAAGGCATGCCAAGCCGATCGCGGATGCAGCCATGGGATCGTTGGGCAGCGGCCAGTACGGAGAGACGACAGCGTCATCCGGGCGTCCCTCATATCCCGCCATCGATCGCTCGAGATAGGTCCGTGCCGCATCGATGTTTCCCTGGTACAGCTCCACGTATCCCGCGCACTCCTCCACCTCGGGGTCGAACCACGCGAAGGCCGGCTGACGGATCATGCCCATGAGGCGCTCGATGAGCATGCGAGCTGTCGGCACGTCGCCGTTCGTCAGGCGATAGCCGTAGATCCCGATGACCGACGGCAGCACCTCCGGTCGGCTGCCCAGCGCCGTCGTCAGTGCCTCGGCCCGGGTGTGGTCGGCCTCTACCTCCGGAGCCGCGTAGCCACGCATCGAGCTGATGCTCAGGACGCGCAGCATCCGGGCGCCGAGCTCGGCGAGGTCCCGGTCCTCGGACTCCGGGAGGCTCTCATAGAGCTCGAGTGCGCGTGTGACGAGCCTGGCGGCCTCCGTGTGGGCTCCCCTGGCCTGCTCACCCTGGGCAGCTGCGACGTAGAGCGCGGCGGCCCGCTCCCCCATTCCGGCCAGGTCGAGGTGGGCGGCGATGAGCGCGGGCTCGGCGCCCTCCGCTGCCATGGCTTCCGCCACGCGGGCGTGGGTCTCGCGTCGAACGTCGAGCACTTGGGTCTCGTATGCCGCGTCACGCATGAGTGCGTGCCTGAAGCGATACCTCCCGGACGCGGGGTCGCCGCGCTCGATGATCCCCTGGTCGGCGAGCAGCTCCAGCTGCTCGGCGACGAGGGCATCGTCGTGCATCACCGCCGACACGAGCCCGGCGAGGAAGGTCGGGCCCACCGTCGCGGCGACCTGCACGACGCGCAGGTCCACGCCGGGGGCCCGGAAACGCCAGGTGAACAGCTCCTGCAGGCGCAATGGCATCGGCTCGGCTCGGTCCTCGGCGAGACACGACCGCGTCAGCTCTTCGATGAAGAGCGGTATCCCGTCGGCCTGGGCGATGATCGACTCGCACCGGTCATCCGAAAGGTCCTGCCCTGCAACCAGGTTCGTGACGAGACTCATCGCTTCATTCGCATCAAGATGGTCGAGTTGGATGACGTCGACAGCCTCCGTCCAGGGCACGAGGTGCGCGTCACGAGTGGTGGCGACCGTGAGCAGCCCGCTCGGCGCCGCGGCCACCAGGCGACCGAGAAGGGCGAGCGTGGACGGGTCGGCCCAGTGGAGGTCCTCGACGACGAGGAGGTGAGGCGTGCGCCCAGCGACGGCGGAGAGCCACTCGACGACGTGGGTCAGGGTCTCATCGAGGAAGGCGATCGGGTCCAGCTCCGGCCTCGGGTACTCGGGCGAGGCCGGCACCCCGACGAGGGCTGAGAGGAACGGGACGCTGCGGCCGGGATCCAGGCCCAGATCGACCACGTGCGCAACGAGCGCGTGCAGCTTGCGGTCCGGCCCTCCTGAGAGGCCGAGGGCCCGCTCCAGCATCTGCGCGATCGGCCACAGGGACACGTTGGCGTAGTAGGGCAGGCAACCCGCTCCGAGTACCCGCCCGGCGCTGGCCTCGACCCGGTCCAGGACCTCGGCAACCAGGCGGGACTTGCCGATTCCCGCCTCGCCGACGACGAGAAACGAGGCGCCGGGCCGCACTCCGACCTGATCCGTCCGGATCGACTGCCAGGCCTCGAGCATCGTCCCCCGGGGCTCGTCCCGTCCGACCAGCCCGGACCTGCGATAGCGTTCGGCCGCAAAACGCGCGGCCGCGAACCGGGGGCCTTCGACGGCGAAGACCTCGACGGGCCGGCTGATGCCCTTGAACTCGTACTCCCCTCGGGACTGCAGATAGAAGTCCGTGTCCACCAGCTGCTGAGTGACGTCGCTGATCACCACCGTGCCCGGCTCGGCCGTGGCCTGGATCCGTGCGGCGAGGTTCGGGGTGATGCCGACGACGGAGTCTCGCTCGGCCACGCTCGCGTCGTTTCGGAAGTCGGTGACGACGACCCGCCCGGTGTGGATCCCCACCCGCACCTCCGCAGACGCGCCGACGCGCCGCTCCATCTCGGCCCGTCCGTCCCGCATCGCCACCCCGAGGTCGAGGCCAGCGAGGACGGCCCGCCGGGCGTCGTCCTCGTGCGGCTCCGGGTACCCGAAGCCCGCGAGAACGCCGTCCCCCGAGAACTGGATCAGCTGCCCGCTGTAGCGCTCCACCGCCTCACGGGCGGCCGCGCGGTAGAAGGAGAACAGGTCGCGAAGCTGCTCGGGCTCCACGCGCTCGGAGAGCAACGTCGAGCCGACCAGGTCGGAGAACAGGAGGGTCATCAGGGCTCGCTCGCCCGACGGTGCTCGTTGGCGAGCGGCGATCTGCCGCAGGATCGTCCCCGCACGCTCGTTGTCCGGGTCGACCGCGCGCACCTCCTCGGCGGTCGCCCGGGCCGGCTCGAGATCACCGGCCGCGAGCGAGGCCTCGGCTGCGGTGAGGAGCCGTTCGAGCAGCCGCGTGAACCGCGAGTCCTCGGGGGCCGCGAGATCAGTCACTCGTCACGCCCCAGCGGCCCTGGAGACGTAGAGCTGGATCGGGGTGGACATTGTCCCGTCCGCCCTCGTCAGCTCGCCCACGTAGAGCCCCGCAGCCGCCGTGGGGTCGGTGACCTCGAGGCGGACGCCGTACTGCCGCTCTGCGACCTGCTCGACGCTGACGCGGATCGCGCCGGCGCGGATCATCGCACCACCGGCCTCGATGGCGACGAGGTCGGAGACCTGGAGACGCTCCGACGGGCCGAGCCCAGGAATCTGGATGATCGTGCCCTCGGCGACGCCGGCAGGTGGGCCAGCGGGTGCGCCCGACGTCATCGTCCGCGCTGCCCCGCGACCCCGATCGGGCGGAACGCCCGGGGGCATGAAACCAGCGTCGATCCCCTCGCGCGAGACCTCCTCCAGCGTGCTCATGCCGTGTGTCCAGGCCTGGGCCCAGTCCTTCGCGAGCCTGGACCAGAGCTTCCGCTCGTCGTCGAGGCACTCGGCCGCGGAAACCCCCCTCGTGCTGACCCGCGTTGTCACGTCCTCGAACAGGTCGACATAGGCTCGTGCCGAGTCACCGAGGAAGTCGACCCACGCATCGAAGGTCTCTCCCAGCGGAGAGCGTCCTGAGGGGCCGTAACCCCCTCTCGAGGAGGAGCCCGGGCTCGCGGACGTCCTGGTACCGCCTTCGGCTGCAGCACGAACGAAGTCGGTCCACGACGGACAGACCCATCCGGCCACGGTGTCCCAGACGTCGAGCCGGAAGCCGACGATCTTGAGAGCCTTGACCGTGAGGTCACCCCCGGAGTTGGTGACGAGGAGGAATCCCCGATCCACGTCGATCTCGTTGTCGAGGCTGAGACTGAGGTCGTACGTCATCCCGGCTGCGTCATTCCCCTGGCGCCAGAAGTCGCAATGGAGCAGCGTGTTGACCCGCTGGAGAAGCTGGACCTCCTCGTGGAAGACGCCGTGCCAGTGCGGGGCTCCGGGCGGACCCAGCGCTACCGGTTCGGCAGCGTCCACCACCGTCATGCGCTTGAAGAGCATCGGCCCGCGCTGGGGCCAGCTGCGGGGGTCGATCCACTCCGCCACCGTCTCGAATGGTGCGTCGGTC
Organism: Intrasporangium sp.; assembly: GCF_036566125.1. Taxonomy (GTDB): domain Bacteria; phylum Actinomycetota; class Actinomycetes; order Actinomycetales; family Dermatophilaceae; genus Intrasporangium. Next base: position 8,116 of record NZ_DATCWX010000182.1, read on the forward strand.
TGGAACTCCGCATAGATCGACGTCGCCTCGAGCCCACCCACCCGGACCGTGCGCACCGTGCACACGTCTTCCCCGACGAGGGCGGCCTCATGGTGCTCCAGGGCCCGGCCGGTTTCCGACTGGTAGAAGGGGACGCGATCTCGCACCGTCTGCTCGAGATCCTTCAGGAGGGTCCCCGGGTCGATGGGCTTGCCGTTCTTGATCCTGACCTGGTCCACCGACCTGGCCAGCTCCAGGTAGGCCTCCTCGTCGTCCGCGCGGCCGGGGAATCCACCACGGGCCAAGTCGGCGAGGACTCCCAGTCGTGCGGACGCGGGGATCTGGTCGGCCGGGGCGGCGGCAACCGCGCGCAGCGCTTCGCCGGTGGACAGCCGGTGAAACCCGGGGATGAGACCGGGGTCGCTCTCAGCAAGACGTCCTGCCTGGGCGTGCAGGCTGAGGAGCGCGTCGTAGGCCGGATCCCGGACGTCGTTCTTGCCACTGGAGCGCGGAGTACGCTTGGCCATTTTGACCCGCCTAGCTATCACGCCACCGGCCCGGGTGAACCGGTGACTTCGGTGTATGGCGCCTACCGGAAGTGTAAGGAAGGCGACATGCCCTGTCCCGGAAAACGCCACAGGCTCATGCGCCAGCGGTACGCGCCCAGCACCGCTCCCGGCACGGAGCAGCCGCGACGTCAGGTCAGGATCGTCGAGAGAGCCCGAGCCGCTCGCTCGAGCTGCGGTCCGGCAGACGCGGGGTCGATCGGCTCGAGTGCGACCACACCGACGGAGGCCTCGACGACATGGTCCGGCTGACCCGTCTCGATCAGCGGCAGGATGGGAACGGCGAGCCCGTGGGCCCCTGGCTGGATCTCACCAACGCTGACGACGAGGTCGCCGGAGCCGGCCCGACCGG
>NZ_DATCWX010000193.1:0-21093 GCF_036566125.1 Intrasporangium sp.
CCCGCGAAATGGTGGAAAGCGGAACCCTCCTCCGGGTGAACGCGGAACACCGCCCATACAGCTTTGTCGCCCGCAGCGACCCGAAAGACGTCGCCAGGGTCGAGGCCCGCACCTTCATCTGCTCCGTCGACCCCGATGACGCCGGACCCACGAACAACTGGCGCGCGCCGGCCGAGATGAAGGCCACGCTCCGGGAGCTGTTCGACGGCAGCATGCGCGGCCGCACGATGTACGTCGTGCCGTTCTCGCTCGGCCCGCTCGGCAGCCCGCTGTCCAAGCTCGGCGTCCAAGTGACGGACTCGCCGTACGTCGTGGTAAGCATGGCCATCATGACCAGGATGGGCAAGGCGGCGTTGGACCTGATCACCGAGACCACGGACTGGGTGCCGGCCGTGCACAGCGTCGGCGCTCCGCTACTGGGCGGCGCGGCGGACGTGCCGTGGCCGTGCAACGACACGAAGTACATCACCCACTTCCCCGAGTCCCGCGAGATCTGGTCGTTCGGCTCGGCGTACGGCGGGAACGCGCTCCTGCCCAAGAAGGCCTTCGCCCTGCGGATCGCCTCGGTCATCGCCCGCGACGAGGGCTGGATGGCCGAGCACATGCTCATCCTCAAGCTGACCAACCCGGAGGGGAAGGTCCACTACATCGCTGCGGCGTTCCCGAGCGCCTGCGGCAAGACGAACCTCGCCATGATCGAGCCGACGATCCCCGGCTGGAAGGCCGAGATGGTCGGCGACGACATCGCCTGGATGCGCTTCGGTGACGACGGCCGCCTCTACGCCGTCAACCCCGAGGCCGGGCTCTTCGGCGTCGCACCGGGCACCGGCGAGACCACCAACCCGAACGCCATGGCCACGATCAACAAGGGCAACTCGGTCTTCACCAACGTCGCCCTGACCGACGACGGCGACGTGTGGTGGGAGGGCATGACGGACGAGAAGCCGGCCCACCTCACCTCCTGGCTCGGCGAGGACTGGACGCCGGAGAGCGACAAGCCCGCGGCCCACCCCAACAGCCGCTTCTGCACCCCGATCGCCCAGTGCCCGATCGCCGCGCCCGAGTACGACCAGCCCGACGGTGTGCCGATCTCGGCGATCCTCTTCGGCGGCCGGCGCAAGACGACGATCCCGCTGGTCTACGAGTCGCGGGACTGGACGCATGGCACCTTCGTCGGCGCGACGCTCTCGTCGGAGACGACTGCTGCCGCCACTGGCGCCGTGGGTGTCGTCCGTCGCGACCCGATGGCGATGCTGCCGTTCCTCGGCTACAACGTGAGCGACTACTTCGCACACTGGCTCAAGATCGGCAAGCAGGCGGACGCCTCCAAGCTGCCGAGGATCTACGGCGTCAACTGGTTCCGCCGCGACGAGGACGGCTCCTTCCTCTGGCCCGGTTACGGCGAGAACAGCCGCGTCCTCAAGTGGATCGTCGAGCGGCTGGAGGGCGAGGCGGAGGCCGTCGAGACGCCCATCGGTCTCGTCCCTGCACCGAACGCCCTGGACATCGAAGGCCTCGACGTCACCGAGGCGGACCTCGAGAAGGCCGGCGCGGTCCGTCCCGCCGAGTGGGCCGACGAGCTGCCCCTCATCGAGGACTGGTTCAAGTCTCTCGGCGACCAGCTCCCGCCGGAGCTGTGGGCCGAGTTCGACGGTCTCAAGGCGCGCTTCGGCGCGCAGTGAGCCGTAGTCCGTCCCGTCGGTGGGATCGGACGACGTGATGCGGGCCCGGCACCCTTGGGGGGTGCCGGGCTCCGTCATTTGTCCGTATGCCGCTGAGCTCGCTCCGTGCCCGACGTGACGTCCGCCCGAGGCTGGCTTCCGCGGGGTCGCTGTCGCCGCTGCGGCATGATGACCAGATGGCTTACGAGCGCAATGAGTCCGAGGCCGAGCGTCTTGACCGCAACTTCAACGAGCAACTCCAGGAGCTGCGCATCGCGCAGGCGGGGGTGCAGATCCTCTTCGCCTTCCTGCTGACGATCCCCTTTCAGCAGCGCTTCGCCGAGATCACCGACCTGCAAGAGTGGATTTACCTCATCGCGCTGATGGCAGCAGCGGTCAGCGTCATCACGTTCACCGCACCGGTTGCCCTGCACCGGACGCTGTTCCGCGAGGGACTCAAGGACTTCATCGTTAGCTACACCGGCCGACTCATGGCCGTCGGCCTGGTCTCCCTCGTGCTGGCCATCATCGGCGGCGTGGTCCTCGTGCTCGACGTCCTGCTGTCGCACACCGCGGCGGTCGCCACCGGAGGAGTGCTCCTACTGCTCGCCATCGTGCTCTGGATCCTCGTGCCCCTGTCGAAGAAGACCAACGCCCGCCGGGCTAGAGCGAACTGAGGCGGGGAGCGTCGCCCCGAACAAGAATGACCAGGACTTCACGAAGTCCTGGTCATCTTGGCGGAGGCGGCGGGATTTGAACCCGCGAGAGGTTTTATCCTCAACCCGCTTAGCAGGCGGGCGCACTAGGCCACTATGCGACGCCTCCACGCCCGCGATCCCACCGATGACACGACTGGGACACACAAGCGTGCACAGGCTACCGGGAGCGCGCTCCCCGGCCAAAACCGGGTGCTGCCTTGAGGGACTGACACGGAGCTGGCACAGGACCGGCACAGGACGGGCACAGCACAGACAACCATCTGTGACCTCGGCGCGTCCTCACAGTAGGACAAGGCAGAATGACGACCACCCCGCACGCTTTCGCACGCCCGAAAGGACCCCATGACCGACGAGCCGACACGGCGCACCGACGTGAGCGGGGGCCGTCGGTCGTTGCGTCGCGAGCTGTCCTCGGGCTTCCGGCGCGCCATCGGACTCACCGCCCTCGGCACCGTGCTTCCTGGCGCCGGTCTGACCCGGACGCGGAGCCGGGTCTGGGGCTGGGGACTCCTCGCCGTGTTCCTCGCCAGCGTGGCCGGGGCCTCCTACCTCGTCCTCACCCGTGGCCTGACCAGCGTCGGCCTGGTCATCGCCAGCAACACGCGCTACCTGCTCGCGCTCACCATCGTCCTCGCGGTCGGCGGCTTCATCTGGTGCGCCTCCATCATCGCGACCGCCGTCCAGGCGCGCCCCCGGCGACTTGATCGGGCCCGCACGCGGTCGCTTGCCGTCTTCACCACGCTCATGGTCGTCCTCGTCGGAGGAGCCTCCTACAAGGGTGCCGAGTTCGCCCTCATCGGACGCGACACCGTCGACGTCATCTTCAAGGACTCACCGCTCAAGCCGGGCCAGGGGGCACACGTGGCCGAGGGCGAGGACCCCTGGGCCGACACCCCTCGGGTCAACATCCTGCTCCTCGGGTCGGACGCCGGCGTTGGTCGCGCCGGGACACGGACCGACTCGATGATCGTCGCCAGCACGGACACCAAGACCGGTCGCACCGTCCTCATCTCCCTGCCTCGGAATCTCCAGCAGGTTCCGCTGCCGAAGACGAGCAAGCTGCGCGAATGGTGGCCGGGTGGCGTCTACGGGGAGCCGAACTGCCCGCGCCAGGAGAAGGAAGCCTCCGACGCCTGCATGCTCAACGCGATCTGGTCCGAGGTCGACCAGTTCCGCAAGGAGCACCCCGACGCCTACCCCGGCGACGAGGCCCCCGGCCGCTCCGAGACCCGCGACGTCATCGGCGAGATCCTCGGCCTCAAGATCGACCACACTGTCGTCGTCGACCTCGAGGGGTTCCGCCAGCTCATCAACGCCATGGGTGGCGTGACCATCAATGTCAAGCTCGGCGGCTATGACGGGAAGACGCCGATCCCCTATGGCCCGAAGAACCCCGATGGCAGCTATCGGAACTACTTCGACACCCCGGGCCCGATGCGGATGAACGGCTACCAGGCGCTCTGGTACGCCCGGTCGCGTGCCGCGGACGACGACTACAACCGGATGTCGCGGCAACGCTGTGTCGTCCAGGCGGTCGTCGGCCAGGTGAGCGCCACGGCGATGCTCGCGAAGTACGCCGAGATCGCGCGGATCGCGCGCGAGAACATCTACACGGACATCCCGGCCGCGAACCTCGCTGCCTTCGTCGAGCTCGTCGAGCGGATCCAGAAGTCAGGCAAGTTCGTCAGCGTCGGGATTGACCCCAGCCACGGGATCAACCCAGCCGACCCCGACTACGCGCAGATCCGGGCGCTCGTCACGAAGGCGATCACCCCGCCCAAGCCGAAGCCGACCGGCGCGGGCGAACCGAGCACGACCGGGACCCCCACGTCGACACCCACGCCAAGCCCCACGACAACCCCCGGCACGACGACGCCGCCCGCCGAGGTCGACCCCTGCGCGTGACAATCCCCACGGCGCCCGGCTTTCGGGACCCGACTGGCATCTCGGCGCCGAGCGTGCACAATGTTGGGGCTGCCTCCACCAGCCACCACGAGGGGAACCCATGACCGTGCACCACGACCGGCGCATCGCCGCGCCCGTGGGCAGAGGATCCGTTCGTCGACAGCTGCGCTCGCGCTTTCGCCGCTCCATGCGCCTCGTCGCCCTCGGAGCAGCGATCCCGGGCGCCGGCCTGATCCGGACCCGTGCCCGGACAGCAGGGTGGTTGATCTTCACCGTCTTCTTCGCAGGCCTCGCCGCCCTCGCCTACCTCCTCGCGTCCCGGGGCGTCAAGGACTTCGGCCTCTACGTCCTGAGCCACCCGGACCTGCTCCAGGTCGCCGGCGTTCTCCTCGCGGCCGGCGGGCTGATCTGGTGCGGGTCGATCGTCGCGACCGCAGTGGCAGCTCGACCCGAGTGGCTGGACCGGTCCCGCACGCGCATCCTCGCGCTGTTCACCACCCTGTTGGTCGCCCTGGTCGGCACCGGGACGTACAAGGGCGCCGAGGCCGCCCTGATCACCAAGGACACGATCGCCGAGGTCTTCAGCGCCCAGCCCCTGAGACCCGGCGAGGGCGCCAAGGTCGTCGATGAACCCAATGCCGACCCGTGGCGGGACACGCCGCGCGTCAACCTGCTCCTCATGGGCTCCGATGCGGGCATCGGTCGAGTCGGCACGCGGCCGGACTCGATGATCGTCGCGAGCATCGACACGAGGACCGGCCGGACCGTGCTCATCTCGATCCCGCGCAACTTCGAGTGGGCCCCCCTCCCCGCGGACAGCCCGCTCCGGGAGCTGTGGCCGGAAGGCACCTATGGCGGCAGCCACGACGCGCCAAACTGCCCGCGCAAGGCTGCGGACTCGGCCGACCCCTGCGCCATCAACGCGATCTGGGCCGAGGTCGACCAGTTCCGGGAGAAGCATCCCGATGCCTACCCCGAGGACGACGTCCCCGGGCGCACCGAGACGCGAAACGTCGTCGGCGAGGTCCTCGGCCTCAAGATCGACCATCTCGTGGTCATCGACCTCAAGGGCTTCACCGAGCTCGTCAACGCGATGGGCGGCGTCGAGGTCAACGTCAAGCTGGGCGGGTTCGACGGCAAGACTCCCCTGCCCTACGGGCAGAAGCACGCCGACGGCAGCTACGCCCATTACTTCGACAAGCTCGGGCCCCAGGTGCTCAACGGGTACGAGGCGCTGTGGTACGCGCGCACCCGCGCTGCGGACAGCGACGACCATCGTCAGCAACGACAGAGGTGCGTCGTTCAGGCGGTCGTGAACCACGTGGACCCGGCCTTCATGCTGACGAAATACGCCAGCATCGCGCAGATCCTCAAGGAAAACGTCTACACCGACATTCCGGGCCAGAACCTGCCCGCCTTCTCCGAGCTCGTCGAAAGGGTCCAGAAGGCGAAGATCACCAGCCTGGGCTTTTCGGCGAAGAACGGCTTCCCCTACAGCAGCAACCCCGACTACGAGCTGGTCCGCTCTCTTGTGAAGAAGGCCATCGACCCGCCGAAGCCGACGAGCAAGCCGAAGCCGACCACCACGAAGACCCGGTCGACCCCCACCCCGACGCCGACCGAGACGGCCGACGTCGACGAGTGCGCCTGACACCGGACGAACAGAGCCCCCCGGCACGGCCGGGGGGCTCTGTCACAAACGACTGATGGGTGTCGCTCGTTGCGTTCGATCCTTGGGATCAGAGCGGACGCACTGCGTCGGCCTGCGGACCCTTCGGACCCTGCGTGACCTCGAACTCGACGCGCTGCGCCTCGTCCAGCGAACGGTAGCCGTTCGTCTGGATGGCCGAGTAGTGGACGAAGACGTCGGGGCCGCCGCCGTCCTGGGCGATGAAACCAAAGCCCTTCTCAGCGTTGAACCATTTGACGGTTCCCTGTGCCATACGGGTAACTCTTTCCTTCTTTAGCCAGTGGGATCACGCACCTCGCGTGGTCCCAGGCTGCCGCTTCTGCCACTCGTCGGGCGAACCCGTCGACGTCGATACTGAAAACCCGTCACCTTGTGGATGACGGGCACCTACTCGACTGCGAGGAACTGCAACTGCAACCGCGACGAACTTAGCACGCTACTCCCGGGTCGTCCTGTTGGAACCTCGGGCAATTTGCGGATTCACCAGGAGTTCGCCGGATCCCCGTGTCCCATGCCCCTCTTCGCGTGCACGGGCGGTCGGTTTCCCCGGATCGTGGCGACCATGTCAACCACCCTGCGGGTGGCCCGTACGTCGTGCGCTCGGAAGACCGTGGCGCCGAGCCAGGCAGCGACGGCCGTTGCTGCCAAGGAGCCTTCGAGCCGGTCCTCGGGAGCCAGGTCGAGGCTCTCGCCGACGAAGTCCTTGCGCGACAAGGCCTGGAGGACGGGATAGCCGAGTGCTGCGACATCGGCCGTGTGTCGAAGCACCTCGAGGGAGTGCTGGGTCGTCTTGCCGAAGTCCAGCGTCGGGTCGATGAGAATGCGCTCAGCGGGTATGCCGCTGAGCTCGGCCGCCCGGGCACCGCGGACGAGGGTGGTCACGACGTCACGCACCACGTCGAGCGGGTCGTCACCGTAGGTGACGCCGACGGGGTCGGTGCGCGGCGGCAGGCCGCCCGCGTGTGACACGACATAGCCGGCACCGAGGTCGGCAGCGACGTGGACGAGCCCGGGATCCGCTCCGCCCCACGTGTCGTTGATGAGATCGACGCCGGCGCCGGCCGCGGCTCGGGCGACGCCCGAGCGCCACGTGTCCAGACTGAGGATGATGTCCGGGTGCGCGCTCCGAGCCCACTCGAGGAAGGGCACGACACGGCGGATCTCCTCCTCCTCGTCGACCTGCTCCCCCTCCTGCCCGGCCCGTACGCCACCGACGTCCACGAGATCGGCGCCCAGGTCCAGCGCCTCCTCGAGGGCGCGCTTGGCCGAGTCGAGCTGCGCATGGCGGTTGGCGGCGAAGAACGAGTCCGGCGTCCGGTTGACGATGGCCATGACCGCGGGACGCCCCGCGTCGAAGGTCTGCCCTCGCAACACCAGCGGCGGCGTCGTGGGCAGGGTGAGCGGCGCGAGGCCGGCGACGACGGAGTCGAGGTCAACGTCCCGGTCGCGGGCTCGGTGGCCCATTGCGGACTGCTCTTCGGGGACGGTCACGACTCCCTACCTTACGGAGCACCGTGTCACCTGGATGACAGGGCTGCGGTCACCCAGGTGACAGCCGGGGACCTGCCTGCGGGAGCAGGCTGTGGGACATCAGCCAAACTCTCCACCCACCAGGGAGTCACCATGAACGCCATCGCCCTCGACACCCGCCCCTCTTCCCACACCTGGGACCTCGAGTCCCGCACCCCGTGGCACGACTGGGCCTGCTGGGTCCCCGGTCGTCACCACGACGAGCTGCTCCCCACCGAAGCGGCCCGCACCCGGGACCCGCGGACCGACATCCGGGCGGCCTGACCGCCGGACGGCCGAACGCGAGACGGGATCAGGACGCAATGAAGCGCCGCAGCGCAGCAGCGTCGACGATCTCCAGCCGACCGCCGTCCGCCATCCTGACCCATCCCCGCCTGACCAAGGCCGCCAGGGCACGGTTGAGCGACTGCCGGGTCACCCCGAGCATCGTCGCCACACCGGACTGGCTCGTGACGAAGGTCGTCGTCAGACGGCCATCGCCAACATCGACGGCCTGCTCGAGGATGAGCTTGCCGAGTCGCCGAGGCAGGTCGAGCAGAACGAGGTCGGCAGTGGTGTCCGTCAGGTGGCGCACCGTGCCAGCCAAGTGCTGGGCGACGTGCCACGCCGAGTCGGGGCTCGACCGCAGCACCTCCCGGACTGCACCGCTCGGCACGGCGACGAGCACGGACGGTTCGGCCGCATCCACCGAGGCGGACCGAGGCTGCTCGTCCACCACCGACAGCTCGCCGATCGTCGCTCCCGGCTCGATGAAGCTCAGGGTCAGCTCGTCGCCCTGAGGGGAGTCCCGGAAGACCCTGAGTCGACCACTGCGAACCAGGAGGAACGTGTCGCTCGGCTCGCCCTCGACGAAGAGGACCTGCCCGCGTCCGACCCGCTGAACGTGGGCTCGCTCGCCGAGGCGACCGAGGGCCTCGGGATCGAGGCCCGCGAAGAGCTCAATCCCTGCAAGTTCCGCCGCAATGTCCGCCACGAGACCAGTTTCACCGATGTGCGGCGGCCGGGACAGCAGGCACACACCATGCGACACGATCCGACAAAGCGGGGAGGGAAGAGGGGGTCCACGCCCTGGCCAATTGGTGGGAAGTTGGCCAGGGCACCTGGACTCGGCGCGGGGCCCGGAAGAGGGCGCCGGACCCCGCGCTGACCTCCAGACGATCGTGGACCTGTCGCCGGGGGCATGGCGGAGGGCGTGGGATTCGAACCCACGATGGGCTATGAACCCATAGCGGTTTTCAAGACCGCCGCACTAGGCCACTATGCGAGCCCTCCAAGTGCGCCGAGTGTAGCCAAGGCCCGGGCTTCGCCCCGAATCGACCGGCGCGAAGCGATGCACCAAAGACGAGGGGCAACGGCGGGCCCCGCTGCGCAGGGGGATACACAACGGGGCCGCGGGGAGGCAGAGCGCCTCAGACACGTACTACCCACGGGCCGCGACACCCAAACGCGTCACCCGCCAGACCTGTCAGATGAACATCGCGGGATCGAGCCACTGGTTCGTCGCACTCTTCTTGGGGAACCGCAGCACCGCCGGCACGCCGACCGCCACGGCTCCGGAGGGGACGTCCTTGACGACGACCGCGTTGGCCCCGACCTGCGTGTCGTCACCGACCGTGACCGGGCCGAGGATCCGGGCGCCGGAGCCGAGGGTGACGCGGTTGCCGACCGTCGGGTGGCGCTTGACCCGCGACAGCGAGCGCCCGCCGAGCGTGACGCCGTGGTACATCATCACGTCGTCACCGACCTCCGCGGTCTCGCCGATGACGACGCCCATCCCGTGGTCGATGAAGAAGCGTCGCCCGATGCGGGCGCCGGGATGGATCTCCACGCCGGTGACTGACCGCGTGACCGTTGCGAGGACCCGAGCGGGCAGCCTCCCGCCGGGCAGCTTCCACAGCTCGTGCAGGCCCCGATGCGCCCAGATCGCGTGCAGTCCGGGTGACGTCAGCACGACCTCGAGTCGTGACGTCGCCGCCGGGTCCCGCTCGATGGCGCCGTCGACGTCCTCGACGAAGCGTTCGGCCACCTTCCGTACGAGACCGAGCCCAGCGGCATACGGCCTCTTCTTCTCCGTATGCCGCTGAGCCGGCTCCACGTCGGACGTGCGGACGAGCTTCAGCGGGGTCTCGGGCGCCGGATGGGCGCGCTCACGCTCGTGGTTCACGGCGGTGCTCATGGGATCTCCTGGGAGGGTCAGTCGACGAGGCCCTCGAAGAGGATGGTGGACAGGTAGCGCTCGCCGAAGGACGGGATGATCACGACGATCGTCTTGCCCTTGTTCTCCGGGCGGGCCGCGACCTGGGCGGCCGCGGCGATGGCGGCGCCGGAGCTGATGCCGACGAGCAGGCCCTCCTCGGTCGCGGCGCGACGGGCGTACTCGACGGAGGTGGCCACGTTGACGTCGATGACCTCGTCATAGATGTCGGTGTCGAGGATCTCGGGCACGAAGTTGGCGCCGAGACCCTGGATCTTGTGCGGACCGGGTTGGCCGCCGTTGAGGATCGGCGACTCCTCCGGCTCGACCGCGATCATCTTCACGTCGGGTTTGCGGGACTTGAGGACCTGGCCGACGCCGGTGATCGTGCCGCCGGTGCCGATGCCGCACACGACGATGTCGACCTTGCCGTCGGTGTCCTTCCAGATCTCCTCGGCGGTCGTCCTCCGGTGGATCTCCGGGTTGGCCTCGTTGGCGAACTGGCGGGCGAGGACGCCGCCCCGCTCGGCCGCGATCTCCTCGGCGCGCTGGACGGCACCCTTCATCCCGGTGGCCGGGTCGGTGAGCACGAGCTCGGCGCCGAAGGCACGAAGGAGGGCGCGGCGCTCCTTGGACATCGACTCCGGCATGGTCAGGACGACGTTGTACCCGCGGGCGGCGCCGACCATGGCGAGCGCGATGCCGGTGTTGCCCGACGTGGCCTCGACGATCGTGCCCCCGGGCTTGAGCTCACCGCTCGCCTCCGCCGCATCGACGATGGACACCCCGATGCGGTCCTTGACCGAGCTGGCCGGGTTGTAGAACTCGAGCTTCGCGGCGACGGTCGCCTCCGCTCCGTCGGTGACCTTGTTGAGTCGGACGAGTGGCGTGTTGCCGATCAGCTTGGTCACGTCGTCGTAAATGGGCATCGGGTGGCTCCCTCTGGCGAAGCGGTGGTAGGTGAGGTGCGGGGGCAGGGGTTTCGTGTCGACTGTCCCAGACAATCGAATCCAGCTTATGAATATTCCAACACAAGGTTATCCACTGCCAAGTCCCCGCCCGCTCGGTCTCACGTGGTGGTGGCCCGCTGGGACCGGTGTCACACTGAACTAAGCATCTGCTCAGTCGTCAGTAGACTCCCGGCCATGAGTGCGCTCCAGATCATCGCGATCGTCATCTGCCTCGCCACCACGGTGGTGGCCATTGCGCTGCTCGCCCGGACCGTCAACCACTACCTTGCGACGTTCCGCCTCGGCCAGCCCGAGTTCCGCGGGGACAACAAGGGCGAGCGGACGCGGACGCTGCTGCGGGAGTTTCTCGGGCACACTCGGATGGCACGCCTGCCGGTCGTCGCGATCGCGCACTGGGTGACGATGATCGGCTTCGGCTACCTGTTCCTCACCCTGGTGACGGCGTTCGGCCAGCTCTTCGAGCCGTCGTTCGCGCTGCCCCTGATCGGCCACTTCCCGCCGTTCGAATGGGTCACGGAGGCGCTGGTGTGGACCGGCCTGGTCGCGATCCTCATGCTCATCGCCATCCGCCAGAAGAACCACCCACGGTCCGCGCCGGGTGACGGCGGGCGCCGCAGCCGGTTCTTCGGATCCACTTGGTGGCAGGCGTACTACGTCGAGCTGACGATCCTCGGCGTGATGATCTGCATCCTGCTGCTCCGGCCGCTCGAATACGCCCTCGAGAAGGTGGGCGGGGGCGACGGCGCTACGGCGCTGCACTACCCGCTGACGGGCTGGCTCGGCGAGAGCTTTGCCGGCATGTCGGTGAGCACGCTCGAGACCGCCATCATCATCGTCGCGGCGATCAAGATCCTGATCAGCTTCGCGTGGATGATCACCATCGCGCTGACGCCGACCATGGGGGTGGCCTGGCACCGCTTCCTCGCCTTCTTCAACATCTTCTTCAAGCGCCACGCCGACGGCCGGACGAGCCTCGGTGAGCTGCAGCCGATCAAGGTCGGCGGTGAGGTGCTCGACTTCGAGAAGGTCGAGGACCTCGACGAGGACGCCGCGCTCGGCGTCGGCAAGGTGGAGGACTTCACCTGGAAGGGGCTGCTCGACTTCACCACGTGCACCGAGTGCGGTCGCTGCCAGAGCCAGTGCCCGGCCTGGAACACCGACAAGCCGCTCTCGCCGAAGCTGCTCGTCATGGCGCTGCGCGACCACGCGCACGCGAAGGCGCCTTGGCTGCAGGCCTCCGAGGAGGTCCGGGCGGCCGGCATCGAGCAGGCGTCCAACGGCTTCTCCGACAAGACGAAGGCCGCGGTTGCGGTGGATCAGCTCGTCGGCGAGACCGGCTACGACATCCGTGACCCACTCGGCGCCTACCTGCCCTTCGGGACGCCGGATGGCGGCGGGGCCGTCATCGACGAGGACGTCATCTGGTCCTGCACGACGTGCGGCGCCTGCGTCGAGCAGTGCCCGGTCGACATCGAGCACGTCGACGCCATCGTCGACATGCGGCGCTACAAGAACCTCATCGAGTCGGCCTTCCCGTCCGAGCTCGGCGGCCTGTTCAAGAACCTCGAGAAGAACGCCAACCCGTGGGGGCTCGCGCCGCGGCTGCGGATGGACTGGGCCAAGGACCTGCCCTTCGAGGTGCCCCAGGTGGGGGCGGACGTCGAGGACCTGGCGGAGGTTGACTACCTGTTCTGGGTCGGCTGCGCCGGTGCCTACGAGGACCGCGCCAAGAAGACGACCCGAGCCGTCGCGGAGCTGCTCGACCTCGCCGGCGTCAAGTTCGCCGTCCTCGGCGACGGCGAGTCGTGCACCGGTGACTCGGCTCGCCGCGCCGGGAACGAGTTCCTCTACCAGATGCTCGCCCAGCAGAACGTCGAGACCCTCAACGAGATCGGCGCGACGAAGATCGTCGTCACCTGCGCGCACTGCTTCAACACGATCAAGAACGAGTACCCGCAGCTCGGCGGAAACTACGAGGTGCTGCACCACACCCAGCTGCTCAACCGGCTCGTCCGCGAGAAGCGCCTGACCCCCGTCGCGCGACCCGGCGAGAACCCGGACGGCGCGGCCGGATTGTCGCGAGCTGGTTCGACGGGGTCCAAGGTGACCTACCACGACCCGTGCTACCTCGGCCGGCACAACCAGGTCTACGCGCCGCCGCGCGAGCTCCTGCAGGTGCTGCCCGGGGTCGAGTACGCCGAGATGGAGCGCAGCAAGGAGAAGTCCTTCTGCTGTGGCGCGGGCGGCGCGCGGATGTGGATGGAGGAGCAGCTCGGCACCCGGATCAACAACAACCGCACCGCCGAGGCCCTCGCCACCGGTGCGGACCGGATCGCCATCGGCTGCCCCTTCTGCAAGGTCATGCTCACCGACGGCCTCAACGCCGCCGTCCAGGAGGGCACGAAGGCCGAGGGCGAGGTCGAGGTCGTCGACGTCGCCCAGATGCTCCTCGCCGCGGTTCGTCGCGGTGGGGACGGCCAGGCCCGCGAGGAGGCCGACGCTGTGCCCGACGTCCCGACGCCGGAGCCGGCCACCTGACCCAGCCCACCTGACCAGCCCACCTGAGCCAGAGTCTGACCCAGCGGTCCGCGCCGAGCGAGCCCAGCGGCATACGGCCTCAAGGACCCCGCCACGCGCCCACGTGGAGGGGTCCTTCCTTTGCCGTTGAGGCGTGTTGGAATCGCGGGCCAAGGGCAACGCGAGTACGGTCCGTGGCACTGCTGTAGAGTTCCCCTGCTTTTAACTGGTTCCGCCCGTAAAAATTACTCGCCAGGAGCAGCGATGGTGGCTACGCCGACCCAGAGGGACACCTCGAAACGTCAGATGCTGGTAGGGAAGGGCTGGGTCCAGGGCGTCGCCCTCGTCATGCTCTTCAGTTTCTTCGTGATGGGCATCCTCACGTACCGGACGTACACGGCCTCGATGCCGCAGCCCGAGCGGGTCGTCTCCGGCACCGGCCAGACTGTCTTCACCACCGAGGACATCACCGCCGGCCAGGCGTTGTTCCAGGCTCGCGGCCTCATGCAGTACGGCTCGATCATGGGTCACGGCGGCTACCTCGGCCCAGACTTCACGGCCGAATACCTCCGCCACGCAGCGGAGTTCACCGAGCACCAGATCCGCGACAGCGGCGCGCAGGACCCCAAGACCCGCAACGTCGAGGAATGGCGGACCAACCGCTACGACGAGTCCACCGGAGTGCTCACCTTCACCGACAACCAGGTCGGCGCCTTCGAGGACGCGAAGCTGTACTACGCGAACTTCTTCGGCGAAGACTCGACGCGCTACGGCCTCAAGCCGAACCTCATCGAGGACCCTCAGCAGATCCACCAGATCACGGCATTCTTCGCATGGACGGCGTGGGCGTCGGCCGCCGAGCGGCCCGGCTTCGACTACTCCTACACGAACAACTGGCCGATGGAGCCACGCGTCGAGAACGGCCCCACCGCAGACCTCCTCGTCTGGTCGGGCCTGTCCCTCATCGCGCTCATCGGAGGGACCGGCATCCTCTTCGCCGTCTACGGCCGGTGGAGTCGCAAGATCGGCTGGCACTCCGAGGAGGCGCCGGCGATCGCCTTCCGCCAGCCGGGGACGGTCGGACTCACGCTGGCGCAGCGCGCGACGGCCTGGTTCTTCTTCGTCATCGCCCTGCTCTTCCTCATCCAGACTCTCGTCGGCGCCGCCGCCGAGCATTACCGAGCCGACATCCTCTCGTTCTTCGGCTTCGACCTGGCGCAGCTGCTGCCTTACAACCTCGCCCGGACCTGGCACGTCCAGCTGTCCCTCTTCTGGACCGCGGCGGGCTTCCTCGCGGCGGGCATCTTCCTCACCCCGCTCATCTCCGGGCGTGAGCCGAAGGGACAGCACAGGCTTGCGTATGCCCTGCTCGGTGCCCTGGCCGTCGTCGTCTTCGGCTCGCTGATCGCCGAGGCCCTGTCGATCCACGGTGTGGAGTGGGCCGACGGTCCGCTGTTCGCCCAGCAGTGGGAGTACCTCGACCTCCCGCGCGTCTTCCAGATCCTGCTCACCGTCGGCATGGTCCTCTGGATCGTCATGATCTTCAGGGGAATCCGCGCGCGTCTCCGGGGCGAGTCGAAGGGCAACATGCCGTGGCTCTTCTTCTTCTCGGCGCTCGCGATCCCGGCCTTCTACGCGGTCGGCCTGCTCGCCACGTCCGAGACGCACCTGTCCGTCGCGGAGTTCTGGCGCTTCTGGGTGGTGCACCTCTGGGTCGAGGACTTCCTCGAGCTGTTCACGACCGTCATGGTCGCGTACATCTTCGTCATGCTCGGCGTCGTCCGGGAGAGGATCGCGCTAGGCATCATCTTCCTCGACATCATCCTGTACTCGATGGGCGGCGTCATCGGGACGATGCACCACCTCTACTTCTCGGGAACCCCGGTCGAGCACATGGCCCTCGGCGCGTTCTTCTCCGCCGCGGAGGTCATCCCGCTGACCTTCCTCACTGTCGAGGCCTGGGCGTTCATGCAGCTCGGCGCCCGGCAGGAGGCGAAGACCTCGGCACCGTTCCCGCACCGCTGGGCCGTCATGTTCCTCGTGGCCGTCGGGTTCTGGAACTTCCTCGGCGCCGGTGTGTTCGGGTTCCTCATCAACCTGCCCATCGTCAGCTACTACGAGATCGGCACGGCGCTCACGGCCAACCACGGCCACGCGGCGATGATGGGCGTCTACGGGATGCTGGCCGTCGGCCTTGCCATGTTCGCGCTGCGGTACCTCATCCCGCCGGACAAGTGGCCGGAGAAGTGGGCGAAGGTGTCCTTCTGGAGCCTCAACATCGGCCTCGCCTGGATGGTCTTCGCGACGCTCCTGCCGCTCGGCGTCCTCCAGCTCTACCACTCGGTCGGACAGGGCTACTACGAGGCGCGGGAGCTGGCGTTCGTCACCAACACGACCAATGCCCTGCTCGAGTGGGGTCGGATGCCCGGCGACCTCATCTTCATCATCGGCGGCGTGCTGCCGTTCCTCTGGATGACCTGGCTCGGCCTGCGTCACTATCGACAGGGCAAGGTCGTCGACGAGCTGCCTCAGGACGTGCTCTTCGTCGAGCTCGAGCCTGCCGAGAAGAAGTAGGAGGCCGCGATGCGTGCCCCGTCCGTCACCGTGCTGCTCGTCAGCGGCTACTCTGCCGTGCTCCTCGTCATCGCGTGGCTGTTCGACCGGATGGGGGCGCGGTCGGCGGAGCGGTCGGCACGGTGGCGGACGGGGAACTTCGTCTACCACGCGGACCAGGACGCGTGGAAGTGTCACGAGGACCAGTGGCTCTGGCCGGCGTCCTTCGACCCGGACAAGCGGGTGATCCGCTACCAGGGCCAGCATGCGATCTGTGGCCGGTGCCCGGTCAAGGACGAGTGCTCGCCCTCGCCGGGGCCGCGGGAGCTGACCCGGCAGGTCGACCCGTGGCCCTATTCCGACGCGGGGCGCTTCCACCGCGGGATCGCCCTGGCTGTGGCGGCCGTCGCGGTCTTCATGCCGACCGCGATGCTGCTCGGGGCCCACGGGGCAGGTGACGTCATCGTCCTCACCGCCGCCGTCGTCGTCGCCCTCATCGCCGGCATGCCCCTGGCCAAACACCTGTGGCGCACACCGAGCAACTTCCCCGAGCACCTCCGAAGCGACGCCTCGAGCGACGCCCCCGACGCAGAGGATGCCGCACCATCCGGTCCCGGCCAGTCGACGGGCCAGCCGTCACTCGGCCAGGTCCTCGATCGCTACCAGACCCGCTGGGCCAGCGACCGGCGCCGGGTCGACCTGCCCAACCCCACCACCCTGTCCAATCCCACGACGCGGAAGTGAGCCCATGCCCGGCTGGATCGCCCCTGTCCTAGCAGTCCTCATCGTCGGCGCCGCCATCGTGGCGACGTCGGTCCGGATCATCCCCCAGTTCGAGCGGGGCGTCGTGTTCCGGCTCGGCAAGCTGATGCCGATCTACCTGCCGGGGCTGCACCTGCTGCCCCCCGGGCTCTACCGGCTCGAGCGGGTCGACCTGCGTGTCGTCACGCTGACGATCCCGCCCCAGGATGTCATCACCAAGGACAACGTGCCGGCGCGGGTCAACGCCGTCGTCCTGTTCAACGTGGTGGACCCGGAAGCGGCGGTCATGCAGGTCGAGAACTATGCCGTCGCGACCTCGCAGATCGCCCAGACGACGCTGCGGTCGGTCGTCGGCCGGGCCGACCTCGACACGCTCCTGGCCCACCGCGAGGACCTCAACCACGACCTGCGCGAGATCATCGAGCTGCAGACCAAGCCCTGGGGCGTCGACGTGTCCGTCGTCGAGATCAAGGATGTGGAGATCCCCGAGCAGATGCAGCGCGCCATGGCCCGGGAGGCGGAGGCGGAGCGCGAGCGCCGGGCCAAGGTCATCAACGCCCGGGGCGAGCTGCAGGCCTCGGGCGAGCTGAAGCAGGCGGCCGACATGCTCTCGCAGAGCCCGGCGTCGCTCCAGCTGCGCTATCTGCAGACCCTGCTGGAGCTCGGCGCCGACCAGAACTCCACCGTGGTGTTCCCGCTCCCGATGGACATCGTCGGCCCGTTGCTGAAGCGGCTGGCGCCGCCGGAGGGCGACTGACGCCCCGGCGCCCAGCAGGGTGCGGCAGCGTCGGTAGGGAACGCTGCGGAGCCGAATGTGCCGAAGGGCTGGTCAGGCAGGGGTCAGTGCGCGCATATTGGGTAGAGGTCAGCGCACCGCACACAGGGAGCAAACATGTTCGGTCGATCCGCAACCAAGACATCCCAGCCGCTCGACGTCATCCCGGACGGCGTGCCGGTCCTCTCCCGCGGACGTCATCGCAACCCTCGCAAGGGCGCCTGTTTCATGGAGATGGCCTCCTACCTGGCCGGCGAGCGGTGGAGTGACCACCCCAAGTGCACCCATCCCGTCCTCGCCTCACTGGCCCGGTGCGTCAACGACGCCCTCGGCGACGTCCGCCGTCAGGAGCTGGCCATGATGATCCCCGAGGTCGTCGGGCTGAACCCGGACGACCGACGGGTCGCGCCGACCCTCATGCGCCGCGCCGCTCTCGTCGCCCTGCCGATCGCATCGGCTGAGCGGCAGAACGTCATGGCGCTGGCCGTCATGGGCGCCGAGCGTCACCTCAACGACATCGAGGGCCGCGACGCCAACGTGCTCAGTGACGAGGCCAAGGTCGCGCTCGCCCACGTGCCGGGCGCCGAGAAGTGGGCCCGGGACTTCGTGCGCCGCGTCGGGACCCGGGACCTGCGCGCCGACGCCGCGGCCAAGGTCGTCTCGCTGGCCGTCAACGGCGTCGCCCGCGCCTGCGTCGATGACCCCTCCGCAGAGCTCGTCTCGCTGCTGCGAGCCAGCATCGACGAGACCAAGGCGATCAAGGCGAGCACCGAGGCGAGCGCCCCTGCGCCGGTCGAGATGGACCGGAGCGCAGTCCGTTCGACATCGGACGATCGCCGGGCGGCCAGCCGCTGACGAGCGATCGAGCGCGCTCGTCGGGCCCTTTGGATGACCAGACTCGCATCCTGCTCCGCTTGCCGGAGCAGGGTGCGAGTTGTCGCATGGGCTGGGCGCTGAAACCCGGGTCAGGCGGTCCAGCGGATCGGTAGCCGCTTCACCCCGCGCTGGAAGTTGGACCGCAGGTAGGCCGGCTCCCCCGCAGCCTCGATCGACGACGTCCTGCCGAGCACCTCGGTGAACAGCGCGGTCATCTGCACGCGCGCCAGATGAGCCCCGAGGCAGAAGTGCGGACCGTGCCCGAAGGCGAGATGCGCCTTGGCGTTGCGGTCCACGTCGAAACGGTCAGGGTCGGCGAACACCGACTCGTCACGGTTCGCGGACGCGAAGGACACGACCACCTTCTCGCCCGCCGCGATGCGCTGGCCCGCCACATCGACATCCACCGTCGCCGTGCGCCGGAATGTCATGACGGGCGTCCACCAACGCAACAGCTCGTCCACCACACCGCCGATTCGCGTCGGATCCGCCCGGAGTGCCCGTTGTGCAACGGGGTTCTCGAGCAACGCGATCATCGCGCCGGGGAGGCCGTTGCGGAGCGTCTCGTTGCCGGCCACGGCGAAGAGCCAGAACAGGTTCTCGAACTCCTCGATGGACACGTGCCCGTCCCCGCCGGCCGCATCGTCGCGCTGGGCCATGAGGATCGACATGACGTCGTCGCCCGGATCGGCACGTTTGCGCTCACCGAGCCCAGCGGCATACCGGTAGAGGTCGGGCATGCCCGAGCGGCTGCGCGGGTCTGGCATCCGACCGTCCGGTCCAGGTGAGGGCCGTGCCCCCAAGGCCGCCGCCGCGAGATCCGACCCGCCCTCCCCGGTGAAGGCCGCGCTCGAGGCGTAGTCGGGGTCCTGCCAACCGATCACGCGGTTGGACCAGTCGAACATCAGCCACCGGTCCTCCGACGGCACGCCGAGGATGTCCGCGAGCGCGAGCAGCGGCAGGTCGGCAGACACGTCCTTGGCGAAGTCGCACTCGCGCGGCCCGGCGAGCATCCGGTCGACGACCCCCTTGGCATGACCTGCGATCTGAGACTCAAGGCGTCCGATCGCCCTCGGGGTGAAGGACCTGGCCAGCATCCGCCGCAGCCGCGAATGCTCTGGTGGGTCCATGTTGAGCATCATCCGCCGCACGTAGGCGAGGTCCGCCGGCGTGGCCGGATCCCTGATCTGGGTGCCGCCCACCCACGAGGAGAACGCCTTCGGGTCGCGCAGGACCCGCACCACGTCCGCGTGCCGAAGGAGGAGCCAGTAGCCCGGTCCCTCCGGCCAGCCGAGCTGCTCGGGCTCGTCGATGCGCACCACGCCATGCTCCCGCCGCAGCTCGGCCAGCACGTCATACGGCACCCCGTCGACGTAGGTCGACGGGTCGTGCAGCAGCCGAGTGGCCTCGACCGTGCCAGGCGTGGTCAGTTGCCGGCCTCCTTGAGGAAGTTGTTGATGCGGGTGGCGAGGTTCACCGGCGCCTCGAACATCGGGTAGTGGCCCGCGTTGGCGACCACCTCGAGCCGGACCTTGGGGAAGAGCTGCATCCACGTCTGCTCGCAGGTCTCCTTGCCGAGCGCCGGGTCGTGCTCGCCGACCAGGACCAGAACGGGCAGCTCCTTGCCCTTGACGTCCTCGGCGAAGTCGGGCTTCGCCCACGCGTCGAGGACCTTGGTGAAGGCCTCCTTGGTGGAGTGCTCCAACGACCAGTCGGTGACCGCGTTGACGAAGCCGGGAGTGTTCCGGTTACCCGTCGTGAAGTCGATGATGGCGTACCGCTTGTCGCGGTCCTCCGGGGCGCCCCAGAAGAGCTCGCGCCCAGCCTCGTCGAAGGCCGACGGCGTCGAGCTGACCGGGCACACCCCGACGAGGGCCTCGACACGGTCGGGAGCCATCGCCAGGACCTTCTGGATCACGGCCCCACCCATGGAATGGCCGACGACGGAGAAGCGCTCGGCGCCCAACTCGTCGGCCAGGGCGAGGATGTCACCCGCGGACTCCTCGAGGGACTGGTCGCCCTGCTCGTCCTTGCGCTGCCCATAGCCACGGATGTCGGTGAAGACCCAGGTGAAGGCGTCGCCGTCGAGGTAGTCCGGGAAGGTGCCCCAGCCGTCGGACGAGCCGAACCACCCGTGGGTGAGGAAGACGGTGCGCGGGCCGGAGCCGACGGTGCGGTGAGCGATCGACATGACTCTCCTTTGAGCTCGGACAACAACTGCCGTATGCCGCTGAGCCTAGTCGCGCACGCCCCTGCACTCCGATCGAGTGAACAGCTTTCGGGGGCTCCTCCCAATCGAAAGAACAGCTTTGGGGGCGAAGGCCCCCGAATGCTGTTCTTTCGATCGGGGGGCTGTCAGTCGCGGAGGCGGTCGTAGAGGGCGTTGTCCTCCCACCCGCCGTCGGCCGTCTCGGCGCTCGCCCGCTCCGTGCCGACGCGGACGAATCCGGCCCGCTCGGCGAGGCGCTGGGAGGCGAGGTTGCTCTGGGCGGTGAGCAGGAAGAGCCGGCGCAGGCCGAGCCCGCCGTCGTCCTGGCTGCCCATCGACCACGTGCAGACCGCGTCGACCGCGGCCGCCATGACACCGCGCCCGCGGCCCTCGGGGTGTGCCCAGTAGCCGACCTGTGCGGTGCCGTCCGGCTCATCGGTGTCGAACTCGAAGAGGGCGACGTTGCCCAGAGCGACGTCGGTCTCCCGGTCCGCGACACACCATGCGACGCGGCCGCCGTTCGCCTCCGAGAGGCGCACCCGCTCGAGGTAGGCAGGCACGTTCTCGACCGAGCGCGGCAGCGGCGAGTGCGGCAGCATCTGCCGGAAGAGTGCGTCGCTCGCCGTCTCCACGAGCCTGACGGCATCGCTCTCCCGCCAGGGCCGGAGACGAAAACGCTCGTCCTCGAGGACGACGGGCTCGAGCCAGCGAGAGCGCGGCTCGCGCGCGTC
>NZ_DATCWX010000196.1:0-23183 GCF_036566125.1 Intrasporangium sp.
GTCTCGAGGACCGGCGGCGTGTGGCGGTCACCGGGCCCAGGGGCGCTCGGTTGGGCGGTTGGGTCGCGCAGGTCGGAATGGCCGCGAGGATCATCACGGCCGTCCGGCGCGATGTCGTCGATGAAGAGCGGCGCGGTGATGGGGACCCGGTCGAGCTCGCCCTCCGCCAGCGCGCGTCGGACCGATCGCATCGTGCCGAGGAACTCGGCCGCTGACGGGAAACGGTCGTCCGGGTTCAGTGCGGTGGCCCTGGCCACGAGGGTGTCGAGGTCGGCTGGGACTGCGGAGACGATGGAGGACGGCCGCGGAACCCCTTGGTGGACGTGCCGGTAGGCGATCTGGATCGCGGTGTCACCGGTGACCGCCTTGCGCCCGGTCAACATCTCGAAGAGGAGCAGACCCGCCGCGTAGACGTCGCTGCGCTGGTCGGCGGGTCCGCCCTCGACCTGCTCGGGTGAGAGGTAGGAGGCCGTGCCGAGCAGGACACCGGTCTGGCTCGTGGCTGTCTGGGTGCTGATCGCGCGGGCCAGGCCGAAGTCCGCGACCTTGATCTCGCCATCGGTGCGGACGATGACGTTCTCGGGCTTGACGTCGCGGTGGATGATCCCCGCCGTGTGGGCCGCCCGCAACGCCGCGAGGACCGGCTCGAGGATGGCGAGCGCCTCGCGGGCGGTTAACGGGGCCTCCTCGTGGATCACCTCGCGCAGCGTCTTGCCATGCACGAGCTCCATCGCGAGGAACACGTCACCGTCGTCCTCACCCTGGTCGTAGACGGCGACGACGTTGGGATGGCTGAGACGCGCGGCGGCTCGGGCCTCGCTGCGGAAGCGCTCGACGGAGACGCCGTCGATCGCCAGTCCGGGGCGCATGATCTTGAGGGCGACCTCGCGGTCGAGGCGTCCATCCATCGCCACGTAGACGGAGGCCATGCCACCGTCTGCGAGGTGCGAGAGGATGCGGTAGCGCCCGTCGATCACCCTGCCGACGAGTGCGTCCGCCACGCTGGACGTCACGCAGAGAGTTTACGGGCAGCGGATGGCGAAGCTCGGGAGGTGGGCTCGGTCTGGGACGAGGGAGGTCACAACCACCTCATGTGTGCCTGCACCGCGGCGACATACTTCTTGGTGTCCGGGAACATCCCCTTGGTCCGGACCGACCGCAGGCCCTGGTAGTAGCCCGCGACGGCCTCCTCGACGGAGTCGGCGCTGGACCGGAGAGCGCGCAGGATGACGACGCCGGCCGTCACGTTGTCCTCGGCGTCCAGCAGGTCGAGCCGACGTCCGGCGAGCTGCGAGGCCCAGTCGCCGGAGGACGGGATGACCTGCATGGTGCCGATGGCGTTGGCCACGGAGACGGCCCGCTGGTTCCAGCCGGACTCCTGCCACCCGATGGCGAGGGCGAGCGTGGGGTCGACCCCGTGCCGCAGAGCGGTCCGGCGGATCATCGCCGCCAGCTCGGTGCGGCTCGGGACCTGCGCCGCGGCCAAGGCCTCGCGGTTCTTGCGGGCGGCTCGGACGGTCGCGTCGGAGTAGGTGTAGCCGGCGAAGGTGTTCTCGCTCGTCGGTGCCGGCCTTGCCGTCGACTTGGGCGTCCGTGGGGCCGGAGCACCAGGCACCGAGATGCGCTGGCCGGGGTGGATCATCCCCGGGTTGGCCTTCCGGTTCGCCGCCAGCAGCTTGGTGAGGGTCACGCCGTAGCGTGCCGCGATCCCGGTCATGGTCTCGCCTGCCCGGACCAGGTGCACAAGGCCGCTCGCAGGGCGCTTGGCTGCCCGCGCGGGTTGCGAGGACGTCTTCCCGCCCGCCGACGTCTTGGCCCCGGGGACGAGGAGTCGTTGGCCGGGATGGATCACCCCGCCCCCGCCGGAAAGCCGGTTCTTGGCGACGATCGCTGCCGGTGTCGTGCCGTTGGCCAACGCCAGGTCCCACAGTGTGTCGCCCGGCCGGACGACGACGGTGCGCCAGGTGCGCGGGGCCTGCTCGGTGAAGAGCACGTGGGCTGGAGGCGAGAGTTGGGCGACGTCGACTGGGAGCATGGCATCCTAAGAACTGAGGGGACCGGCTCGAGAGAACAATGTTACAGATGTTTCAGATGTGACCAGTGTGACAGTATCGCATTCGTTGAGATCTCAAACGAAATGACAGTTATGTAATTCGCGTGGCCGGGCAGGGGTGGCAGACTCGGTTTCGTGACCGAGCAGAGCGCCGCATCGCAGACCCCTGACGACACCACCGCGGACTCGGCCGAGGAGCCGCTCGATCTGGAGGAGCTGGTGGGCGAGTGGCTCACGGTTCCCGATGCGGCCGAACGCCTGGGCGTGCCGCTGTCCCGGATCCGTCAGTTCCTCGCCGATCGTGAGGTGCTCTCCTCCCGGGTGGGCGAGCGTCACGTCGTGGGCATCCCGTCCAAGTTCCTCATGGAGTCCGGCCCGAGACCCGAGCTGAAGGGCACGTTCACCGTGCTCGCGGACGGCGGGATGGACGACGACGAGATCATCGCCTGGCTGTTCACGCCCGACCCGACACTGCCCGTCGAGGGCGCTCCGATCGACGCGCTTCGGGCTGGACACAAGACGGAGATCAGGCGCCGCGCCCAGGAGCTCGCCTTCTGACCGCGACAGACCTCCCTAGGTCAATCGAGTGAACAGCTTTCGGCCCGAAAGTTGTTCACTCGATCGAAGGAGGCTCAGCACCCGCAGGGCAGACGGTCAGGCCTGTCGAGCGGTGCTCACACCCACGAGGTCAGCCAGCACGGCCACGGCCCCGGTGTCCAGACCTCCCAGCCGGTCCACCTCCCGCAGTGCCGCCCGGGCCTCGTCGACGCGCATCAAGATCATCTCCTCGACCCGGTCGACGGCGCCGCTGTCGGTGAAGATGCCACGGAGACAGGCGATCCCGGCATCATCGAGGTCCTCGCGGCCGAGGAGTGCCTCGATCGCCGCGCGGTCCGCGTCCCCGGCCAGGTCGAGCGCAAAGGCGACGAGAACGGTGCGCTTGCCCTCCCGCAGGTCGTCTCCTGCAGGCTTCCCGGTCGCCTCGGGGTCCCCGAAGACACCGAGCAGGTCGTCGCGCAGCTGGAACGCCTCGCCGAGGGCGAGGCCGTAGTCGGACAGGTGCCCGAGCGCAGACATCGGTGCGCCCCCGACGCGGGCGCCGATGAGCAACGGGTGCTCGATGGTGTACTTCGCGCTCTTGTAGCGAATCACATTGCGTGCCGAGGCGATTCGCGAATCCAGGTTGAGCCCGTCCCATCCGCGGGCCGACTCGAGGAGGTCGAGGAACTGACCGCCCATGAGCTGCGTGCGCATGAGGTCGAAGGTGCCCCGGCCCCTGGCCAGCACCTCGGCGGGCAGTCCGCACGTCGAGTACAGCTCGTCGCACCACGTGAGACAGAGGTCCCCGGCGAGGATGGCCGCGCCCTCGCCGAACCGTGCACGGTCGCCGGCCCAGCCGCGCGAGCCGTGCAGCTCCGCAACCGCCCGGTGCGCCGAGGGCATCCCGCGCCGCATGTCGCTGCGATCCATGACGTCGTCGTGCAGCAGCGCCGCTCCCTGGAAGAACTCCATGCTCGCAGCGAGCCGGACCAGCGCGTCGGAGTCGTCCCCACCCGCGGCCCGGTAACCCCAGTAGAGGAAGCCGGCGCGCAACCCCTTGCCTCCGGTCAACAGGCGCGAGACGGCGTCCACGAGCGGGGTGATCTCGTCGCCGACCTCGGACAGGGCCAGCGTGGCAGCGGCGATCTGCGCGTCGATCGCCTCCTGGACCCGGCGGCGCAGGGCGTCGAGGTCGGTTGGGCTGGTCACGCAGGCTCCTCCGTCGGTCGGCGCGCGGGAGGTCCCGCACGTCGCCGTCAGCCTAACCGCGCGAATGACCGATCCGTGGCACGGGCCCACGCGGGGAGGCAGCCCGATCTATCGTGGCGGCATGGCACACGGCACCGCATCCTCGATGACTCGCGCAGAACGCTTCACGCGCTCCCTCGTCGCGATGATCGAGGCTCCGACGCCGACGTTCAGCTTCGAGTTCTTCCCACCCAAGGACGACGCTGCGGCCGAGCAGCTCTGGGAGGCGATCCGTCGCCTGGAGAAGGTGTCGCCGAGCTTCGTCTCCATCACGTACGGCGCCGGCGGCAGCACCCGGGATCGGACGGTCCGGCTCACCGAGCGGGTGCTGCAGGAGACCTCCCTGACCCCGATGGCGCACCTGACCTGCGTGGGGCACTCGGTGGCCGAGCTGCGCCAGGTGGTGGGCACCTATGCGGCGGCAGGCGTGCGCAACATCCTCGCGCTCCGCGGTGACCCGCAGGGCGGACTCGGCCAGCCCTGGGTGGCCCATCCTCAGGGCCTCAACCATGCAGACGAGCTCGTCCGCGTCGTGAAGGGGCTCGGCGACTTCACCGTCGGTGTCGCAGCCTTCCCAGACGGACATCCGGAGTCGCGCACCGTCGAGGACGACGTCGCGACCCTGATCCGCAAGGAGCAGCAGGGCGCGGAGTTCGCGATCACCCAGATGGTCTTCGATGTGGACAACTACCTGCGCCTGCGCGACGAGCTCGCACGGCGCGGCTCACGGCTGCCGGTCATCCCGGGACTCATGCCGATCACCAACGCCCGCCAGGTGGTTCGCATGGCCGAGCTGGCGGGGCAGCCGATGCCGAGGGCCGTGACGGACCGCCTCGAGCGGCATGGCGACGACGCCGACGCCGTGCGCGAGGAGGGACTGGCCATCGCCACCGAGTCTGCGCGTCGCCTCCTCGACGAGGGCGCGCCCGGGATCCACTTCATCACCATGAACCGGTCGTCCGCGACGCTCGAGGTCTTCGGCAACCTCTGAGCCGACGGCCTACGCCAAAGGGCCCGATCCACGAGCGGACAGCACCCCTGCAACCCTCCGTTCGCGGACCGAGCCCGCGCTGCCACTGTGCCGGGACCCACGACGGGGTGGCGTGAGCACGAATACTCAGTTTGTCCGATTGATGCAGTATGCCGCTCAGCTCGCTCGCGTGCGCGCCGAATCCTGGTCGGGTGGCTGGGCTCTCAGGCAGGTGGGCGCACGGTGACGGAGCGACCGCCGGTGATCCGGACGAGCTCGTCGTGCGTCGTCGGGAAGACGGTGTGAGGGTGCCCGGCTGCGGCCCAGACGGTCTCGTGGTCGGCGAGCGATGCGTCGACGAGCGTCGTCACCGCGGAGGCGTGGCCGACCGGGGCGACGCCGCCGATGGCGAATCCCGTTGTAGAGCGGACGAACTCGGCGTCCGCCTTGCCGATGCTCGCGTAGCCGGCCACCTCGGCCACGTGGTCGGTGTCCACGCGGTGTCCGCCAGATGCGAGGACGAGGAGGGGGACCTGCGTGCCGTCCGTCGTCGTCGCGACGAAGACGAGCGAGTTGGCGATCGACGCCACGGGCGTGCCGAGAGCGGTAGCGGCCTGGGCGGCGGTGCGTGCGGCATCGTCGAGGACGACGACCTCCGCGGTCACTCCCGCGGGTGAGAGCGCCGCCCGCACCCGGGCCACCGAGGGATGGTCGAGCAGCGCCGGTCGGTGCGTGTCGGTCATGGGTGTCACCGTAGCGAGAGGCGGTGACGAGGGGCCGGTGACCGGGGCTCGCTGGCTGCCTTGACAGGCTGTCGGTGGCCGGGGCTAGGCTTGGTTCATCGAACAGATGTTCGAGAAGTGATGGTAAACAGATCAGTCGTCGGCCGGGTGTTCGGGGCGTCCGCGGTGGAGCAGCGGATCGTCCCGGGTCGTGTTCCCCCGCCTCGGCGTGTGTCCCGAAAGGAGACGTGTCGTGGTGCGCAGGTTCAGTGATCCAGTCGAGGTCCGCGTGGGGGAGCCGGAGCGTCCGGAGGCCTTCATCTGGCGCGGCCGACTCTACGTCGTGCGTGACGTCCTCTCGCAGTGGCGCGAGCGGCGCGCCTGGTGGCGGGACGCGCTCGACGCCGAGGAGGCGGACGTCGTGCCGGGGAGCTCGATCGCCGCAGCGGCGAGCGAGCAGCAGATCTGGCGCGTCGAGGCGAGCCCGGGCTGGTCGTTCGCGCCCGGGGTCTACGACCTGGCCCACGACGAGTCGGCCCAGGGTGACCGGTGGTCGCTCGTCCGGGTCGCCGACTGACGACACGACAGGCAAGGAGCTCCACGATGACTCTCGCATCCAGTGCGACCGCGTTCCCCCGGCCGCCGGCGCCCGCCGCGGTGCTCGATCTCCTCGCCCGGTCCAGGGCCACTCTCGAGGAGGCGTGCCGCACCGCGGATGCCTCAGAGCGCTACCGGGATGCTCACCTGGGGGCGCTGCGTGCTGCGGCCGCTCTCGTGGCAGCCCGCACCACCCCGTCTCCGCGATCCCGGCCACGGAGCGTCTGGCAGGTCCTGCCCGGAATCGCCCCCGAGCTGGCGGAGTGGGCGGCCTTCTTCGCCGCCTGCTCCGCCCACCGGTCGATCATCGACCGGGGTGGATGGATCCCGGCCCGCGAGGCGGATGACCTGCTCCGTCAGGCGGAGATGTTCCTCGAGATCGTCCAGGGCATCCTCGGGGTCCCGATCACCGTGCCGCTGCCCGAGCTGACCACGCCGCTCCGCGGGGCGCCACCGGTCCGATGACCGACAGCTTCGTCCACCTGCACGTCGCATCGGGCTACTCGATGCGATACGGCACGGCCAAGCCGGAGCAGCTCGTCGAGCGGGCCGTCGCCTTCGGTCAGCCCGCGCTTGCCCTCACCGACCGCGACGGGCTCTACGGCGCGGTCAAGTTCGTCACCGCCTGCATGGAGCGGGGAGTCGGCCCGATCCTCGGGGTCGACCTTGCCCTCGGCCCGGACCCGATCGAGCCGCGTCGCTATCCCGGAGCGCAGGGCGGAGGAGCTCGCGGCGCCGCACGCGGGCGAACCCCGGTGCGAGGTGGCGCCCTCGTCGACCCGCGTCTGCCCAGGGTGACCGTCCTGGCCCGAGGGAGCCGCACCGGCCTGGCCCCGGGCGCCGGATGGGCCGCGCTCTGCCGTCTCGTCACGGACACCCACCTGAGCGGCGAACGCGGCAACCCGGTGGTCACCGCACGCCTGCTCGCCGAGCACTCCCGGGCTGCCGGGGTTGCCGGCGCTGCCGGTCCGGTGCGGGCAGGAACGGCTGCGGACACCGGGGCCACTCGAGATGCCGAGCCGTCCCGGCTGGTCGTGCTCCTCGGCCCGGACTCGGACGTCGGCCGTGCAGTGCTCGCCCGGAAGCAGTCCCTCGCCCGGGCCACTCTCGAGCGGTGGCGCGAGCTGCTGCCGAGGGACGGGCTCGTCGTCGAGATCGTCTGCCACGGTGGTCCCGAGCACCTGCCCGGCAGCCTCGGACAGGCCGGTCGGATGCTCGCGCTGGCCGCGGAGCTCGGAGTGCCGACGGTGATCACCGCAGCGGTCCGGCACGCCGATCCCCAGGATGCCGCCATCGTCGATGTCCTCGACGCGGCCCGCCGCCTCGTCGCCCTCGACGCGCGCCACCTCGACCGGGTGACGACGGCGGGGCACCTCTCGCCCACTCCCGTCATGCACGCACTGGCGCGTGATGTCGTCCAGGTCTCCGGCCCCGGCCTCGTCGGCGGGGGTGCGCTGGCCCGGCAGCGGGCTGCCGAGCTCATCGCGCGGACGACGACGATCGCGACCGCGTGCATCCAGGAGCCCCGCGCCGACCTCGGGGTCGGCTCGGTCCATCTGCCCGAGCCCGACGTGCTCGGCATCCGTGAGGGCATCAGTCCGCAGGCCGTCCTCGCACGGCGGTGCCGCGAGTCGATCGCGACCTGCTATCCCGACCACACGGGCGCGCAGCTCGCGGCCGTCAGCGAGCGGCTCGAGGACGAGCTGGACGTCATCGAGACACTCGGCTATGCGACGTACTTCCTCACCGTGGCGCAGGTCTGCGATCTCATTCGGGAGATGAGGGTCCGGGTCGCGGCGCGCGGGTCAGGGGCCGGCTCGGTGGTCAACTACCTGCTCGGTATCTCCGGGGTCGACCCGATGCGTCACGGCCTGCTCATGGAGCGCTTCTGCTCACCGTTGCGGGCCGAGCTGCCCGACATCGACATCGACGTCGAGTCCGCGCGCCGCACCGAGATCTACGAGCGGATCCTCGGCCACTTCGGTGGCGAACGGGTCACGTGCGTGTCGATGATGGACACCTATCGCGTGCGTCACGCGATCCGCGACGCCGGTGCGGCCCTCGGCCTGCCGCCACAGGAGATCGACGCGATGGCGAAGGCGTTCCCGCACATCGCCGCCCGCAACGTCCGCAACGCCCTCGCCGAGCTGCCCGAGCTGCGCGCGAGCGGGCTGGACGTGCCGCGGCTCCAGCTGATGTACGACATCGTCGAGCGGCTCGACGGCCTGCCGCGCCACATCGCCCTGCACCCGTGCGGGATCATCCTGTCCGACTCGGGGCTGCTCGATCGGACCCCGGTCGAGGCGAGCTGGCTCGGCTTCCCGATGAGCCAGTTCGACAAGGACGACGTCGAGGCGATGGGACTGCTCAAGCTCGACGTGCTCGGCATCCGGATGCAGTCCGCGATGGCCCACGCGGTGGCCGAGGTGGAACGAGTCGATGGGGCCGGGATCGACCTCGACGACGAGACCCAGGTCCCCTTCGACGACGAGCCGACCTTCGAGCTGATCCGGTCGACCCGGACCCTCGGCTGCTTCCAGATCGAGAGCCCGGGTCAGCGCGAGCTCATCGGCAAGTTCGGGCCGCAGACCTTCGAGGACATCATCATCGACATCTCCCTCTTCCGGCCGGGGCCGGTCAAGAGCGACATGATCATCCCCTTCCTCAACGCGAGGCAGGGCTGGAAGGAGCCCTTGTACCTCCACCCGTCGCTCGTGCCCGCGCTCCAGGAGACGGAGGGGGTCGTCGTCTTCCACGAGCAGGTCCTGGAGCTCGTCGCCGAGACGACCGGGGTGACCCTCGCCGAGGCCGACGAGGTCCGCCGGGCGCTGGGGTCACCGGCGGGACAGGACGAGGTCGAGAAGTGGTGGCGACCTGCGGCCCTGGCCCGGGGCTACGACCCGGCTGACGTCGACCGGATCTGGGACGTCCTCAAGGCCTTCGCGTCGTTCGGCTTCTGCAAGGCGCACGCCGCTGCCTTCGCCCTGCCGACGTACCAGTCTGCGTGGCTCAAGACCCACCATCCGGCCGCCTTCCTCGCCGGGGTCCTCACTCATGACCCGGGCATGTATCCCAAGCGGCTCATCCTCGACGACGCTCGGGCCTTCGACATCACGGTCCTCGGGCTCGACGTCAACGTCTCGACGGGGGAGTACCGCTTCGAGCGCACCGAGGACGGCGGCGAGGCGATCCGGCTCGCGCTGGCCGACGTGCACGGCATCACCGACCTCGAGGTCGCGAGCATCGTCGCCGGCCAGCCCTACGCCAGCCTCTCCGACTTCTGGCAACGCGCCCACGTGTCCCGGCCGGTGGCGGAGCGTCTCGTCCTGGCCGGTGCCTTCGACTCGATCCACGACATCGTCACGGGCGGACCCGTCATGGGCCGGACCAGCGCGGGCGGATCAGGCACGGGCAAATCAGGCCGGCGTGGTGTGGCCGGGTTCCGCAGCGGGTTGGGACGCCGCGGCCGGGTGACCCGGCGGGACCTGCTCCTGCACGTCGCCGAGCTCGACCGCTGGTCCGCGTCCCAGCGCCGGTCGACGAAAGGCGCGGCCCGTGCCGCGGCGCGCCGCAGCCCCACCGCGCAGGGCGTTCGCACTGCAACCCACGGAGGGTCCAACAGAGGGTCCAACGGAGGGTCCAACCGTGGACGGATCTCCTCGGTGTCCGAGTCAGGCGACATCCGGGCGCTGGCCGCGGCGCAGTCCCAAGGCCCGGCCGCCGTGCCGTCCCACGTGCCGGTCCAGCTGGCGCTCGACCTCGGGGACACGCCCCGGCTCACCGCAACGAGCGGCCTGCCGGAGATGACCGGCCCGGAGCGGGTGCGCGCGGAGCTCGAGGTGCTCGGCCTCGATGCCAGCGGTCACATCGTCGACTTCTACGTCCCGATGCTCGACGCGCTGGGGGTGACCCGGGCGGACGGGCTGCTGTCCGGTCGGAGCGGCCGCGAGGTCTGGGTCGCGGGGGTCAAGGTCGCGACCCAGACCCCACCGATCCGCTCCGGCCACCGCGTCGTCTTCCTCACCCTCGACGATGCGACCGGTCCGGTTGACCTCACCTTCTTCGAGGACGTGCAAGGGCCCTACGCCTCGACGGTCTTCCACTCGTGGCTGCTCCTGTGCCGCGGCATCGTGCGACGCACCGGCCCCAAGGGCCTGTCGATCCGGGCAACCGGTGCCTGGGAGCTGAGCGCCCTGCAGGACGCCTGGACCGCAGGAGGGATCGCCGCCGTCCGTGACGCCATCGAGGCGGCTGACCGGGTCGCCTGGGAACGAGCGGGCGCGCTCGACAGCCAGGACGTCGACGGTCCGGCCCGTCCCCTCGGGGTCGGCGAGACACCCGCCGGGCGTCGCGTGCTCGTCCACGCCTCCGGTTTCAAGCAGTCCCCCTACGCCGACATCCGTCCCGCCGGGGCCGACGTCCGAGACTCCCGGAGCGCCGCGAGCGCCTCTGGGCTCGTGCCCTCGGACGTGCCGAAAGGACCACCGCGCAAGCTGTGGCACGCGAGTCCGGGAAGCGCAGGGCACTAGGGTGAACGTGCCAGAACCGTGCCGCCTGACCCGGAGGACGTCGTGCCAGACGAGCAGCATCCGCAGCGCCGCGCCGGGACCCGTCCGTCCGCCGTGGTCTCCTCGGTGCGGACCCACGCGGACGAGGAGGCTCGCATCATCGGCCGCCAGCTCGACGTGCTCGACCTCGGTGGTGGCACCGGAGGCGTCGCCGTCCCGCTTGCCGAGGAGGGCCACCGCGTCACCGTCGTCGATCCAAGCCCGGACGCGCTCGCGGCCCTCGCGCGACGGGCCCGTGAGGCCGGTGTCCACGACAACCTCACCTCGATCCAAGGTGACGGCGACTCCCTCGCCAGCGTGCTCGCAGAGCACCGGTTCGACCTCGTCTGCTGCCACGGCGTCCTCGAGTTCGTCGACGACCCCGCCGCCACACTCCGCGCCATCTCGGAGGCGCTGCGCCCCGGCGGCACCCTCTCGCTGCTCGTGGCGGGGCGCCTCGCGGTCGTCTTCGCCAAGGCCATCGCCGGCGAGTTCGGCCAGGCGCGGGCCGCGCTCACCGATGCCGACGGGCGATGGGGCCGCACCGATCCGTTGCCGAGGCGCTTCGACCTCGACCTGGTCGAGGAGCTGCTCACCGGCGCCGGTCTCACCGTGGCCCAGGTCCGGGCGACCAACATCCTGGGGCACCTTGTCCCCGCATCCCTTGTCGACTCCGACGCCGACCGGGCCGCGCTGGCCGAGCTCGACGAGCTCCTCGTGGCCGCGCCGGGACGTGAGTTCCTGCGCACGCTCGGAAATGGCCTGCACCTCGTCGCCCGCCGCGACTGACCTCGCCCGCCGGATCGGCCGTGAGGTGGCGGGTCAGGTGAGGGAGGCCAGATGAGTCGACGCCAGTTCACCGCGCCCTCGCGCACCGAGGAGGGGCCGCCTGACGACACCGGCTGCACGATCCTCCACGTCGACATGGACGCCTTCTACGCATCCGCATCTCTCATCTCCCGACCGGACCTACGCGGCAAACCGGTCATCATCGGCGGTGCCGGCGGTCGATCGGTCGTGCTCTCCGCGACCTACGAGGCGCGGGCCTTCGGGGTCGCCTCGGCCATGCCCATGGCCCGGGCCCGTCGGCTCTGCCCGCAGGCGATCGTCATCGCGCCGGACCATCGGCGCTACGCAGCGATCTCCGACGCAGTCATGGCCACCTTCGCCGCAGTCACGGAGCACGTCGAGCCGCTGTCCCTGGACGAGGCCTTCCTCGACGTGTCGGGCGCCGTACGCCGCCTCGGCCCACCGACCCGGATCGCCGAGCAGTTGCGGGACACGATCGCCGACGAGCAGGGCATCACGTGCTCCGTCGGTGTCGCCTCGACGAAGTTCGTGGCCAAGCTCGCCTCCGCCGTCGCCAAGCCGGACGGGCTCATCGTGGTCCCGCGAGACGAGACCGTCTCGTTCCTGCACCAGCTGCCCGTCGGCGCCATCTGGGGTGTCGGCGACAAGACGGAGGAGCACCTGCACCGCCTCGGGTTGCGGACGGTGGCGGATCTGGCGCACACCCCTCTCGAGACCCTCCAGCGCGCCCTCGGTGACGTCGCCGGGCGCAATCTGCACGACCTGGCCTGGGGCCGGGATCCGCGGGCCGTCGTCCCGGAGCGACGCGAGAAGTCGATCGGGGCAGACGAGACGTTCGCGCACGACATAGACGACCCCGTCCGCATCCACCGCGAGCTGCTCCGCCTCGCCGACCGGACCGCTGCGCGGGCCAGGTCGGCGGGGATGGCCGGTCGGACCATCTCCATCAAGGTCCGGTTCTCGGACTTCACGACCATCACGAGGGCCAAGACCCTGCGCCATCACACGGACGTCTCTCGTGAGATCTTCGCCACTGCCCGGGAGCTGTTCGATCGGCTCGGACTGCAGCGAGCCCGCATCCGGCTCGTGGGTGTCAGGCTCGAGGGCCTCGTCCCGGCCACGGCCGCACCGATCCAGTCAACATTGGACGAGCCGGAGCACGGGTGGCGCGAGGCCGACCGGGCGGTGGACCGTGCCAGTGCCCGTTTCGGCGCTGGGGCCGTGCGCCCAGCGAGCCTGATACCGGATCGGCACGCTGGGTACGGGCCTACCAGTTCACAGGACGCGCCGCGGGACCTATCCTGAAGAGGAGAACCCGCTACGACAACTAGTCGTAACCGGGTGGAGTCGACAACACCGCAGGACAGGGAGGTGCCAGGTGGCACTCTCGGATCACGAGGAGGCACTCCTCCACCAGATGGAGGAGGCCCTCTACGCCGAGGACCCGCGATTCGCATCGCGGATCGAGAAGACGAAGTCGCGCGGACTGGGTCGAGGACGCATCGTCGTTGGCGTCGCCGCGGGAATCGTCGGCCTGGCCCTGATCGTCTTCGCGGCGATGAGCTCGAGCATCTGGCTCGGTGCGGTCGGGTTTGCGGCCATGGTCGCCGGCATTGTCTGGGCCATCACTCCGGCCAAGCCGGCGCTCGGCTCGGTCGGTCCGGACGGTGTAGCCACCCCCCGCAAGGGCGCCAAGGGACGTGCTTCGGGCGGCAAGTCCGGCACCTTCATGGATCGGCTCGAGGAGCGCTGGGACAAGCGACGCCACGACCAGTGGTAGGGCACCGCCGCCGCGGATCCGGCGCAGCGGCATACGGCATGAATGACGGCTTTCCCTCGGCATGACCAACGGGGGACTACGGCCTCGTCACGAAGACGCCCACGACCCACGTCACGATGATGAGCAGCGCCGTCAGCAACTCGATCCCCATGCTCAGCATGACCGCACGCACCGCTTGCCGCGTCGCGGCCCAGGCACGCTCGTGGGTCCCACGCTTCAACCGCTCCATGACGTAGACGGCGCCGACGAACGCGATCGGCGCCCCGAGCAACGGGATGACGAACAGGCCCATGACGGCCGCGACCAGCGCCAGGGCGATGATTCTGGTGTCTACGCCCGTCGCCCGCATCCGTCGGGCGGGGACGAGGTACTGGGTCACGAGGCCCACCACGTAGATGGCGGTGGCGATCCAGAAGACGGTCCACCCCGCGGTCGAGTGCATCTCGACCGCCCAGAGGAGCGTTGCCGCCCAGACGACGAACAAACCGGGCAGGACGGGAAGCACGATTCCCACCGTGCCCACCAGCATGGCGAGAAGGACCAGAACGTTCGTGGCCGTGATCACGTGGTCAGGTGATCCACATCACGCCAAGGAGCGCCAACTCAGGTCGCGTCGTCCCGATCAGCGCTCGTCCGCCGTGGTCGACGTGTCGTGGAGGCGATCGCTCTCGTCATGGATGTCGATGGCCTTGCCCATGAGAGCCGGGAGGTGCTGACGGCCGTGGTGGGCGCAGAAGAGCAGCTCCCCGCCGGAGACGAGACGGGCACGAATGTATGCCTGGGCCCCGCAACGGTCGCACCGGTCGGACGCGGTCAGTTCGGTTGCCAGTGCTGTGGTCATCATGCTCGCCTTCTCTCCACCCTTGGGATTCAGCCGAGACTGAACCCTGTCATAAACCAAGACGCCCGACCAAAGAATTCCGTTGCCCTGCCGGGCTCCATCACCCTTCTGTCGTGCGCCTGGCTGTTCCAACAGTGAACCATGCCGATTCCTTCCCGAGCGGGAGGCCGGGCGCCCATCACCTGCGCCATGCCCGGATCGTTACGTGACCTCTACCCACTCGGGGCCCCCGCCGCGAGCCTGCTCAGCAACGTCGGCTCGGGTCGTTAGGCTTCCGGTGCCGACCATGACGACCGGCCCGCCGCACCGATGAGAGAGTGATCACGCACCTTGGCCTCCGCCTCCCGCCCCGCCCCGAACGGCAACGGTGACTACACCGCGCGCCACCTGCAGGTCCTCGAGGGACTCGAGGCCGTGCGAAAGCGGCCCGGCATGTACGTCGGCTCCACCGACCAGCGGGGCCTCATGCACTGCCTCTGGGAGATCATCGACAACGCGGTCGATGAGGCACTCGCCGGTGTCTGTGACCACATCGAGGTGATCCTCGCCAAGGACGGATCCATCGAGGTCCGCGACAACGGCCGCGGCATCCCGGTCGACACCGAGCCGCGGACCGGCCTGTCGGGGGTCGAGCTGGTCTTCACCAAGCTGCACGCCGGCGGCAAGTTCGGCGGCACGTCCTATGCCGCAACCGGGGGACTCCACGGCGTTGGTGCCTCGGTCGTCAACGCGCTGTCCGCGCGCCTCGACGTCGAGGTCGACCGGGGCGGCAGGACCTACGGCATGAGCTTCCGGCGGGGCGAGCCGGGGGTGTTCACCGATGCGGGACCGACCTCCTCGCCTGAGGCCGGGTTCGCTCCGTACGAGAAGCGCAGCACGCTACCCGTCATCGGCAAGGCCAAGCGCGGCGTGACCGGCTCCAGGGTCCGCTTCTGGCCCGATCCGCACATCTTCCTCAAGGGCGCCGTGCTCGACTATGACGCGCTCGTCGCGCGGGCCCGCCAGACGTCGTTCCTCGTCCCCGGCCTGCGGCTCGTCATCCGGGACGAGCGCGGTCTCCCGGGGACGCCGGCAGCGGAGGGGCCGGTCGAGGAGGTGTTCCACCACGACGGGGGCATCGCCGAGTTCGTCGAGTTCCTTGCCCCGGACGCGGCCATCACCGACGTATGGCGACTCGAGGGTGCCGGCACCTTCAAGGAGACCGTGCCCATTCTCGACAACGAGGGGCACATGACCCCCACCGAGCTCGAGCGCGAGTGTGTCGTTGATATTGCGCTGCGCTGGGGCCAGGGCTACGACGTGCGGATGCAGTCCTTCGTCAACATCATCACGACGCCCAAGGGCGGCACGCACGTGGCGGGCTTCGAGCAGGCGCTGCTGAAGGTCTTCCGGCGACAGCTCGAGCTCAACGGGCGACGGCTCAAGGTCGGCAACGACAAGCCGGAAAAGGACGACGTGCTGGCCGGCATGACCGCTGTGGTGACCGTGCGGCTCGCGGAGCCGCAGTTCGAGGGGCAGACCAAGGAGGTCCTCGGGACCAACGCGGTCCGGGCCATCGTCGCCCGCGTCGTCGAGACCGAGCTGACCGCGCGCCTGACCTCGACCAAGCGGGGTGACAAGGCACAGTCGGCGTTGTTGCTCGAGAAGGTCGTCTCCGAGATGAAGTCGCGCATCAGCGCGCGCCTGCACAAGGAGACGCAGCGTCGCAAGAACGCCTTGGAGAGCTCCACGTTGCCGACCAAGCTCCGGGACTGCCGCACGACCGACGTCGATCGCTCCGAGCTGTTCATCGTCGAAGGCGACTCCGCGATGGGGACGGCCAAGGAGGCGCGCAGCTCCGAGTTCCAGGCGCTGCTGCCGATCCGCGGCAAGATCCTCAACGTCCAGAAGGCATCCGTCTCCGACATGCTCAAGAACGCCGAGTGCGCCTCGATCATCCAGGTGATCGGGGCCGGCTCGGGGCGCAGCTTCGACCTCGACTCCGCCCGCTACGGCAAGGTCATCATCATGACGGACGCGGACGTCGACGGCGCCCACATCCGCACCCTGCTGCTGACGCTCTTCTTCCGCTACATGCGGCCACTCGTCGAGGCGGGGCGCGTCTACGCGGCCATGCCGCCGCTGCACCGGATCGAGGTGATCAACAACGGCTCGAAGAAGAACGAGCTCATCTACACCTACAACGAGACGGAGATGCGTCGCACCGTGGCCCGGTTGGAGAAGGGCGGCAAGAAGGTCAAGCAGCCGATGCAGCGGTACAAGGGCCTGGGCGAGATGAATGCGGACCAGCTGGCCGACACGACGATGGACCCGCGTCATCGCACCCTCCGTCGGGTCACCATGCGTGACCTCGAGGCTGCCGAACGGACCTTCGAGCTGCTCATGGGCAACGAGGTGGCCCCCCGCAAGGACTTCATCATCGGGTCGGCGGCCGAGGTCGACCGGGAGCGCATCGACGCCTGAGGCCGCCCATGGCCCGGGTCTCGTCGGTTGCGGAGTTGACGTAGCGCTGTCCGCAGGATGGCGAACCGCGCGCGGTGTGACTTGCGCCGTGCCTACGATGACGGTGGTTGGGAGTGAGCCGACATCGAGAAGGGGACCATGGTGGAGGATCACGGGAGCACCGGGAGCACGGATCAGGCGCGCCGCACCCCACGTGCGGCGGCCCCGCCCGGCGCGCCGCATCCCGTCCCCGGATCGATGCCCGGTGGGAACAACGCGGCCGGCAACCATCGTGCCGGGTTCGGCACCTCCGCAGCTCCCGCGCCCATGCGCTACCTCGAGCCGGCTGAGCTGGAATGGGCGGCGGCCGCCATCGGCAGGATCTCGTCGGCGTTCACCGCCAGGGTGGTCGGGCAGTCCCGGCTGCAGGAGACGCTGATGATCGCCCTGCTGACAGGTGGCCACGTGCTCCTCGAGAGCGTCCCGGGGCTGGCGAAGACGACGGCCGCCCAGACGATCGCTCACGCCGTCGGGGGCACCTTCCACCGTATCCAGTGCACGCCGGACCTGCTGCCCAGCGACATCGTTGGCACGCAGGTGTACAACCAGCAGACGGGCGCCTTCCAGACGCAACTCGGGCCGGTCCACGCCAACTTCGTGCTGCTCGACGAGATCAACCGGAGCAGCGCCAAGACCCAGTCGGCCATGCTCGAGGCGATGCAGGAGCGACAGACGTCGATCGGCGACCACAGCTATCCGCTGCCCGACCCGTTCCTCGTGCTCGCCACACAGAACCCCATCGAGCACGAGGGCACCTATCCGCTGCCCGAGGCTCAGATGGACCGCTTCATGCTCAAGGACGTCCTCGACTACCCGTCTCCTGCCGAGGAGGCCGAGGTCCTGCGCCGGATCGACTCCGGCATCTTCACCCATCACTCGGAGGCGGTCGTGGGCATCGCCGACGTCAAGCGCCTCCAGAGCCTGGTCGGGCGCGTCTACGTCGACCCGGCGATCGTGAACTACATCGTCGGCATCGGCTACGTCACGCGGCACCCCAACGACTACATCGACCCGGATCTGGCGTCCTATGTCCAGTTCGGCGCCAGCCCCCGGGCGAGCATCGCGTTCACGAGCGCAGCCCGCGCGCGGGCGCTCATCGACGGGCGGAACCACGTCGTTCCCGACGACGTCAAGGCGCTCGTGCACCGGGTCCTGCGGCACCGAGTCATCCTGGGCTTTGAAGCAGTCGCCGACGATCTGCCGGTTGAGCGCGTCATCGACGCCATGGTTGGCGGGATTCGCACGCCCTGAGGGCGGGGCACGTCATGGGGACGACGCTGCTCACCAGGGTGAAGAGCAAGCTCTTCGTGCACTCGCGGCGCCGCTCGCGCAACCTGCTCGAGGGGGAGTTCGCGTCGGTCTTCCACGGCCGCAGCCTCGACTACGACGACCTGCGTGATTACGTGCCGGGAGACGAGGTTCGCGACATTGACTGGAAAGCGACCGCCCGCCACACCTCGCCCCTCGTGCGCCGGTACGTGGCGACCCGGAAGCAGAACCTCCTGCTCGTCATCGACACGGGGCGCGGCATGGCCGCGGCCGCCGGGGGTGGCGAGCCGAAGAAGAGCGTGGCCATCGTCGCGGCTGGGCTCGTGGGCTACCTCGCCCAGCGGCACGGAGACCTCGTCGGTCTCGTCCGAGGCGACGCGACCGGCACGATCGCTCACCCGATGCGGGGGAACGAGGCCCACCTCGAGCGGCTTCTGCGCGCCATCGACACCGAGACGACCCTGGACGGCGAGCAGAGCAACCTGACGACGCAGCTGCAGTGGATCGTGCGCAACGTACGTCGGCGGCTGCTCCTGCTCATCGTGGCCGACGACGTGGAGCTGGACCCCGGTCTCAGCGACGTCCTGCGGCGCCTCCACGTCCAGCACGAGATCTTGTGGATCACCGTCCAGGACGCCGACCCGACGTCCGTCGATGCGGCCCGCACGACCGTCGACGTGGCCGACCACTACACCCTGCCGACCTTGGTGCGGACGAGTGCCCGCGTCAAGGCGGCCTACGCGGAGGCGGTCGCCGCACGCGTTCGGGCAACCAACACGATGCTCGATGCGGCCGGGATCAACCACACGCGAGTCGGTTCCAGCGACGATGTCCTCACGGCCGTCTTCGCCCTGCTGGAGAGACAGCGCCGTGCCAGCGGCTGACTCCCCGCCACCCGGCTTCTATGCGCCCGACGCCTACTCCGGTCGCTGGTTCTGGATCGGCGTCGCGCTCCTTGCCGTGGTCCTTGCCTGGTACGTCTGGGTCTGGTGGTCGACGCGCTCCCGGCCCATCACCATCCCACCCAGGATCACTCCCGACCGGCTCACCAGGCTCCGGGCCGACTACGCGCGCCAGATCGATCTGGTCGTGGCGCAGGCCGAGGGAGGAGTCATCACCCAACGACGCGCCCACCAGCAGGTGAGCGTCCTCGTCCGCCACTTCGTGCAGGAGGTCTCCGGCATCCATGCCCCGACGATGACGCTGACCGACCTGACCAGCTCGGGCGCACGCCTCAGCCCGGTGTCCCGCGTCGTCGGCGCCCTGTACCCGGGTGAGTTCGCACCACGGGCGACCGAGACCGTGGCTGGTGCCGCCCTGGTCGCCAAGGAGGTGGTGGCCCGATGGAGCTGAGGTATCCCACCCTCGTGGGCGTCGGGGCCGCCATCGCGATCATCGGTGCCCTCGTGGTCTACCGCCTGGTGTCAGCACGGTCCCACGCCTCCGCCGAGCCGGTCGCCAACACATCGCTCCTGACCCGCCTTCCGGAGTACCGGCGAGCGCTGCGCCGTCACCGGATCCGGATGCTCGTGCTCGCGGGCAGTGCGACCTTGCTCGGGGGCGCCGCCCTCATCGGCGCGGCCCGGCCGGTTGACGTGACGATCGAGCGGCCGGAGACCCGCAACCGCGACGTCGTGCTCTGCCTCGACATCTCGGGGTCGATGGCGGCCTACGACGCCGAGCTGGTGCGGACCTTCATGACGCTCGTCACCCAGTTCGAGGGAGAGCGGATCGGCCTGGTCATCTTCAACTCCTCCGCTGCCACGGTCTTTCCCCTCACCGATGACTACGACTTCATCCACGACGAGCTGGACATCGCCCTGCGTGCCCTCGCGGGCGACCCCGAGGTCGACTACTTCTTCGCAGGGACGTTCAACGGTCTCGGTACCTCGCTCATTGGTGACGGACTCACCTCCTGCGTGTCGAGCTTCGACCGGGTCGACACCCGACGAGCCCGCTCGGTGGTCTTCGCCACCGACAACGAGCTCGCCGGCCGGCCGATCATCGGGCTCGACGAGGCGATCGAGCTGGCCAAGCTGCGCTCCGTGCGCGTCTACGGTCTGAACCCCGAGGAGAGCGGCCACGACGAGCAGGCGGTCGAGATGCGCGCCTTGGTCAAGTCGACGGCGGGTGAGTACTACGCCATGAGCGACCGGACGGCCGTCGAGCGCATCGTCCGGGCGGTGGAGGCGCAGGAGGCGACTGTCATCGACGCCGCGGCCCGGCGGCTCCTGACGGACAGTCCTGCGGTCCCGATCGCCCTCGCGGGACTCGGCCTGGCCGGCGTCGTCGCGGCCAGCCGGAGGTGGGGCTCGTGACCGTCCTGCCGATCGCGCCCCTGTGGGTCCTCGGTGTCCTCGGGGTGACCGCCCTCGCGGCCGCGTGGTGGCGCCCGAGCGCGACGGGCGTACCGGGCGAGTCACGCGCCAGCCACTGGCGCCTGTCGGCAGCCGTGGTCCTGCTCGGTGTCGCAGCGCTGCGGCCGGGCGTCCCCGGCGATGAGGCGGAGGCCACCGCGGCGAACCTCAACGTCTACTTCGTCGTCGACACAACGAGCAGCATCATCGCCGAGGACTGGGGGGGCGAGGCGCCGCGCCTCGTGGGCGTGCGCGGCGACATCGCCGACCTGGCCCTCGCGCTCTCAGGGGCGCGGTTCTCCATCGTGACGTTCGACCAGGAGGCGCGCGTGCGACTGCCCCTGACGACGGACACGACCGCTCTCGATGCTGCCGTCGCCACCCTCCTGCCGGAGGCCTCCGAGTACTCGGTGGGGTCTTCGGTGACTGAGGCCAACGAACGCCTGACGACATTGCTCCGGCAGAGCCGTGAGCGGTATCCCGAGCGAGGACGCATCGTGTTCTACCTCGGCGACGGCGAACAGACCGCGGCTGGTGAGCCGCCACCCTTCACCATCCCCGCTGGTCTCATCCAGGGCGGCGCAGTGCTGGGCTACGGAACCACCGACGGCGGTCGGATGAAGTCGACCCGCGCGCGCTACGACGTCTCACCGTCGTACATCCGGGATCCGAGCACCGGGCAGGACGCGATCTCGGTCATCGACGAGGACCGCCTCGAGCAGCTGGCCCAACAACTCGGCCTGTCGTACTTGCACCGCGTCGCCGGCGAGTCGGTGCTGCCGGCCGTGGATGCGGTCGACCTCGCACGCTACGGATCGACCGAAGAGCTCGAGCGCGAACGCGTCAGCACCCGCCGGGAGCTCTACTGGCCGCTCCTCATCGGAGTCGTCGGTGTGGCCCTGTGGGAGCTGGGCGCAGGCCTCGCTGGCCTGGTCCAGACCCGTGGTCGGAGGGGGTCGGCGTGAGCACCCTGACCAGCCCGAGTCCCCGTCCGCCATCGGGCCCAGAAGCGGGTCCGACGGGCCCACTCCGCGAACCTCGCACCCCCGTTCGCCGGGTTGCGCGACGACGCCTGCTGCTGGCCTCGGCGCCGCTCGTGCTGCTCATCGTCCTCGGCGCCGCGCGCCTGATGACTCTCAACGCCGTGCACGACCAGACCCTTGCGGGCTACCAGGCGGGCGACAAGGCGCGCACGATGACGTGGGGTGAGCGGCAGGGCTGGTTCAACGTCGTCGAGCGCTTCCGGGCACCCTTCGCGATCGGTGACGCGCACGTCCTGAGTGGCCACTTCGGGCTCGCCCGACCGTGGTTCGAAGAGGCCTTCGAGCTCGTACCCAAGGGTGGCATCGAGGAGTGCAAGGTCCGGGTCAACCTCGGCCTGACCTATGAGGCCCTCGGGGACGAGGCGAGGGCGAGGGAGCGCACCGACGAGTGGCGTCAGTTCTACGAGAAGGGACTGGCGGTCACACGAGAGCGCCCGCCGCTCTGCGACGCGCCGGGAGGCGGAGAGACCGGCGACCAGCTCGACCAGGCGCAGGAGCGGATGGAGGAGAAGAACCAGCCGCAGCCCGGCGAGCAGCAGCAGCCGGCTCCCGAGGAGAGCCAGCCCACGCCGCAGCCGACGCCGGTCCCCGATCCGGACAACGCCCCCAGCCAGGAGCAGCAGGACCTGCTGCGGGAGCAGCAGCGCAAGAACACCATCGAGCGCAATGAGCAGCGCGGCACCGACGATCGCGTTGAACCCGACGGAGGCGTCGGCAGCTATCCCAGGCCGTGGTGACCCGGCGGGGTTGGCGAACGTCACCCCGTGCAGGAGGAAACGGACGCCGCGGTCCGAGCCCAGCGGCATACGGCCCGATCAGTGTGCTGGGAGGTCTGGGCCGTCGATGATCTCGCCGACGAGCTCCTGCACGTCGATAGCGGCCTTCCCGCACGACTCGGGGCGTCGGGCCCCTGTGGCGCGACGCTCGACCCGGACCTGCCACGAGCGGCCGTCCTCGTGGGCGACCGCGACGACCGGATCGGCGCCGTCAACGCCGTCGGCGTCGCTGGGGATGGCCCAGAGTGCACCGAGCCGAGTTTCCCCGGTGAGGGCACGCACGTGCGACTCGGCGCACTGGGCCGATGCCGGCAAGGGGGATCGGCCGCGGTCGTGCGCCCCGCCGAGGAGCTCGCGTGGCACATGCCCCGTGGTGC
The DNA here is from genome assembly GCF_036566125.1 of Intrasporangium sp. Taxonomy (GTDB): domain Bacteria; phylum Actinomycetota; class Actinomycetes; order Actinomycetales; family Dermatophilaceae; genus Intrasporangium. The sequence continues at coordinate 22,433 of NZ_DATCWX010000196.1, forward strand.
TGGCGTCGAGGACCCAGCCGGCCATCGTCTCGTCGAGTCGGGCGAAGCCCTGGCCCCAGGGCAGCAGGACGGCGGTCGGGGCGAAGCGATGGCCACCCGTGTGGGAGACCTCCCAGACCCGCTCGGGAGCGCGTCCGGCGGCTGCGGCAGCCAGCGGACGACCCCGGACGGCGCAGCACACGTCGCGGCGACCGTTCGTGCAGATCAGCAGCTGCGACGGGGCATCCTCGGCGCCCGGAAGAGAGGCCCGCACCAGCGTGCGGTGGCCCCTGGCCAGGGCGGCCCAGTCCAGCTCGAGCAGGTCCCCGGGCCGGGCAACATCGGCCGACACCATCCACGCATCGTCGGGCCGGACGCCGGCATGGGCGACGAGGACGCGGCGAGGGCCATCGTGGTCAGGATGCCCGCCGGGTCGCCGCATGAGCATGAACCTTCCGCCAGCATCCGCGCACCGGTTGTCCAGCTCGGCTCCGAGCTCTGCGCCGAGGTGAGAGTCGCGCGCGGCCACCCGACCCCAGGGGCCGGACTGCTCGAGGACGACGAAGAACACGGCGCCTGCGGCCGTGCCGAACGCGCTGGTCCCGTCCCGGTCCCAGAGAACCGAGCAGGCATCCTCCGCTGGCCTGGCGTGACCGGAGGTGGCCGGGTGCCGGCCACCTCCGGTCACCCCCACCTCATCCTCGCCCGGCGGTGCCGGTGGCTCGGGTGGGGGCGCTGGCACGGCCGGGGGAGAGGGCGGGCGCTTGGCCGC
>NZ_DATCWX010000209.1:0-3661 GCF_036566125.1 Intrasporangium sp.
AGCGCCGCTGCCGACCCCAAGGGTGAGCCGCTTCCCATCCAGTGCGACGAGCTCGGCGCGCTGGACGTGATCGTGGTCGGCGGGGGTGCGTTGGCACCGGGCCTCGCGGTCGAGAGCAACCAGGTTGTGGTGCCCTACGCCATCACCCTGAGTGGAGTCTTCACGCCCACGGTCGGCGATCCGGCGCCGTTCACCGACGAGTTCTCCAGACCTGCCCCACAGCACGGACGACTTGATCACTGCACGTTCCACCAGGAGGGAGCCCTCCCAGACGGCACCTTCGTCATCGATGGCGACATCTGGGTCTCGTACACGCCGGGAGGCTAGTCGCGATCCGGATCGGGGTCAGATGGAGATGCCGCGGGCCTTGAGGAACGCGTAGCCGACGAAGGCGACGATGTCGAGCACGGCATGGCACACGACCAGCGGCATCACCCGCCGGGTCCGAGCGAAGACATAGCCCAGGATCAGCCCCATGACGACGTTGCCGGCGAAGCCGCCGAAGCCCTGGTAGAGGTGATACGTCCCGCGGATCAGTGCGGACAGGCCGATGACCAGCGGCCACGACCACCCGATCTGCCGCCACCGGGTGAAGAGGTAGCCGACCATGACGACCTCCTCGAGCAGCGCGTTGCCGATGGCTGCGAGCGTCAGCACCGGCCCGGACCACCACACGTCGGTGAGGTTGGCCGCCGAAACGGTCGTGTTGATCCCGGCCGCCTTGGCGAGGAAGTAGAACCCCAGACCCGGCAGCCCGATGAGAGCCGCCAGCCCGAGTCCGCGGAGCAGGTCGCGGACCGGCTCGGTCCGGTCGAAGCCGATGAACCGCGCGGCCCCGATCGTCGTGGACGGGCGCAGCACGGTCGACAGCAGGTACAACGCCAGGGCCACCGGCACGACCTGGATGAGGATCCCGGCGAGCTGGTAGGCGAGATCGAGCCACGGCCGGTCCGGCGTAGCCGACTGGTTCATCGCAGTGGTCTGCGACCGGAGCGGCACGTTGCGCGTCAGCTTCTCGATGATCGACAGGACCGACCAGATCGCAGACGCGCCCAGGCTGACCCCCAGAAGGAGGACGGTCTCCCAGCCCAGGGTCCGCCGCTCCGCCGACCCAGCCGCGCGCAGAGGGTCACGGTCGCTGGGACCAAGCTCAGCGGCATACGACAAGACGCGGCGGGCCATGGCGCTCACTGTACTTTCGGCACCGACGTACCCTCGTTCCATGTCGCTCCTCGCGGACTGGACGGCCGGCCGGCACAAGGCGGGCGGCGTCGCGCATGACATCTACACGCGGGGGAGCGGCCCGGGCATCGTCGTCGTCCACGAGAGCCCTGGGCTGACGCCCGAGGTCATCGAGTTCGGCGACGAGCTCGTCGAGGCCGGCTTCACCGTCGTGCTCCCACACCTCTTCGGCTCCGCGCACGCGCCGCCGCGTACCTGGGAGGCAGCACGCGTCGTCCCACGGCTCTGTGTCACAAGGGAATTCACGATGTTTGCCACGGGAGTGACTGCGCCGCTGGGGGACTGGCTCCGAACCCTCGCGCGGGATCTCCATACGTCGGCGGGTGGGCCGGGCGTCGGGGCGATCGGCATGTGCGTCACGGGCGGGTTCGCGCTCGCGATGATGCTCGACCCGGTCGTCGTCGCGCCGGTCGTCGCGCAGCCGGCGACGCCGCTGCCCATCGGGCGGCGCCGGGCGGCCGACCTCAACCTGTCGTCGTCCGACCTGGCGCAGATCCGTGCCCGCGTCGCCGACGGCTGCCCGGTGCTCGGGGTGCGCTATCGGGACGACTGGATCACGGGCACCCGGTTCGAAACGTTGCGGCGAGAGCTCGGGGACGGCTTCATCTCAGTGGAACTGCCCGGTCGGGGCCACGCGACCCTGACTGACCACAAGCACCCGGTGGCGGTGGTCCGGGTCGTCGACTTCTTCCGCGAGCGACTCCTCGCGGGCAGTGACGCCGGCACCGATCGCGGGTAAACCGTTGGAGCGCAGGACCGCTGGCGACCTATCGTCGAGCCATGACCAGCTCATCCGTCCGGCTCGCCCTTCGCCAGAGACTCACGACGGCGCTGCGCGAGCGTGACAAGCCGACCGCGGCGGCGATGCGGTCGGCGATCGCTGCCCTCGAGAACGCCGAGGCGGTGCCGACGTCGCAGGACGCCGTCGCAGCGACGTCGCAGCACGTTGCCGGCGCCGCGGTCGGTGTCGGGGCTGCCGAGGCGGAGCGTCTCGCCCTGGACGATGCGGCGGAATCGGCGATCCTGCGGGCCGAGGTGGACAGCCTGCTCGAGGCCGCATGCGAGTACGAGTCGCTTGGGCAGGCCGAGCGGGCCGCCGAGGCGCGCGCGGCCGCCGACGAGCTGTCCAAGGTTGTCCACAGCCACTTGGGGACAACGTGGGGATAGCGCCGCGACGGTGTGGACAACTGTGCGTTTCCGGTGGATGACACGCTGGTGTCCTGTGGATGCACAATTTCTTTCGCGAAAACCCTTGCGCCGTAGTGGAGTAGGGGCGTAGAACTGCTTTCACGCACTCCTCTCGGGGAGAGCGGGACGGCTCGGAGACGAGGGTCCGCACGGAGGAGCAATCCACCGCAGAGGCTTGGTGACGAAGCCGCTGGGACCGGAGATGAAGAGCAGTCGATCGGGAGCGTCACATCGACCGATCAACCCGAAGGGCCCTTGAGACTCATACTCCCAAGGGCCCTTCACCCTTTCCCGCTGCCACTGCGGCGTCGTAGAGCGCCTTCTTCGACAGTCCCGTCCGGGCCGCGACGTCCGCACAGACGTCCTTGAGGCGTTCCCCCTTCTCAACCCGATGCCGTATGCCGCTGAGCTCGTTCTCGATGGTCGTGACCTTCCGCTCGGCGCCCGTCACGACAACGGTGATCTCGCCCTTGACCCCGTCCAGGGCCCACGCAGTGAGCTTGTGGAGGGTGCCGCGGCGGACCTCCTCGTAGGTCTTGGTCAGCTCGCGGCACACGGCAGCGCGGCGAGTCGGTCCGAATGCCTCACCCATCGCTGCCAGGGTCTCCGCAAGTCGATGCGGTGCCTCGAAGAAGACCATGGTGCGGCGTTCGTCGGCGAGCTCGGCGAGGAGGCGGGCGCGCTCGCCGGCCTTACGGGGCAGGAACCCCTCGAAGCAGAAGCGGTCGACCGGAAGCCCCGACACGGCGAGGGCCATGAGGACCGCACTCGGTCCCGGCACGCACGTGACGCGCACGTCGCGTGCCACCGCTGCTGCGACGAGCCGGTAACCGGGATCGGACACTGAGGGCATCCCGGCATCGGTGACGACGACGACCCGCTCGCCGGCAAGAAGCCGCTCGACCAGCTCTGGTGTGCGGGCCGCCTCGTTGTGGTCGTGGTAGCTGAGCACCTGCCCGATGGGGCTGACCCCGAGGGCGGAGAGCAGGCGCTTGAGCCGGCGGGTGTCCTCGGCCGCGATGACGTCGGCGGTGGCGAGCTCCTCGGCGAGGCGCGGGGCGGCGTCGCGCGGATCGCCGATCGGGGTCGCAGCAAGGACGAGGGTGCCGGCGTCAGGTGTGGTGCTCACCCCGCCATCCTGCCGTGCCGGTCATCCCTCTCGGCGCGACGTTCACGTGGCCGGTCGGCTGTCCTCCTCGGTCGCCCGATACAGCTCGTTGATGCCACGTAG
>NZ_DATCWX010000227.1:0-20218 GCF_036566125.1 Intrasporangium sp.
GGATCGTGGCCGTCCCGAGCGCGTGCGTGATGGTGACGGGGTATGCCGCTGAGCTTGCTCCCGATGCTGGGCTCGCACCCGTGGATGGCGGGGTCCCACCAGGCGCAGCGCCGGTGGTGCAGCCGGCAAGGACGGTGGCGAGAAGCGCTGCGAGCGCTGGGAAAACTGATAGCGAGGCGCGGATGCGTGGCACGGTCGGACTCCCGGGTCGGAAACAAGTAAGGCATACCTTACTTAGGAGACCCTTACTGTCAATCGCGGGTCCGGCCTGGGCGTCGTTCGAGCCTAGAGGGCACCCCCGAGGGTGACTCCGCCGTCGATGGTCAGTGTCTGGCCGGTGATCCACGCAGCGTCCGGGCCGAGGAGGAAGCTCACGGCTCCCGCGACATCCTCCGGGGTGCCGAGTCGCTTCATCGGGTAGGCGCGGATCACCTTCTCCTCGCGACCCTCGTAGAGAGCCTCGGCGAACCGGGTCTTGACCACCGCAGGCGCGACCGCGTTGACCCGGACGTCGGGGCCGAGCTGGTAGCCGAGCTCCGTCGTCAGGTGGATGAGAGCCGCCTTGGAGACGCCGTACCAGCCGATGACCCCCGAAGCGCCCTGGCCCGCAACCGAGGCGAGGTTGACGACGGCACCGGGATGGGCGTCGTCGCCAAGCCCCGCAGCGACAGCCTTCTTGATCCACGAGAACGCGGCGACGACATTGACGTCGAGCACCTTGCGGGCGACGCTGACGTCGCTGTCGAGCATCGGACCGTAGGCGGGGTTGATCCCGGTGTTGTTGACGAGGTAGTGCAGCCCGCCGAACGTCTCGCGGGCGGCCGCGACGACCTCGTCCTGGTGGGACTCCTCCGCGGCGTTGCCAGCGATGCCGAGCGCGTAGTCGGCCCCGCCGAGCGACTCCACGGCCTCGGCGAGCGCCTCCGGTTTGCGGGCCGTGATGACGACTTTGGCGCCCTCGGCGACGAGACGGCCGGCGATGCCAAGGCCGATGCCCCGGCTCGCTCCGGTGACGATGGCGACGGCGCCGTTGTGCACGCCCGTCACAGGCCGAGGTCCCGGCCGATGAGCTCCTTCATGATCTCGTTGGAGCCCGCCCAGATCTTCGTCACGCGGGCATCGCGCCAGGCCCGCGCAACGCGGTACTCGTTCATGAAGCCGTAGCCGCCGTAGAGCTGGACGCACGCGTCGAGGACGTCGTTCTGCACCTGCGAGCTCCACCACTTGGCCTTGGCCGCGTCGATGGCGGTCAGCTCACCCTTCGAGTGGGCGAGGACGCAGTCGTCGACGTAGGCCTCGGCCACCTCGATCTTCGTCACGAGCTCGGCCAGGAGGAACTTGTTGTGCTGGAACGCGCCGATCGACTGGCCGAAGGCCTTGCGGTCCTTCGCGTACTCGATGGTCTCCTCGAGGATCGCCTTGGCCTGGGCCACGTTGGCGATTCCGGAGCCGACCCGCTCCTGCGGCAGGCGCTGCATCATCCCGATGAAGCCCTTGCCCTCCTCACCCAGTCGGTTCTCGTCGGGGACCCGGACGTTGTCGAAGAACAGCTCAGCCGTGTCGGACTCGTCCATGCCCACCTTGTCCAGCTTGCGCCCGTTGACGAAGCCCTCCATACCGCGCTCGACCATGAAGAGCGTGATGCCCTTGGCGCCCTTGGACGCGTCGGTGCGCGCGGCAACGATGACGAGGTCGGCCTGGTAGCCGTTGGTGATGAACGTCTTGGAGCCGTTGATGATCCAGTCGTCACCGTCACGCACGGCCGTGGTCTTGAGGGCAGCGAGGTCCGAACCGCCCGAGGGCTCGGTCATGCCGATGCCGATGATGAGATCGCCGCTCGCGATCCCCGGGAGCCAGCGCTGCTTCTGCTCCTCGGTGCCGAGGTCGACGATGTAGGGCGGGCACACGTCGGCGTGGATCCCGAAGCACGAGCTCGTCGCCATGTTGAAGCGGGCCCACTCCTCGGCAACGACCGCGTTGAATCGATAGTCGTCGACGCCGGCGCCGCCGTAGGCCTCCGGGATGTCGAAGCCGAAGAAGCCCTGCTTGCCGGCCTCTTTCCAGATGTCGCGCGGGATCGACTTGAGCTCGATCATCTCCTCGGCGCGAGGTCGCATGACGCGGTCGATGAACTCCCGGGCCGAGGCTCGCAGCGCCTCGTGGTCCTCGTCGTAGATGTTGCGCGGCATGCTCGCCTCCGGCTGTGACTCGTGGGTAACTAAGCGCTTGCTTAGTCTCGCGTCTCTCCGGCATGCTGTCAACGTGCCGCACACCAGCAAGGGGACCACGTCGCCCGGGCCCGCGCCTCGTCAGGCGACGGATCCCACCACCGTCGAGCGGCTCATGCGTGCCGCAGCACAGGCCTTTGCCGAGAAGGGCTTCCACGCGACGACGACCCGCGACATCGCCTCCGGCGCCGGCCTGTCCCCCGCTGGCGTCTACGTCCACTTCGGGTCAAAGGAGGAGCTGCTCTTCTACCTCAGCCGGAGTGGGCACGAGTCGGCCCTCAACCTGCTGCGCGCGTCGCTGGACGGGATCGAGCATCCGGCCGAGCGGCTCGCCGTCGCGATGACCCGGTTCTCGGCCTGGCACGCCGAGCAGTACCAGCTCGCCAAGGTCGTCCAGTACGAGCACCAGCACCTCACGCCCGAGCACCGGGCCGAGGTGCTGGCGCTGCGCAAGGACATCGACGCCGTGCTCCAGCATGTCCTCGAGTGCGGCGTGGCGGACGGTGTCTTCGAGGTCGCCGACATCGGTGACACGGCCCTCGCCCTGTCGTCGATGGCGGTCGACGTCGCCCGGTGGTACTCGCCCGCGATCAAGCGCACCCCAGAAGAGATCGGGGCGACCAACGCGGCCCTGGCTCTGCGACTCGTCGGTTCGCGCTCGTGACCGGTGGCCACGCCGTCCTGCAGATCCCTGTTCCCGCACTCGAGCCCTTCGTGCGGCAGCGGCACGAGCACTACGACCGGGACTTCGTCTCGGCAGATCCCGTCTTCGTCCACGCGCACATCACCGTGCTGGGGCCGTTCCTCCCGCCCGAGGCGGTCGATGACCGTGTCCTGTCGACCATCGACGAGATCGCTTGCGCCGTAGGTGCTTTCGACTACCGACTCGAGCAGATCGACGTCTTTCCCAACGGTGTCATCCACCTCGTCCCCGACCCCATCGAGCCCTTTCGGTCGCTGACCGCCGAGCTGTTCACCGCGTTCCCGTCGTGCCCGCCCTATGGCGGGGCGTTCCCCGACGTCCGGCCGCACCTGACCCTGGACGCCCGCTCCGATGGCGTGACCGTCGAGTCGACCCGCCGCCGGCTGGGATCGCTCGTGCCGGCCCAGTGCAGGGCGGAGCGACTCGACCTCGCCTGGTGGGGCAACCGGACGTGCCGGGTCCTCCACTCGTGGTGGCTCGGCCGCCCTCAGAGCTCTCAGCGCCCTGAGCGACCGGCGGCCGTGATCCCCGAGACCTGACGGACGACCTCGGCGACGAGCGGGTAGGCGTCGGGATCCGTCGTGTTGCCCATGCCGAGGATGGCGTCGTCCATGCCGGCGTCGGCGAGCGCCCCGAGCTTGTCGACTGCGGCCGCGACGGACACGGTCGGCTCTCCCGAGGGGGCCGGTCCCCCCGTGTCGGACAGGCTCAGCCGCGTCAGGACCGTCTTGGTGATGGCGTCGTAGTCGCGGCCCACGTCGGCGCAGTGGCCGCGAAGGACCTCGCACGTGGCCTGCAGCCCCTGCGGGCCGATGTCGAAGAAGTTGGAGGCGTCCGCGTAGGCCGCGACCAGCCGCAGCGTCTTCCTCTCCCCCATTCCGCCGATGAGGATCGGCGGATGCGGGCGACGGATGGCTGGGGGACTGTTGAGCGTCCGGTCGAGCGAGTAGTGCGAGCCCTGGTACGGCCCCTCGTCGTCGGACCACATCTGCAGCACGATCTGCAGCGTCTCCTCGAGCCGCTCGAAGCGTTCGCGCACGGGCGGGAAGGGCACACCCAGCCCTCGGTGCTCCTGCTCGTTCCACGCTGCCCCGATTCCCAGCCAGGCGCGACCGCCCGACAGGACGTCGAGAGTCGTCACGGTCTTGGCCAGGATGCCGGGGTGGCGGTAGGTCACTCCGGTCACCAGGGTGCCGAGCTCGATCCTCGAGGTCTGCCCGGCGGCGAAGGCGAGCGTGGTGTAGCCCTCGAGCATCTCGAGCTCCGGCGGGCCGATCCCGCGGATCTGGAAGAAGTGGTCCATCACCCACAGCGACGCCATCCCGGCGGCCTCCGCGTCCCGGGCGATCCGCCCGAATGTCGGCCCGATGGAGGCCGGGCTCCCCGGCCAGCTGAAGTGCGAGACCTGCAGTCCGAGGCGCATCGCTCAAGCGTAGGTCTCGGTTCTCGTCTCACACAGGGGTTGCGGCACCGGAAAGGGGCTGGCGTGCCGCGGGGGCCTCGAGGGAGACCGTGACGCGGGGCAGGAAGAACTGGACGAGGGGGCCGATCGTCATCGCGTAGAGCACCGTGCCGATCCCGACCGGGCCCCCGAGCAGCCAGCCGGCTCCGAGCACCGTGAGCTCAAGTCCCGTGCGAACGAGGCGGATACTCAGACCAGTGCGCAGGGCGAGCCCGGTCATGAGCCCGTCGCGTGGGCCGGGCCCGAGCTGGCTGCCGATGTAGAGCCCACCGGCGAGCCCGTTGAGGACGAGACCGGCGAGCAACAGCGCGAGCTGTGCCGGCAGGCCCGAGGGCGAGTCGATCACGGCCAGCGCCGCGTCCACGGCGAGGCCGATGACGACGACGTTGGCGATCGTGCCGAGCCCCGGCCACTGCCGGAGTGGGATCCAGAGCAGGAGGACGAGCGCGCCGACGATGATGGTCACCTGGCCGAAGGTGATTGGGACGCGGCTCGTCACGCCGGCGTGGAAGACGTCCCACGGATTCAGGCCCAGCGTCGCGCGCAGCATCATGGCCATCGAGACGCCATAGAGCATGAGGCCCACGAGCAACTGGACGACGCGTCGCGGCAGCTTGCCAGCACGCAACTGGTCACGGGACGAGAGATTGAGCAGGGGGACGGAGCGGCGCATGCGTCCATCTTGATGGGCAAGTGGACCGCTTTTCCATGACCAGTTCTGAGATACTGGACTCTGTGCGCACCATCTCCGCCCGAAACGTGGCGCAACTGCTCGGCCCGACCCCGCTTGCGCGACCTGCCTATCGCAGCCTGGCCACCGGGATCCGGAGGCTGGTCTCCGACGGGCGGATCCTCGTCGACACGCGCCTGCCCAGCGAGCGGGCGCTGATGTCAGAGCTCGGGCTCAGCCGGACGACGGTCGGTGCGGCCCTCGACGTGCTTCGGGAGGACGGCTTCATCGTGACCCGGAGGGGGTCCGGCAGCGTGACCGCCATCCCCGAGGACCGGTCCGGGCTCGCCCTGTCGGGAGCCGGTCTCGTGCCAACCGACCTTCCCGAGGACGTCATCGACCTCACGTACGCGGTGCTCCCCGCTGCCCCTGGCCTCACGGGAGCCTACGAGCGCGCCCTCGAGCACCTGCCCCGACATCTGGCCACGCCGGGGTACCACCCACGCGGCCTGCCAGAGCTGCGCCAAGCCCTCGCGGACTGGTACGAGGCTCGTGGCCTACCGACCGACCCGGGTGACGTCATCGTCACGTCCGGAGCCCACGCCGCCCTGTCGGCGGTGCTCCGGGCCGCCCTCGATCCGGGTGACAGGGTGCTGCTCGAGACCCCGACGTACCCCAACGCCATCGTGGGGGTGCGGCGCTCGGGACTGCGGCCCGTGCCCTTCCCCATCGACCCCTTGGGTTGGGACCCGGAGCACCTCGAGCTCACCCTGAGACAGGCCGGCGCCAGGATGGCCTACCTCGTCCCCGACTTCCAGAACCCGACCGGCCGACTTATGTCCGCCGACGAGCGTGCGAGCGTCGCCGAGGCCCTGCGCAGGACGAGGACCGTCCCCGTCATCGACGAGACCTTCGTCGAGCTCGGTCTGGACTCCCGTCCGCCGGCGCCCTTCGCGGCCAGCTCTCCCGGAGCACTCACCCTCGGGAGTTCCGGGAAGGCCTGGTGGGGCGGGCTCCGAGTCGGGTGGGTCAGGGCCCCCCACGCCCTCGCCTCGCCGATCCTCGAGGCGCGACACAGCCTCGACCTCGGAACGGCGGTGCTCGAGCAGCTCGTGCTGATTGAGCTGCTGCAGGCCGGGGAGCCACTCCTCGATGAACGCCGTGCAGAGGCATCGAGGCGGCGCGACGCGATGGTTGCCTCGCTCCGGGAGCACGTTCCGGACTGGCGCTTCACCGTGCCGCCCGGCGGGCTCAACCTGTGGTGCGAGCTGCCGGTCGACCGCGGCGATGCGCTGTCGCGAGTTGCGGAGTCAGCAGGGGTCCGGCTGGCGCGGGGCACCCAGTTCGGCACGGACGGCGGCATGGACCGATTCGTCCGGATTCCGTTCAGCGTGCCCGCCGACGAGGCGGACGATGTCGGCCGTCGCCTCGCCGTGGCGTGGAGGCGAGCGCTCGACAGTCGGTCCTCGGAGGTGCCGAGCACTCCCCTCATCGCCTGACCCCCGAACTCCCCGAAACCGCGGGCTCGAACCGTCGCGCGCGCGTACCGTCGTCAGTGAGGGGTGGTGAGCCACACCACATCCAGCGCCCTTTCACGCTCCACGCACCCACAGGAGTCGACATGACCCGGCCCCTCCTCCTTGCCGTCGACCCGGACCCCGAGAGCCTGTCGCGAATCGAGCAGGAACTGTCGCGACGGTTCGGGATCGACTTCCGCGTTCGTGGTGAGTCGGACGGTCGCGCGGGCCTGGCGACCCTCGAGAAGGCCGCCGAGCGGGGTGAACCGGTTGCCCTCGTCCTGGCTGACCCGTGGCTGGAGGACGTGCCGGGCACGGAGCTGCTCGGCAGGGTCCGCTCTCTTCACCCCGACGCAGGCCGCGCCCTGCTCGTGCCTTGGGGCGCCTGGGCAGACCGGCGCACCGCCGACGCGATCCTCAAGGCCATGGCCCACGGCGAGATCAACTACTACGTCCTCAAGCCGTGGACCTCCCCCGACGAGCTGTTCCACCGGACGGTGGCCGAGTTCGTCCAGGCCTGGTCACGCACGGTCATCGACGGCCGACGCGAGGTCGTCGTCGTGGGAGCCGCCCGGAGCAGCCGGGGACATGAGGTGCGCAGCGTGCTGAGCCGCAACGGGATCCCGCACGCTTACCTCGACCGGGGTACGCCCCAGGCCAAGCAGGCCCTCGACGCGATCGCCGCTCCGGATCCCGACGAGGCGACCGGACCCCTCGTCGTGTGGTTCGCCTCGTTGGGCGGCAAGGTGCTCGTCGACCCCACCGACCAGGAGATCTTGACCGCGTGGGGCATCCGCACCGACCTCGAGCCCGAGGACCGCGATGTCGACGTGGTCGTCGTCGGCGCCGGACCCGCGGGCCTGGCCGCAGCGGTGTACGGCTCCTCCGAGGGGCTGACGGTGCTCTGCCTCGAGGAGCACTCCCTCGGAGGACAGGCAGGAACGAGCTCGCTCATCCGCAACTACCTCGGCTTCTCCAGGGGTCTCAGCGGCGCCGAGCTCGCACAGCGCGGGTTCCAGCAGGCCTGGGTCTTCGGAGCCAGGTTCGTGCTCACCCGACGGGTGACCGGTCTGGTGGCGAACGGCCCAGTGGGCAGTGGTTTCCGGGTGGACGTCGGGGACGCGGGCAGCGTGAACGCCAAGTCCGTCATCCTGGCGAGCGGTGTCGCCTACCGCCGGCTCGGCGTGCCCTCGCTCGAGGCCCTGACCGGCTCGGGCGTCTACTACGGCGCCAACGTGTCCGAGGCGCACGGCTTGACCGGCGCTCACGCCGTCATCGTCGGGGGTGGCAACTCTGCCGGTCAGGCTGCGCTGCACCTTCATCGGTACGCCGCTGACGTCACCATCGTCGTGCGGACGGCAGACCTCTCCGGGAGCATGTCTCAGTACCTCATCGACGAGATCGAGGCGAGCCCTTACATCGCCGTGGTCCCCAATGCCGAGGTTGTGGGGGGCGGTGGCGACGGCTGGCTCAGCCACGTGGTGGTGTCCGACCGCACCTCCGGTGAGCAGCGCACGCTCCCCGCAGATGGGCTCTTCGTCATGATCGGCGCCGCACCACACACCGACTGGCTTCCGGAGGCGGTCCTCCGTGACAAATGGGGATTCGTGATCACCGGTGCGGGAGTCGACGACGCCGGTTGGACCCTGCCCCGGCCGCCGCTGCCACACGAGTCCAGCGTGCCGGGCCTGTTCGCCGTCGGAGACGTCCGGAGCGACTCCGTGAAGCGGGTCGCCTCAGCTGTGGGTGAAGGCTCCGTCGTCGTGTCCGAGGTGCACCGCTACCTCGCGCTCTCCCCTGCCCCGGCAGGGAGGTGAGCTTGGCCGAGACCATTCCGACCCCGGCCCCCCCGCGCACGAGGATCGGGCCTTTCGTCGGCGCGATCCTGCTCGTGATCCCGCTCGCGGGCCTCGTCACGCTCCGGAGCCAACCGGCGCTCGACTCCAAGTACGAGCACGACCCGGCCCACTTCTGGCTCGTCCTCGCCGCAGCCGTCCTCAGTGCGATCGTCGCCTACGGCACCGGGTCAGCGGCATCACGCCGCGGCGACGTCCGGATCATGTACCTGTCCCTCACGTTCCTCTCGGCCTCCGGCTTCCTCGCCCTGCACGCGCTGGCGACCCCCCATGTGCTGCTCCCCAAGGCCAACGCCGGCTTCAACATCTCCACGCCCATCGGGATCATCATCGGCTCGGTCTTCGCGGCCGCCTCGGTGGTCGAGGTGCCCCCGGAACGGAATGCGCGAGCGCTGCGCACGGCCCGGGTGCTGCGGATCGGCCTCCTGGTGCTCATGGCGGTCTGGGCTGGACTCTCGCTGTGGCGGCTGCCGCCCTTCGACCGGGGCATGGGTCCCGAGCGAGCGAGCGGTGCCATGCTCGTCGCCGCGATCGGTGCGACCGGGCTCTACCTCGGGGCGGCCCTGTTCTACGTCAGGTTGTGGAGCCGGCGCGGGGGCCTGCTTCCCGCCGCCATGTCCGCCGGCCTCGTGCTTCTCGCCGAGGCAATGGTCGCGGTCACGATGGCCCCGAACTGGTTGATCAGCTGGTGGGAGTGGCACCTGCTCCTGCTCGCAGCCTTCGTCCTGGTGGCCTGGGGCGCGCAGCAGTCCTGGCACGAAGAGCGCTTCGCCGGGCTGTACGGCCAGGCAACCGTGGCGGGTCGCCGCGTCATGAGCATCCTGTTTGCCGACCTCAAGGGCTTCACCAGCTACTCCGAGAGCCACACCGCGGCCGAGGTGACCGAGATGCTCAACGAGTACTTCAACGTCGCGATTCCTGCCGTGGCCAAGAGGCACGGCGGTCAGGTCGACCGCATCATCGGGGACGCCCTCATGGTGACCTTCAACCGGCTGGGCGACCAGGATGACCACGCACGACGGGCCGCCCTCGCCGGTCTGGAGCTCCAGGCGGAGACGGGACGGATCGCGACCCAGCACCCGGGGTGGCCACGGTTCCGTGTCGGCATCAATACGGGCGAGGTGATCGTCAGCGTGCTCGGCAGCGAGGGCGGCCGGACCTGGACCGTGATCGGCGACGCCGTCAACGTCGCGTCCCGGATCGAGGGCCAGGCACCGGTCGGCGGGGTGGCCGTCACCGCGGACACCCTGGCCCTGTTGCCCGATGCGGTCACCGAGCCCTTGGGACCGCTCGAGCTCAAGGGCAAGAGCGAGCCCGTCGAGGCCCATGTCCTCGTTGCCCTCTCCCGATGAGCCCGCGCGGCTCGGCAGACTATGCCTGTGAGCGGCGTATCGATCCTCCCAGTGACTCCGGACCGCTTCGACGACGTGGTCGAGCTCTTCGGCACCCGCGGGGACCCGGCGTGGTGCTGGTGCCAGTACTTCGTCACGTCTGGCAGCTCGTACGAGCGGTCGGCCAGGAACAACAAACGCCAGCTCCGCGACCAGGTGCAGTCGGCCACGCGTCCCATTGGACTGATCGCGTATGCCGCTGAGCCAGCTTCCCGACGGGCCGATGGTCCCAGCGGGGCCGGGTCCACAGTCCCGGTGGGCTGGGTCCGCGTGGGTCCCCGGCCTTCGTTCGTCCGGGTGACCGGAAACCGCGCGTTGCGTGCCCTCGCGCAGACGGAGCACGATGACCTGGCTGACGAATCAGTCTGGGCGGTGACGTGTTTCGTCGTGAAGGTCGGCTGGCGTCGGCGCGGGATCGCAGCGGACCTGCTCGGTGCGGCAGTCGAGCTGGCCCGGGAGTCGGGAGCATCGGCCGTCGTGGGCCACCCCGTCGACGTCGCGGCCCGGTCGACCCGGGTGGGTGGGAGCGAGCTCTACCACGGCGCGGCTTCGACGTTTGCGGGGGCCGGATTCGAGGTCGTCGGACGCACCGGCGCGACGCGGCCGGTCATGCGTCTCGACCTGACACACTGAGGTCGTGTCCACCCCGGCGTCCGTCGACGTGCTCGTCATCGGAGCGGGCCAAGCCGGGCTCTCCGCGGGGTACCACCTCCGTCGGCGCGGGTTCGCACCGAGCGGCGCGCGGGATGGGCCGGAGCAGTACGTCGTCCTCGACAACGAGGTCGGCCCCGGAGGGGCATGGCGGCACCGGTGGCAGTCGCTGCGGATGGCGACCGTGAACGACATCAGCGACCTGCCCGGCATCGCGCAGCCCGACGTCGACCCGTGCGAGCCCAGCTCGGAGTTCCTGACCCGCTACTTCGGTAAGTACGAGCGGGAGCTCGGCCTGCACATCCTGCGGCCCGTCCGCGTCTCTGCAGTCCGGCGGGAGGACGACGACCCGCACGGGCGGCTCCTCATCGAATCGAGCCGCGGGACCTGGGCCGCCCGCGGCCTGATCAACGCGACCGGCACGTGGACCAAGCCCTTCTGGCCGATCTACCCCGGGCAGGCGGGCTTCCGCGGCCGACAGCTGCATGTCGCCGACTACGTGTCGGCGGAGGAGTTCCGGGGTCAGCACGTCATCGTTGTGGGCGGAGGAATCTCAGCAGTGCAGCTGCTCGACGAGATCTCCCAGGTGACGACCACGGCCTGGTTCACTCGCCGCGAACCGGTCTGGCGCGAGGACGAGTTCACGCCGCAGGCCGGTCATGACGCGGTCGCGCTCGTCGAGGAGAGGGTGCGCCGGGGTCTGCCGCCGCAGAGTGTCGTCTCCGTCACCGGCCTCGTCTGGACGCCCGCGCTGCGTGCGGCCGCCGAGCGGGGAGCCCTTCAGCGACAGCCGATGTTCGTCGCCATCGAGTCCGATGGGGTCCGCCTGGCCGACGGCGGCTTCCTCCGGGCCGACGTCATCCTCTGGGCCACCGGCTTCCGCGCCGCGCTGGACCACTTGGCGCCACTGCATCTACGCGGACACGGCGGCGGCATCGTCATGGACGGCACCCAGGTCGCTGCAGAGCCCCGGGTGCACCTCGTCGGCTACGGCCCTTCCTCCTCGACGATCGGCGCGAACCGCGCGGGACGGGCGGCAGTCGCCTCCCTCGTGAAGTGGCTGGAGGCCGGCGCACCCGCCCGCACCCCCTGATCGAATGGACAAGAAGTGCGCGGGCGCGGACTGCACACTCGACGGGGTGCGCGACGACCTTCTTGTTGAGTGTGCAGAAGATGCCGGGCGCGGACTGCACACTCGACGAGGAGCGAGCCCAGCGGCATACGGACAGGATTGGGTCCAGACCGTCGGTCGTTCAGACGCCGGTGGTGTCTGATCGCCACTCATCCGCCAGGATGGCGTAGGTGTAGCCGTCCACCCAACCGAGCTCGCCGTGCCACGCGTCCTTGACGCTGTGCTCCTCCCGCCGCATCCCGAGCCTCTCCATGACCTTCCACGAGGCAACGTTGTCGGCGAAACACCCCGCCGTGACTCGGTGCAACCGCAGCTCTCGGAAGGCGAGGTCGAGCAGTCCGGCAGCGATGTCGGTGGCGTAGCCCTTGCCCGCGTGCGCCGGGTCGATCATGTAGCCGAGGTCCCCCTGCGCCGCGCGCCATGGGCCCTCGGCGAGGTGCGACTGGGTCATCGCATCGACGATCCTGAGCGACCCCGTCCCGACCACGACACCGCCGGACGGGTGGTCCAAGACGGCGACCACGGAGTGGTCGTTGGGGTCCTGAACGGCCGCGAGCCAGATCTCACGAAAGGTGTCCGGGTCAACCTGCGTGCGCAGTAGCCACCGGGCGACCTCAGGTCGGTTCCGCCAGGTGAGGACCTGGTCGAGATCCGCTCGGCTCGGCGGTCGCAACGTCAGGCGTCCGGCCCGTCGTGGCCACGAGATCTCCGGAGTCGTCACGGCAGCATCTTCCCGCCGGGGGTCGCCCGGGTGATCCGGAAGACGGGGTACCGGTCAGCGACAGCCTTGAAGTCCGCGAGCGGCGCGTTCCAGCGGACCGCCACGTGCGGCCGCGCAGACCACGCCGTCAGCAGGTACCGGCGCAGGATCGGCGCGCGCTGCTCGACCGGGACCGGAACGAGGATCACCTCGTGCCGGGTCCCCTGCTCCCAGACGGCGCGACCATCCGCTGCCTCGACATTGCGGACCCAGTTCGTCGATGGGCCGAGCATCGCGACGAGGTACCGGTGCCCGCCGTACCACGCCACCGCGAGCGGGAGTCGCGACACGGTGCCGGTCCGGCGGCCGACGACCTCGAGGACCCCGGCGATGGGAACGATCCCGAGTCGCGCGACCCGCATGAAGCGAGCCTGGATCGCCCTGGCCCGGTCATTGGGGCGACCGCCGCGGTACAGCTCACGAAGCTCGTCGGGTCGCACGATGGTGACGCCGGCCTCCTGTCCTGCTGAGGCCCGGTGAGGCCCGGTCAGTCCCGAGTCAGCTTGCGGTAGGTGACCCGGTGGGGACGCGCGGCCTCTGGCCCCAGACGCTCGACCTTGTTGTCCTCGTAGGACGCGTAGTTGCCCTCGAACCAGTACCACTTGGCCGGGTTCTCCTCGTCACCTTCGTAGGCGACGATGTGCGTCGCCACGCGGTCGAGGAACCACCTGTCGTGGGAGATGACGACGGCGCAGCCGGGGAACTCCAGCAGCGCGTTCTCGAGCGATCCGAGGGTCTCGACATCGAGGTCGTTCGTCGGCTCGTCGAGGAGGAGCAGGTTGCCGCCCTGCTTGAGCGTGAGGGCGAGGTTGAGGCGGTTGCGCTCGCCGCCCGACAGCACCCCAGCCGGCTTCTGCTGGTCGGGGCCCTTGAACCCGAACTGCGACACATAGGCACGCGACGGGATCTCCACGTTGCCGACCTTGATGTGGTCGAGCCCGTCGGAGACGACCTCCCACAGCGTCTTGTTCGGGTCGATGCCGGCCCGCGCCTGGTCGACGTACGCGATCTTGACCGTGTCGCCGATCTTCACCTCACCCGCGTCGGGGTGCTCGAGGCCGACGATGGTCTTGAAGAGGGTCGTCTTGCCGACACCGTTCGGGCCGATGACGCCGACGATGCCGTTGCGCGGCAGGGTGAAGGACAGGTCGTCGATGAGCAGGCGGTCGCCGAAACCCTTGCGCAGGTTCTTGACCTCGATGACGACAGAGCCGAGACGGGGGCCCGGCGGGATCTGGATCTCCTCGAAGTCGAGCTTCCTCGTGCGCTCGGCCTCGGTCGCCATCTCCTCGTAGCGCGCCAGTCGGGCCTTCGACTTGGCCTGGCGCCCCTTGGCATTGGAGCGCACCCACTCCAGCTCGCTCTTGAGGCGCTTGGCGAGCTTGGCGTCCTTCTTGCCCTGGATCTGGAGGCGCTCGGCCTTCTTCTCCAGGTAGGTCGAGTAGTTGCCCTCGTAGGGGTAGAGCCGACCCCGGTCGACCTCGGCGATCCACTGGGCGACATTGTCGAGGAAGTACCGGTCGTGGGTGACGGCGATGACGGCACCGGGGTAGTTCTCGAGGTGCTGCTCGAGCCACTGGACCGACTCGGCGTCCAGGTGGTTGGTCGGCTCGTCGAGGAGGAGCAGGTCGGGCTTCTGGAGGAGGAGCTTGCACAGGGCCACCCGGCGACGCTCTCCACCGGACAGGTTGGTGACGGGCAGTTCCGGGGGCGGACAGCGCAGGGCGTCCATCGCCTGCTCGAGCTGGTTGTCGAGATCCCAGGCATCGGCGTGGTCGATCTGCTCCTGGAGCTTGCCCATCTCCTCGAGGAGCGAGTCGTAGTCGGCGTCCGGGTTGGCCATCTCGGCGCTGATCTCGTTGTAGCGGTCGAGCTTGGCCTTGATCTCGCCCGCACCCTCCTCGACGTTGCCGAGGACGGTCTTGTCCTCGTTGAGCGGGGGCTCCTGGAGGAGGATGCCGACGGTCGCGCCCGGGGCGAGACGCGCCTCGCCGTTGGAGGGCTGGTCGAGTCCGGCCATGATCTTCAGGATCGTCGACTTGCCGGCGCCGTTCGGACCGACCATGCCGATCTTCGCGCCCGGGTAGAACGACATCGAGACGTCATCGAGGATGACCTTCTCGTTGTGCGCCTTGCGCGCCCGGGTCATGGTGTAGATGTACTCGGCCATGCGCAGCAGGCTATCCGCGATCAGCCGTGGCACCGAATCCGCCGGCTGGTGGAACACCTGCCGGCGGGCTCGCGCCGACTGTCAGGCGGCAGGCGTCTCCTCGACGTGGTACTCGTCCGTGTCGGGGTCGCCGAACTGCTGCACGGGGCCCGAACCTCCGCCCTCGACCGGTCCGTCGAAGGCCTCGCCGTTGGCGTCGACGTTCGCCGGCCGGTGAGCGTCGGCCGCGATGGAGACGCCGTTGGTCTCGGCCATGGCGTGCCGCACGGCAGGGTCGGCGTTGCGGTCGACACCGAGGGCCGCCGCCCGGCTCAGCCGCTCGAACGACGCGCGCCCAAAGACGAGGTCGTGCCCGATGTGCTGCGCCTCGATCTCGGCATCGGTGCGAGGCTGCCCGTCGCTGGTGAGGTAGCTCTTGATCGTGAGGTTGCCCTCGACGATGACCGGCTGACCCTTCTGCAGGGCAGCGGCGGTGTTGGCGGCGAGTGCGTTCCAGCTGATGACGCTGAAGAAGTTCGTGTCGAGGTCGACGTAGGTGCCGTCGGCGGTGCGTCGGCGGGGCGTGCTCGCGACCCGGAACGTCGTGAAGACGTTGCCATTGCGCGACGTGCGCTCGACGGGCGCGGCCGTGACGTTGCCGTGGACCGTGATGCGGGTCTCGTTCATGGTGCAACCTCCTGTCGGCGCCGACAGCTGTCGGCGGGTTCGGGTGCGGCGTCGTGCCGCTCGTTCACCACGGTCGCCCCTTCAGCGTGCTGCAACCAGCGCCGTCGCTGCCGCTGTGGACGGCGGCGCCGAACGGGAGGGGATGTGGACAGGGCGCAATGCGCCCTCAGCCCGCCGCCCGGTCGAGCTGCTCGCGCGTCTCTCGGTGACGGTCGAGCACCTCGTCGACCGGGCTGACGATGCGCTCGTCAGCAACCTTGGCCACCGCCTCGGTCAGCCGTTTCCGGATGAGGGCCGTTCGCCGGCTCGCTCCGATCCGCGCCCACCACCTGGAGACGACGCCGAGTAGCAACCCGAGGAGCACGCCCCCGACGAGCATGACGAGGGGGACGGGAAGGATCCCCACGGTGGGCGTGTCGGGCGTTGGGATCTGCGCGAGCCCCGCGACCCACAGTGCCGCGAGCCAGAGCAGTCCCAGGGCCGCCGTGATTCCGAGGATCCACTGCATGACATTGACGAGGAGCCACCAGATCGGTCGGCGGGCGCGCAGCGACGTTCCAACCATGGCCTGGTCCAAGGCGTCACCCAGGGCTCCCTCACCCTGGTCGACCGCGTCCTCGACGGCCCGGGCCCACTTCACCGGTAGACCATCGGACGCCTCGCGGACGAAGCTGCGCGTGGCCAGGTCGACCGCCGAGACGGCCGAGGCGCTGGGCGCCGGGATGGAGGACCGGCCCAGGACGGCACGCACGTCTGAGCCCTCGATCTCGACGGGGATCGGCGGACGGCCCCCGGTGCGATCGAGCCGCAGGCGTCGGAGCGGGTCAGCCGCGAACCCACGGGTCCACCTCGCGAAGAGGAAGCCCGTGTGGGCGAAGGCCTCTCGTCGGTAGTCCCGGCTGACGGCATCGAGGACGATCGGCACACCGGCCGCTCGGGCGAGCGACGCGTCCAGCGCGTCGCGGTCGAGGCGGCTGGTGGCAACCTCCTGATCGGCCACTCCGTGACGCAGCCGGCGTGCCGCCGCAACGACATCGGCATTGAGGCGCTGGCGCGAAGCGGCCTGTCCGGCAACCACATTGGCAAGTCGCTGGAGCAGCTCAGGCACACCGGTCCCAGTCACGGCTGACGTGGCGAGGACCGAGGCACCGTGTACGCCGTCGGCCCCGAGCAGCTTGGTGAAGTCCTTCTTGAGTGCCTTGACCGCGTCGACGTCGAGCCGGTCGGTCTGGTTGAGCACAGCCAGGGTCACCGCATCGTGATGCGCCATGAGCGCGACGAACTCGTCGTGGAGGCGCGCATCTGCGTACTTCTGCGGGTCCGTCACCCAGACGAACATGTCGACGAGCTCGAGGATCCGCTCGGCCTCGCGCCGGTGGGACAGCTCGCGCGAGTCGAAGTCGGGCAGATCGAGCAGGACGAGGCCATTGAGCTTCCCACTGAGCATGTCACTGGGCCTGTCGGCGACCTCCGCCCCACCGTCACCCGCGGGGCCGACCAGGTGCCTGGCATCGACGCGAAGCCAGTCGAGCAGCTCCGACGCGTCGGACTCTCCCCAGACTGCGGCGGTCGGCGTGGCGGTCGTCGGCCGGCGCGCGCCGATTTCCGCGACCTGCTCACCGACAAGGGCGTTGAAGAGGGAGGACTTGCCACTACCCGTCGCGCCCGCCAGAGCCACGACCGTGTGGTCGCCCGCGATCTTGGAGCGCTCCTGAGCGCGGTCGAGCACCCGTCGTGCCCGCTCGACTGCAGCCCCGTCCAGCTCCTCGGCACCCGCGAACAGCGCCAGGGAGAGAGCCGTGGTGCGGTCCCCCAGTTCGGCGACGCCCGCGCCCTTGACCTTGGCCTTGCCCATCCTGATCGGGCTCATCGGGCGGACCTCACCTGTGCGACGGCCTTCTTGAGGTCCTTCGCCTGGCCGGTCCGGACCTGCAGGGTCTCCACAGCGGCCTCGTAGCGGGCTCGTTCCTCGGCGTACAGCTCCCCCACACGGTCGAGCAGCTTGGCGCGAGCCTGCCGGGCCAGCTCGCGCACGGCCTGGTCCCCAAATACCGCCTCCAGCAGCTTCTGGCCCACGACCGCCGTGCCGCCTGCGATTCCCACCTCAGCTCCGGTGATCCCAGCGGTCGAGGCAAAGGTGACGAGCATGAGGACGACGCCGAGGCCGTTGACGCCGTAGGCCATGATTCGGGCGCTCGTCCGTCGATCACGTCCCTCGCTGCGCACCATCTCGAGCATGTCGCCCTGCCAGTCCCTCACGAGTCGCTGGATCCGCGTGTCGAGGTCGGCGCTCGAGCGCATCAGGCCCGCCGTGCCGGTCAGGAGGGGCTCGCCGCCGGGCAGGGTCCGCCAGGCCCGCGCGGTTGCCGTCGCGGCGAGGTCGGCCCGGTTGGAGATGAGCGCCTCCACGCCGGTCTGGAGCGCCTCGCCGAGGTGCTCGGCCTTGGCCGGCTCACCCTTGATGAACGCCGTCACCCGATCGCGGACGCGGGACACGGTCGACTCGACCTGCCGGAAGAACTCGCCCGTCCCGACGAATTCCTGCCACCGCGCGAGGACTTCGCCACGGAGGAGGGTCCCGTCGTACATCCCCTCCTTGACGTGGGCCACCGCGTCCTCGTACGTCATCCGAGCGGCCTCGACGAGCTCTTCGGCCGCCTCGACCTGGGCACCCGATGCCGCGACGAGCGCGGTCGCCCGCGCGTCGAGGGACGCGAGGGCCCCCGTGAGGGTGTGGCGGACGACCTCGGCCCGGGCCTGGGCGTCTCCCGCCAGAGCATCCAGCCAGTCACGCAACCGCTGGGTCTGCGAGCTTGGGAGCAGCCCGTCCTCCAGGTCCGACTCCAGCACTGTGAAGATCGGGGCCTGCTCCAGCCGCTGCTCGCGCAACATCGCTGCGAGGTGCACCCTGATCTCGTCGAGGCTGGCTGCCGGGACCCGGTCGAGCACGACAGCCACAGAGGTGCCCCGCTCCGACGCCTGTCGCAGCAGGTCCCACGGCACGGCATCGGCGTAGCGCGCCGCCGTCGTCACGAAGACCCAGAGATCGGCGGCCGCGAGCAGCTGTGCGGCCAGGTCACGGTTCGCCGAGACGACGCTGTCGATGTCGGGTGCGTCGAGCAGAGCCAGTCCCGACTGGACGGCGTCGGTCGACACGAGGCGGACCGCTCCGGGTCCGTCCGAGGAAGAGTGCTTGCCCGTGATGCGAGCGAGACCGGGGAGGATGCGCTGGTCTGCGAACCACCTTGCGTCGTCAGGGTGGTGGACCAGGACGGGTGACCGGGTCGTGGGCCGCAGCACACCGGGCAGGGAGACCTCATGTCCCACTACCGAATTGACGAGCGTTGACTTGCCGGCGCCGGTCGAGCCGCCCACCACGGCGAGCAGGGGCGCGTCCAGAGATTCGAGGCGCGGGATGACGTAGTCGTCGAGTTGGGCGAGCAGTCGCGAGCGTGCGACGCGGACCTCGTCGATCTGAGGAAGGTCAATGGGTAGCGAGGACGCGTCGACCGCGTCGCGAAGTCGCTTCACCGCCTTGAGCAGCCGGGCGTTGGGCTCCCCTGAACTAGACACGCACGTCATCCTCTCGTGTCCCTCGGACCTATCAACTCGTCGTCTGCGCCGTCGTGGAGGGACACGCGGGTCGTATGCCGCTGAGCCCGCTCCGCTCGACCGCCTGAGGGAGTGGGTGGCGGAGAAGGGAGACGTACTCACGCCTATCATAAGAGCGCCCCGAGGCGGGCGAGCCCCTGTAGCTCAGTGGATAGAGCAAGAGCCTTCTAATCTCTTGGTCGCAGGTTCGAGTCCTGCCGGGGGCGCCATGGGATTCGCGGGCCACGACTGGCGCCCAAGGGAATCGCCCCCATCAGAGCACCGGTGTCCCGATGAAGTCCTTGCGGTGGGCCGTGATTGCCTCCAGCAGAACCATCTCGCGCTGTGGCGCATCCCGCTCGGCCGTGCCGTGAACAAGTCGGGAACGAAGCAGCGCAAGGTCGCTCGCGCTGTCCTGGAAGGCATCCATGGACCGTTGCGCCGCCAAGCCGCCACGATCCTTTGCCCACGTGCGGGCGGCCCGTCGGGTGCCCAGGTGCGAGAGCATGGCCACCTCCGCGTGGGTGAGCCATCCCGCGTCGGCGTACGCAGACAGGTACTGCCCGATGAGCCGACCCTCGCGTCGACGCAGCCAGACCAGGAAGCCGATGAAGGCAAGGAAGAGCGGGACCTGGAAGGTCATGTAGGCGGTGAGGAAGCCCTCGATCCCGGCGATGGCCGCGAGGTTCCACGCGCCGTGCAGCAGGACTGCGCAGACCCATCCGCCGAGGATGGCGAGCGCCTTGATGCCACGACTCCGGGTCGAGACGGCGATGCCGATGCCGATGCCGATGAGCGACGTGAAGAGGGAGTGGCCGAACGGCCCCATGAGGCCACGGACGATGAAGGTCGCAGTGAGGCCCTCGTTGCCCATCTCCGTGTAGGCCTGACCGAGGTAGAGGATGTTCTCGCTGAACGCGAAGCCTGCCCCGATCAACCCGGCATAGACGATCCCGTCGATGATCCCGTCGAACTCGTGCCGGCGCAGCAGGTAGATGAGGAAGATGCCGAGGCCTTTCAGCGTCTCCTCCGTGATCGGCGCGAGATACACGGCGCCCGTCTCGAACGGATCGGTCCAGTGGGACTCGACGAGCAGCGCCAGGCCGAGCGAGTTGAGGAAGAAGGCGCCGACGACGGCGATGAGGGAGCCCCACAGGAACGCGGCCACGAGATAGCCGACGGGTTCAGCCTCGTACCGGTCAAGCCAGAGATAAGTCGGCACGATGATGATGAGCGGGATGAGCGCCATGAGCGTGGCGAGGATCGCCACCTGCGCGTCGAGCTGGTTGCCGATGATGCCGAGCAGGATGAGCAGGGAGACAAGGAGCAGGACGGCCGCGACTCCAAGGGTGAGGATCCGCCGAAGCATGGGCCGCCACGTGGGATTCGGCTTGCGGCTCCATTCCGCGGCCTCCAGCCGG
>NZ_DATCWX010000096.1:0-10927 GCF_036566125.1 Intrasporangium sp.
GGGTTCGCCCCCGGCTTCGCCTACCTCGTCGGGGGCGACCCGCGCCTCCAGGTCGCTCGCCGGGCGGAGCCGCGGACCCGTGTCCCCGCCGGATCCGTCGCTGTCGCAGGCGAGTACAGCGGTGTCTACCCCCGAGAGTCCCCAGGGGGCTGGCAGCTCATCGGGACGACCGACGTCGTGCTCTGGGACGTCACGCGCCAGCCACCGGCCCTGCTCGTGCCGGGCACGACCGTCCACTTCGTGCGGGATCGACGATGAGTCGCGGCATCGAGGTCGTCGAGCCGGGCCCCCTCACCCTGGTCCAGGACCTCGGTCGGCCGGGCCACCTGGCCGTGGGCGTCGGGCGCGCGGGCGCCGCCGACGTCTCGTCCTACCTCATCGGCGGGCGGTTGCTCGGCAATCCGGCCGGGCTCGGCGCGCTCGAGGCCACTTTCGGGGGCCTGCGACTGCGGGCGCGCGGGGACCTTCTCGCGTGCCTCACCGGGGCACCCGCTCCGGCCGAGGTGGACGGGCGCGTGGTCGCGTATGCCGCACCCTTCGCGATGCGTGACGGACAAGAGCTGTGCCTCCGTATGCCGCTGAGCGGGCTTCGCACGTACGTCTCCTTCCGTGGTGGGCTGGCTGTGCCGGAGATTCTCGGCTCCCGGGCGACCGACACCATGTCCGGTCTCGGCCCGGAACCGCTGAGGTCAGGGCAGGTGATCGAGGTCGGGCCCGCCTTGGGCGTCTTCCCCCACGTCGACCTTGCACCGGTGCCCTCTCCACCGTCCGGCCCGGTCGAGCTGGCCGTCCTGCCGGGGCCGAGGCAGGACTGGTTCGCCCGGCCCCAGAGTCTCGCCGAGCGCGAGTGGTCCGTCTCGGGACGCAGCGACCGCAAGGGGATTCGCCTGGAAGGGGAGCCGATCGAGCGGCACGTGGCTTGGCGTGACGTGGAGCTGCCGAGCGAAGGGATGGTGCGGGGAGCGATCCAGGTGCCGCCCAACGGACTGCCGGTCCTCTTCCTCAACGACCATCCGGTCACCGGTGGCTACCCTGTCATCGGCGTCGTCCGCACCGCCGACGTCGACCGGGCGGCCCAGCTCCAGCCCGGTCAAAAGCTGACGTTCCGCTGGGAGCGACGATGAACCGACGGCCGGGCACGGGCACGGCCATGATGCTGACCTGCGTTGCCGTCGCTGGCTATCGATCGCTTCGGGACGTCGTCGTGCCGCTCCATGGGCTGGACGTCGTCACGGGCGCCAACGGTTCGGGGAAGTCGTCCCTCTACCGTGCGCTGCGGCTGCTCGCCGGATGTGGCCGCGGTGAGGTGATCGGCTCGCTGGCGCGCGAGGGCGGGTTGCAGTCGGCGTTGTGGGCGGGACCGGCGACGTTGGGCGGGACGCGGAAGCAGGGGTATGCCGCCGAGGGCACCAGGCGCAAGGGTCCCATCAGCCTGCGGCTGGGTTTCGCCTCGGATGACTTCGGGTACCTCGTGGACCTCGGTCTGCCGCAACAGAGTTCAGGGGCCGACGGGTCATCGGCCTTCCTGCGCGACCCCGAGATCAAGCGCGAGGTCGTGTGGGCCGGGCCGATCATGCGGCCCAACACCGTGCTTGTGCGTCGACGCTGGTCCATCGTCGAGACCCGCTCCGTCGAGGAGGCCGAGTGGGATGGTGGCTGGGGCGCTGACGAGTGGGAGTCCGATCCCGAGCCGCTCGCGGGGTCGGGGGGCCGGCGTGATACCCGTCGGACGGGGTGGACCGAGCTGTCGGGGACCCTGCGTCCCTGGGAGTCCATGCTCACCGAGCTCGCCGACCCTGATCGGGCGCCCGAGCTCTTGCGGGTGCGGCGGATGATCCGCGGATGGCGCTTCTACGACGGCTTCCGAGCCGACGCTGCGGCACCCGCCCGTCAGACTGGTGTGGGGACGCGGACGCCGGTCCTCGCAGATGACGGCTCCGATCTGGCTGCTGCCCTGCAGACCATTCGGGAGGACGGCCGGTCGGTGTTGGACAGTGCGATCGCGGACGCCTTCGACGGCGCCATCCTCGACGTGCCCGTCGTCGACGGGCGGTTCGACGTGCACCTGCACCAGCCCGGCATGCTGCGCCCGCTCTCGGCGGCCGAGCTGTCCGACGGCACGCTGCGCTACCTGTGCCTCGTCGCCGCACTCCTCACCGTCGACCCGCCGCCGCTCCTGGTCCTCAACGAGCCGGAGACCTCACTGCACCCGGATCTCCTGCCGCCGCTCGCCCGCCTGATCCGGACGGCCGCCGAGCGCAGCCAGGTCATGGTCGTGTCGCACTCAGAGGCGCTGATCCGGGAGCTCGGTGTCACCGACGACGTGGACGACGAGGCTGCCCAGGTGGGACTGGGTTCTCCGGCGCGGCGCGTCACCCTCGCCAAGGACATCGGCGAGACGTTCGTCGAGGGCCAGGGACTGCTGACCACGCCGCAGTGGAACTGGGGCACCCGCCGCTGACGACCGTGACCCTCGACGGGGACACGGCACGCTGGGACTGAGCGGGCGCGTGGGGCCGAGCGGGCGCGCACCTCCGACAATCCCGCCGGGGCTGGGACGTCGGTGGGGTTCCCGCCGACAGCGCGTCGACAACAGCGCCGCGGCCCGATTGTCGGAGGACGACCGACCACGCCTGCGTCGAGTGGGCTCAGTTGAGCCGGAAAAGGACTCGGGGTCGCGCCGCGCCCGGTGCGATGCTGGCCGCATGGACCTTGACCCGATCGATCTCGCGCAGAAGCTGTCGCTCGTCTCTGAGCACTGGTCGCCCAAGGCGATCGCCCGACTGAACGACTACGAGATCAAGGTCGTGAAGATCAAGGGCGAGTTCGTCTGGCACACCCACGAGGAGACCGACGAGCTGTTCCTCGTCGTCTCCGGCCGCCTGACCATCCGGCTGCGCGATCGTGACGTCGTGCTCAACCCCGGGCAGCTGTTCGTCGTGCCGCGCGGGGTCGAGCACTGCCCGGTGGCGGAGGAGGAGGTCCACGCCGTGCTCATCGAGCCAGAGGGAACGGTGAACACCGGCGACGCGGGTGGACCGCTCACCGCACGCGTCGAGTCGATCTGACCAACCGCAGGAGAGGAGGCTGGTCAGGAGACGTTGGGGGTCTCGACGGTGCCGCTGAGGGCGGCCTCGAGTGACTCCTGGTTGCTGAAGAAGTCCGGTCGGCCCGCGCCGGCCTGGATCAGGGTCCTCAGGCTGCCGAGGATGTACTGGCCCCAGGCGGTGTTGCACACGTCGTAGCACTCCTGCTCTGCGTTGAGCCCCTCATGGGTGAAGGTCAGTCGGGTGCGGCGGTTGTCGCCGGCTTCCGCTGACTCCTCGGTGATCTCGAAGTGGACCGTCGTGCCGGTCCACTCCTCCTTGTCCTCGATGAAGGTGAGATGGCTGTCGAGGACGAGCCACGACACACGCTCGGCCGGGACGAGCTCCGTGATCCGCAGCTTCGAGAAGTGGATGTCGGGAACGCTGTAGGTCCACTCGGCCCCGAGGGTGGAGGTGTCGCCGACGATGTTGCCGGACCACCAGCTCCGGACGTCGTTGACCGCGTCGAAGACCTGCTGTGGAGTCTGCTCCACGGTGAAGCTCATCGTGAGGTCGGTGCTCATGGGATCGGTGCCCTTCCGTTGAACTTGCATGATGCAAGTCACGCTAGCCCGGCTAACTTGCATCAAGCAAGGGGTTTCAACGGACAACCCTCCAGGCAGCCGTCCGCATTGTGAGATTTCTGGCGGCCTCCGGTAAGTTCCGGTTGAGAGGACCCTCAGGCTCCGCCGTCACCCTCGGCGGGCCCGTGTGACCCAGCCGTCGGGCGGGAGAACCCCGCTCGCGGCCCGACCAAAAATGCCGGAACCCCACTCCGGTGAAGGAGCCCCAGTGAGCGACAA
Source organism: Intrasporangium sp. (assembly GCF_036566125.1). Classification (GTDB taxonomy): domain Bacteria; phylum Actinomycetota; class Actinomycetes; order Actinomycetales; family Dermatophilaceae; genus Intrasporangium. The sequence goes on from NZ_DATCWX010000096.1 coordinate 3,890, forward strand.
AGTAGTCGCCGAGCTGCACGAACCGACCCCGGCGGTCGGCGACGGCGGCCCGGACATGATCCAGCTGCTGACCCCCGAGGGCGAGCGTCTCTCCCACCCCGACTACGACAAGTACGTCGCGGATCTCACGCCCGATGACCTACGCAGCTTCTACCGCGACCTCGTCCTCATCCGCCGCCTCGACGCCGAGGGATATGCCCTCCAGCGCCAGGGCGAGCTCGGACTGTGGCCCAGCCTGCTCGGCCAGGAGGCGGCCCAGGTCGGCTCCGGTCGCGCGCTGAAGCCGCACGACATGTGCTTCCCCACCTATCGGGAGCACGGCGTCGGCTTCGTGCGCGGCATGGACCCGCAGAGCTCGCTGCAGCTCTTCCGCGGCGTCAGCCAGGGCGGATGGGACCCGAGGGACCACAACTTCCACCTCTACACCATCGTCATCGGCGCCCAGACGCTGCACGCCACCGGCTATGCCATGGGCGTCAAGATGGACGGCAACGTCGGCACCGGTGACCCCGAGCGGGACACCGCGGTCATCTGCTACTTCGGTGACGGCGCGTCCGCGCAGGGCGACGTCAACGAGGCCTTCGTCTATGCCGCGTCCTTCGACGCGCCGGTCGTGTTCTTCTGCCAGAACAACCAGTGGGCCATCTCCGAGCCCGTGTCCAAGCAGACCCGCATCCCGCTCTTCCAGCGGGCGCGAGGCTTCGGCTTCCCCGGCATGCGGGTCGACGGCAACGACGTGCTCGCCACCTACGCCGTGACCCAGCACTGCCTCGACGAGGCCCGCAACGGGAACGGCCCGCTCCTCATCGAAGCCTTCACCTACCGCATGGGCGCGCACACGACGGCCGACGACCCGACGAAGTACCGGGTCTCGGCCGAGGTCGAGCAGTGGAAGTTCCGCGACCCGATCCAGCGCCTCAAGACCTACCTGTCTCGGGAGGGCTGGGCCGACGACGCATTCTTCACCGGGGTCGACGAGGAGGCGGACTCGTTCGCCGCGGAGCTCCGGCAGGGTTGCATCACCATGGCGACTCCTCCGGGCGAGACGATGTGGGACCACATCTATGCCGAGGAGCACCCGGTCATGGAGGCTGAGCGCGCCGCCTTCCTGGCCTACCAGGCGAGCTTCGAGGAGGCGAAGTGATGGCGCTCGAGAAGGTCACGCTCGGCAAGAGCCTCACCAGCGGGCTGCGCAAGGCCATGGAGAAGGACCCCAAGGTCGTCCTCATCGGTGAGGACATCGGCAAGCTCGGCGGCGTCTTCCGGATCACGGAGGGGTTGCAGAAGGACTTCGGCGAGGAGCGCGTCATCGACTCCCCGCTCGCCGAGTCGGGCATCGTCGGCACCGCGGTCGGGCTGGCCCTGAGGGGCTACCGACCGGTGTGCGAGATCCAGTTCGACGGCTTCGTCTACCCGGCCTTCGACCAGATCGTCAGCCAGGTCGCGAAGATGCGGGCCCGGTCGCTCGGGGCCATCACGATGCCCATCGTCATCCGCATCCCGTTCGGCGGCGGCATCGGCAGCCCGGAGCACCACTCGGAGAGCCCGGAGGCGTACTTCGCCCACACCGCGGGACTGCGCGTCGTCTCCTGCTCGAACCCGGAGGACGCGCACTGGATGATCCAGCAGGCGATCGAGTGCGACGACCCGGTCATGTTCTTCGAGCCGAAGCGCCGCTACCACGACCGTGGCGAGTACGACACCGCTGCCGCGGAAGCGCCGCGAGGTCTCTTCGAGGCGAACGTCATCCGAGAGGGCACCGACGTCACGCTCCTGGGTTACGGCCCGGTCGTGAAGACGATGCTCGAGTCGGCTGCCGCGGCAGAGACCGAGGGCACGTCGATCGAGGTCATCGACCTGCGCTCGCTGTCGCCGCTGCCGATCGACACCATCGTGTCGTCCGTGCGCAAGACGGGCCGGCTCGTTGTCGTCCACGAGGCGAGCAGCTTCCTGGGCATGGCCGCGGAGATCTCGTCCCAGGTCACCGAGCAGTGCTTCTACGAGCTCGAGGCCCCGGTCGTCCGGGTGGGCGGCGCCAACATTCCCTACCCGCCGAGCCGGATGGAGGAGGACTTCCTCCCCGACCTCGATCGGATCCTCGACGGCGTCGACCGCGCCCTGTCCTTCTAGAACGAGCGCAAGAACGAGCGCAGAGAGGCTTCCGATAGTGGCAATCCGAACGTTTAAGCTCCCGGACCCCGGTGAGGGCCTCGTCGAGGCCGAGATCGTCGAGTGGAAGGTCGCGCCGGGCGACACCGTCAAGGTCAACGACATGGTGCTCGAGGTCGAGACGGCCAAGTCGCTCGTCGAGCTGCCCATCCCGTGGGCCGGCACGGTCAAGGACCTGCTCGTCGAGGTCGGTGACACGGTCGACGTGGGCACCCCGATCATCACGATCGACGACGGCCAGGGCGGCGACGAGGAGCCTGCTGCCCCGACGGCTGACGCCGCGGCGCCGGACAAGGCGGAGCAGCAGGAGGCGATCCTCGTCGGCTACGGCGCCAAGGCCGGGGCGACGGCACGCCGAGCGCGCAAACAAGCCGATGGCCGTATGCCGCTGGGCTCGGTTCCAGACGCCGCGCCGGCTCGCGCCTCGGCTCCGACCGAGACCGAGCAGGTGGCGGAGCACGAGCCCATCGCGGAGGAGATGGCCCCGGCCCCGCGCACGGAGTCGCGAGCCCACGCCGTGCCGGCTCCTGCCGTGGCGCCAGTGGCCCGCGAGGGTCGGCCGAGGGCCAAGCCGCCGGTTCGCAAGCTGGCCAAAGACCTGGGCGTCGACCTCTGGTCCGTGCAGGGGTCGGGCGCCGACGGCATCATCACCCGCGACGACGTCCAGGCCTATGCCGCGGGCACTGCGCAGCCCGTCGCTGAGCCCGCCGCGCTGGGAGTTGACGGGTCAGCGGCCGCGAGCCCAGCGGCATACGGAATGGGTCTTGGTTCCGGTGAGCGGGAGGTGCGCACTCCGATCAAGGGTGTGCGCAAGATGACCGCCCAGGCGATGGTCGGGTCCGCGTTCACCGCGCCGCACGTCACCGAGTGGGTCACGGTCGACGTGACGAAGACGATGGAGCTGGTCGACCGCCTCAAGGCGTCGCGGGAGTTCCGCGAGGTCAAGGTCACGCCGCTGCTCGTCCTCGCCAAGGCGATGGTCCTGGCGATCCGCCGCAACCCCGGTGTCAACGCGACGTGGGACGAGGCGGCGCAGGAGATCGTCCAGAAGAACTATGTCAACCTCGGCATCGCTGCCGCGACGCCGCGCGGGCTGATCGTCCCGAACATCAAGGATGCCCACGCGATGTCGATGCTCCAGTTGGCCCAGGCCATCGGTGAGCTGACGGCGACCGCGCGCGAGGGGCGCACGCAGCCGGCCGAGATGTCCGGCGGGACGATCACCATCACCAACGTCGGCGTCTTCGGTGTCGACAGCGGGACGCCGATCATCAACCCGGGGGAGTCGGCGATCGTCGCGTTCGGCGCGATCCGCAAGATGCCCTGGGTCGTGAGCGACGCCAACGGCACCGACGAGATCGCGATCCGGCACGTGACCCAGCTCGCCATGAGCTTCGACCACCGGCTCATCGACGGTGAGCTGGGATCGAGGTTCCTCGCCGACCTCGCGGCGATCATGGAGGATCCGGGCCAGGCCCTCGTCTGGGGCTGACACGCCACCCCGACGCAACACACCCGCTTACCGCGCGCCCACCCCGGCTGCAACAGGGGCAAGCGCGCGACAAGCGGGTGTGTTGCGTCGGTGGGGGGCCGGTCAGGGGCGGGAGCGCGCGGTGTCGACGAGGAAGGCGGCGCTGAGGTCGTCCCCAACCCGCTCGAGCAAGCCGATGTCGACGGCCTCGTACCGCTCGGCCAGCGTCGGCTCGACCGTGGTCAACACGGTCCGCACGTCGCGTTCGGCCACCGCGGCGGCGAGCTCGCGCTTGAGCTCCTCCGTCAGCGTCCCACCCGAGCGACGTGCCAGCGCAGCGACCTCCACCGCATAGGGCTCCGTCTGCGCTGCGACATCGTTGTCCTCGGTGGTCAGCATCCGCGAGGTGTGTTCGAGGAGGGCGGCGCCGCGTCGGAGGTCCCCCTGCCCGACCTCGGTCACGGCCCGAGCCAGGAGCGGGCGGTCGCCGGTCAGGGCCGCCTCGGCGAGCAGCCCGAGCCGGAGGCCGAGGAGGCGCTCATTCGTGCGGGTGTTGCCGGCCTCCCGGCCCAGCGGCACGACGAGCGCGTCGTCCGGCGCGGTCTGGTTCAGCGTGTCGAGCAGCTCGCGCCCCGCCTCATCGGCCGTGTGCACCGTGTTGCGCAGCGGAAGCTCCTTGATGAACACCGTTGCCACCAGGGCGAGGACGAACGGAACCAGCCCCCACAGGAAGACGTCGTGCAGCGAGTCGGCGAGCCCGCGCTGGACGCCCGTGGCCACCTCGGCAGGCAGTCCCGCGAGGACCGACGGGTCCAGGACCGCACCCGCATTGACCTCCTGACCCGACGCGGCCATCTGCTCCGCGACGCCCGGGGGCAGGTGCGAGGCGATGTTGCCGGCGAGGCCGCTGCTCATGATGGTGCCGAACACCGCGATGCCCACGGTCGACCCGACGTTGCGGAAGAACTGGGTGGACGCGGTGGCCACGCCCAGGTCGCGGCGGGCCGTCGCGTTCTGGACGATGAGGGTGTACACCTGCAGCGCGATGCCGAGGCCGATGCCGAAGACCACCATCGCGAGGGTGAGGTCGAGCTCGGTGGCGGAGTAGTCGAGCCGGATGAGCATCCAGAAGCCAGCGCCCATGAGCAGGATCCCGCCAAGCGTCTGCAGCTTGTACCGCCCGGTCCTGGTGATGACGAGTCCGGCGATGATGGACAACCCGATCATCGCCACCGACATAGGCATCAGGATGAGGCCGGAGTTGGTCGCCGAGACTCCCAGCACCCCTTGGGCGTACACCGGCAGGTAGATCATCGCGCCGAACATCATCACCGAGACCATGAAGCTCGCGATGTTGGACAGCGTGAAGACCGAGCTCCGGAACAGGTGCAGCGGCAGGACGGGCTCCACGGCGCGCCGCTCGACGGCGAGGAACGCTGCGAGCGTGACGAGCCCAGCGGCATACATGACGATGACGGGCAGCGAGTCCCAGGCCCAGGTCGTGCCGCCCAGCGACGTGGGAACGAGCAGGAAGATGAGCGCCAGGGACAGCAGCGCGATGCCCGCCCGGTCGATGACCGGCCGTTGCCGGACGTGCTCGAGGTGGAGGAACCGGCTGATCCCGAAGTACGCCGCGATGCCGACGGGCAGGCTGATGAAGAAGAGCAGGCGCCAGCCCCAGTGGTCGGTGACGAAGCCGCCGACGAGCGGCCCGAGGATCGAGGAGAGGCCGAACACGCCACCCATGAGGCCCTGGTACTTGCCCCGCTGCCGCGGCGGAATGATGTCGCCGATGATCGTCTGCGACAGGGGCATGAGGGTCCCCATCCCGACGCCCTGCACTGCCCGGGCGGCGATGAGCCACCAGAAGTTCTGCGCCAGGCCGGACAGGATCGAGCCGACCATGAAGACGACGAGCCCACCGAGGTAGAACCCGCGTCGCCCGTAGACGTCCGAGAGCTTGCCGACGATGGGCACGGTGATCGCGCTGGCGAGCATGGCGGCAGTCGCGAGCCACGAGTAGTGCTCCATCCCGCCCAGCTCCGCGACGATGCGCGGCATCGCCGGGCCGACGATGGTCTGGCTGATCGAGGCCACCAGCATGCCGAGCATGAGGGCCGTGAAGATCTGTCGCGATCGGGGATCCAACCCGGTGGGCGCACCGGCCGGGTCAGCGGTCGGGGCAGGCGTTGACGTTCGGGGCATGGGAGAACGGTACGCGAACATTGCACTCGCTGCAAAGTTGCACACTCTGCACGAATTTCCTAACATGCGGACATGGAGCAACCGGACAGAGGACTGCGCGAGCGCAAGAAGCGCGAGACCCGCCGCGCCATCCACCGCGCCGCGCTCGACCTCGTCGAGGAGTTCGGTTTCGACTCCGTGACGACCGACGAGATCGCGGGGCGCGCCGGGGTCAGCCCCCGGACCTTCTTCAACTACTTCCCGACGAAGGAGGGTGCGGTCCTCGGCACCACTCCCGCCGATCTTGACGAGCTGAGGACGCAGCTGGCCGAGCGGCCCGAGGACGAGCCCATCCTCGACTCGATCCGCGTCATCGTCCGGGACCGGCTGGCTCCGTCGAGCTACGACCCCGACCTTCGGGCGCAGCGGCGTCGGGTGCTCCTCGGCGAGCCGGCCCTCGGTCCCGCCCTGGTCGGCAACAACCTCCGCACCGAGAACGTCCTGACCGACGTCGTGGCCGCCCGGCTCGGGATCGACCCCCGGGAGTCGGTGCGGCCGCGGGTCACCGTGGCGACCGCGCTCGCCGCCGTGCGTGCGTCCATCGAGCACCAGCAGTCCGGTGGCACCGGCACCGTCGAGGACGCCGTCGACGAGGCGTTCGCCCTGCTCGAGACCGGCCTGGCCTGAGGAGCCGCTGAGCGCAGTCGCGGACTCCGCGGCGCCCGACGTCAGCGGTGGTGGGCGGCGCCCGCGTGGTCGATGCAGGTCGTGGCCGTGGGCCGCGCCTCGAGCCGCTCGTCCGGGATCGGTCGACCGCAGACGACGCACGTGCCGTACGTCCCCTCCGCGATGCGCGCCTCGGCAGCATCGATCTCGGACAGGTGCTGCTCGGCCTGGTCGATGAGCGCGGCGACCTGGGACCTCTCGTAGGCGATCGTCGCTCCCTCCGGGTCGTGCTCGTCGTCGGAGTTGGAGTCCACGGACGCCTCGACCACCTGGCCGAACTCCCGCTGGAGTGCCTCGAGTCGATCCACGGTCATCCGGCGTTCCTCGGCCAGCCGTGTGGTGTGGGCCGTGTCCGTCACTCGCGAGCCTCCTTGCCTCGACGCCTGTCCCGACACATCCAGCCCATTCTGCCCCGGGTGCGAGCATCGTGCCTGTGGAGCGCGTCACGGCTTGTCCGCGAGCAGGCAGGATGGGGCCATGAGCGAGCC
>NZ_DATCWX010000253.1:0-9602 GCF_036566125.1 Intrasporangium sp.
GGTACGTCTCGCAGCTCGTCGGATTCCCCTTCGAGAAGGGATCATCGACGATCTGGCGGGTCGTCCCGGGACAGCAGCCCACGGCGTGGGCGACCGGCCTGACGAACGTCACCTCCCTGGCCTTCGCCAGCGACGGCACGCTCTACGCGGTGGAGATCGCGTCCAACGGCCTGCTGCAAGGACCCATCGGCTCGCTCGTCAAGGTGCACCCACACTCCAGCACCCACACGGTGGTGGCCGGCGGCCTGTTCGCGCCCTACGGCGTCGCGATCCGGGGCCATGACGCCTATGTCACCACGGGGTCCGTGGTTGCCGGCGGCGGGGAGGTCGTCCGCATCCACCTCTGAACCACGGACAAAGGTGCCGTGTGCCGCTGAGCCGGCTCAGCGGCATACGGCACCTTCTCTAGTCGTCGAGTTCGAGGACGTAGGCCGTTCCCGTGTCGCGGAAACCCACGCGCCGGTAGATGCGGGCCGCGGCATCGGCGCCAGCCGTGAGGAAGACGAGGTCGACGCCCCGCTCGCGGCAGGCAGCGACGAGCGACCGGGTGATGGCGCTGCCGTGGCCGCGGTTCCGGTGACCCGGAGGCACCGCGATCCCCATCAGCTCGGCAACGTCCCCCCGAGGGGCCGCCGATCCGGCGCCGCAGAGGCGCCCGCCTTCGTAGGAGGCGACGACGATGAGCACCCCCTGCTCGATGAGCTCAGGCTTGCGGCCGGTGTCGTGGTGCTCGACCTGGTCCTTGCCGTTGAAGCCGGCCTTGACCGTGCCGAAGGCGATGCCGAGGTGGGGGTCGGCGTGCGGCAGCTGTCGGGCCCGGGGGTCAGCCTCGATCGGGACGTCGGCCGGCAGCGTGAGCAGGGGATACCGGTGCGGCTCGTAGCCTGCGCCCCGGACAGCCGGGAGCAGGGAGGGCGTGACCTCAGCGACCCACTCGATCGCCCGGGGCAGGCCGAGCTCGGCCTGGCGAGAGAGCACTCGCTCGACCGCTTTGGCGGTGAAGGTCGACGACCCGTGCAGCCTCGGTCGTGCGTAGAAGTGCCACCCCGTGCCCTCCTCGGGGACGAAGAGCGTGAACGGGCCAACCTCCTCGGTTGTTGCCGCGGCTCGGGGAACCAGGTCGTAGTACTCCTCGATCCGCGCGAACAGGCAGTGGTCACGCGTCATGCCGCCACCCTCGCAGGCGTGGTCTGCCCGATCCAGTGCATTTCTCAACGGTTACCCGAGCGTCACCTCGGTCGTCACATCCACGGAGGCGATTGGGGTCGGAGTGGTATCTCGTCCCGTGGTCGAGGGTGTGCAGGCGCGCCCGCCGCGGGTCTACCCTGCCGACTGTGGTGACGAGCGGCGACCGGGCCGGTGGCAACGGGGCCGAGCTGCTGCGCGACGTACTGCGAGCGCCCGTGTACGAGGCTGCCGTCGTCACTCCCCTCGAGGTCATGGAGTCACTCTCCGAGCGCCTCGGCAACACCGTCGAGGTCAAACGCGAGGACCGCCAGCCAGTCCACTCGTTCAAGATCCGCGGCGCCTACACGCGGATGCGGGCGCTGACCCCCGACGAAGCCGCCCGTGGAGTCATCGCCGCCTCGGCCGGCAACCACGCCCAGGGCGTCGCGCTGTCGGCCTCCCTGCTCGGCATCGAGGCCGTCGTCGTCATGCCGGTGACGACCGCCCCCATCAAGGTCGACGCGGTCCGCAGCCACGGCGCAACCGTCGTCCTGTTCGGCGACACCTTCGACGAGGCGAAGGAGGAGGCCCTCAGCCTGGCGGCGCAGCACGGCCACACGTACATCGCTCCCTTCGATGACCCGCTCGTCATCGCCGGACAGGGCACGCTCGGGCTCGAGCTGATCCAGCAGGACGCCCACCTCGACCGGGTGTTCGTGCCGGTCGGTGGCGGGGGGCTCGCGGCCGGCATCGCGGGCCTCATCAAGAACCTCATGCCGGGGATCAGGGTCATCGGCGTCGAGCCGGAGGACGCCGCGTGCCTGAGCGCCGCGTTGTCGGCGGGCACGCCGGTCGAGCTACCCGAGGTGAGCCGCTTCGCAGAGGGCGTGGCGGTCAAGCGGATCGGCGATACGACGTTCGAGATGTGCCGGACCTACCTCGATGACGTCGTCACCGTGGACTCGGACGAGATCTGCGCCGCGATCAAGGACATCTTCGAGGACGTGCGAGCGGTGGCCGAGCCCGCCGGGGCGGTGGCCCTGGCCGGCCTCAAGAAGTACGTCGAGTCCCATGACCTGAGGGGCGAGCGCCTCGCCCACGTCCTGTCCGGTGCCAACGTCAACTTCCACACCCTGCGTTACATCTCCGAACGCGCCGAGATCGGCGAGCAGCGCGAGGCTCTCTACGGCGTGACCATCCCGGAGCGCGCCGGGTCGTTCCTCGAGTTCCTCAGGGTGCTCAAGGGCCGCGCTGTCACGGAGTTCAACTACCGCGTCGACGGATCGGAGGACGCGCGCATCTTCGTCGGCGTTCAGCTCGTCCGGGGGCACGCGGAGCGGACCGAGATCGCTGAGGCGATGACGGCGGCGGGCTACCCAGTCATCGACCTGTCCGATGACGACACGGCGAAGACGCATGTTCGCTACATGATCGGTGGCCACCCGCCGGCACTCCCCGAGCAGGTCTACTCGTTCGAGTTCCCGGAGCATCCGGGAGCGCTCACCCGGTTCCTCACCCAGCTCGGCACCCGCTGGAACATCACGATGTTCCACTACCGCAGCCACGGCGCGGACTACGGGCGGGTGCTCTGCGCCTTCGAGGGCGTGGCTGGGGACGCGACCTTCCACCAGCACGTGGAGGCCCTCGGCTACCCGTACGTCGACGTGACGACGAGTCCCGCGCTCTCCTACTTCCTTCTCCCGCGCTGAGAGGCGCTGAGAGGGTTGCCCTCCGCCACAAAACAGAGTGAGTGAAGAATCCGTGAGTTCGACGTCCCTCCCGTTCGTTCTTGATCTGCTACGTCATGACCTGGAGGCGACGATCGGTTATCGATTGTCCGTTCTTCCAAGACCGGCAGTCTTCGATCAGGATGTGGACTCCGTGTGGCTCGTTGGTCGTGCACGAAGCAGAACCGGTGTCCTTGCCACCACAGGTCTCTCGACAGTCGAACTCATTCTGCAGGTGGCGGAGCATGTGCAGGACTTCGTGCAGGAAGAGATGGCTGTGGTCAGTGGCTCCAACTGGCCAGAGTGTCCCATTCACCGGGGCACGCATCCAGCCCAGCCGAAAGATGTCGACGGCGTGGCGACGTGGACTTGCCCCGAAGTCGGTGTGTCGATCGCCCCCATCGGGAAGCTTCACCGTGTTCCTGACGAGGGCAACCGCGCCTCGCCCGAACCGGGACGATGACCTTCCCTCGCGCTGAGCGGGTTGCCCTGAGCCACAAACAGACTGAGCCGTATGCCGCTGAGCCGGCTCAGCGGCATACGGCTGGGTTTGTCGTGTGGCAGGTTTGCCACGCCTGGGGTCGCAGGCTCGGTCTATCGTCGGGGGCGTGGACGTCCAACGGCTCACCGGTGAGCAGGCGCGCCGCATCGCAGTCCGCGCGCAGTTGCTCGATGCGCCCCGCCCGACGGAGCTCGTCGAGGTGGTGCGGCAGCTGACCCTGCTCCAGCTCGACCCGACGGCGGCGGTGGCGCCGAGTGCGGACCTCGTCGCGTGGAGCCGACTCGGGTCGACGTACGAGCCGTCGCAGCTCAAGGAGGCGCTGGAGCAGGACCGGTCGCTCGTCGAGTTCAACGCCCTGATCCGACCGATGGAGGACCTGCCGCTCTACCTCGCGGATGCGGACGACATCCCCAGGTACCCCGATGCCCGGGCCTGGTTCGAGGGCAACGCCCCATTCCGCCGCGACATCCTGACGCGGCTCGAGGCCGAGGGGCCGCTGCAGTCCAAGGACATTCCCGACACGTGCCTCATCCCGTGGCCCTCCACCGGGTGGACGAACAACCGCAATGTGACGCAGATGCTCGAGTACCTCGTCCTCCGCGGCGAGGTCGCCATCGTGGGTCGGCGAGGGCGGCAACGGATCTGGGACCTCGCTTCTCGGGTGTACCCAGCGGATCTGCCGCGCTTGACGCCGGAGGAGGCCAAGCGGATGCGGGACGAGCGACGCCTGCGGGCGCTCGGCATCGCTCGCGCGACCGGCACGAACATGCCGGCCGAGCCGCCCTTCGTCGGCGAGGCGGGGGTTGCTGCTGTGGTTGAGGGCGTTGCCGGTGAGTGGCGCCTTGACCCCGGCCAGCTCGAGCACGTCGAGGACGAGTTCGTGGGGCGGACGGCGCTGCTGTCCCCGTTCGACCGCCTGTCGCACGACCGGAAGCGGGCGCTCGAGCTCTTCCACTTTGACTACACGCTGGAGATGTACAAGCCTGCCGCGCAACGACGCTGGGGCTACTTCGCGCTGCCGGTGCTCCATGGAGACCGGCTCCTCGGCAAGGTCGACTCCAAGGTCGACCGCAAGGCGAAGGTGCTCCGGGTGGAGGCCATCCACCGGGACGTCCGGCTCACCCGAGCCATGACGGCTGAGGTCCTGGCAGAGCTCGAGGACCTCGCCGCCTGGCTCGGGGTCGGGTTGGACGGCCCCGGCCTGATCGAGTGAACAGGATTCGGGCCCGAAAGCTGTTCTTTCGATCGGGGTGGGTGAATCACCGGCGGGGTGTCACCACGATGTCCTGGTCGAAGAGCACACCTGGGCAGGGCCCGTCCGGAACCTCGCAGACCTGGAGCAGGATGTGCGCGAGGGCTCGGCCGGGACGGGCGTTCTCGGCTGCGACCGTGACCTCCCATCGGTGGTCCGCCCCATCACAGATGAGCGCCTCGAGCCCGACGCCGGCGACGCGGTCTCCACGTTGGAACACCTCGACAGAGGCGTTGCCCAGGCGTTCACCCGGGCCTTCGCACTGGTAGGTGCCCCCGATGGTCAGCGCGCCGTCCTGGAGCACGACCCGCCTGTCAACGTTCACGTCGCCGTAGTCGGGTGCGCCGCCGGCAACGGCGGACGTGGCGGAGAAGAGTGACGCGGTAACGGCCGTGGCAAGCACGGCGCTGCGCAGCATCGCACGCATGAGGATTCCCCCCTGTTCGGTTGGTGCTCGCCTTTCGAGCACTCACCCACCTGAACCCCCGATGCACGCCGATTGGTTGTCACCGCCCCAGCCTGATCGAGTGAACAGATTCCGGGCCGGAAGCTGTTCACTCGATCGGGTTATCGACCCGGAAGTCGTTCTTTCGATCAGGGATGGGTGGGGGTGGAGGTGGCGAGGTGCTGCGCGATGCGGTCGAGCAGACCAGCGAGGGGCGGCGGGGTCGTGGCCGCGTCGAGACGGACGGCGAGGCGCTCGGCGAGCGCCACCTTCCGGCCTGAGCCACTGCCGGCAAACCGGTGCAGCTGGTCGGTCAGGCTGCGGTCACGCCACTCGGGCTGGTACTGGAAGGTGCGGAACCGGTCGAGATGGCCCATCTCGTCGAGTGCGTCCTCGACAGCCGCCGTCCCGACCGCCCGGATCAGCTCGTCCTCCAGGTCGCTGTCGCAGACGAAGAAGCCGTGATCGACGAGGTCGACCGGCGCCTCGAGCGGCACGCCGGACCGCCGCAGCGCACCGAGGACGAAGCGCTCCTCCGCGACGTCGTACAGCCCCAGCACCACGGCCTCGGGGTGCGCTTCGCGCGATGTGCGCAGGTCCCGCGCGATATTGGTCACCCCACCCATCGGGACGAGCTTCACCCGCCCCTCGCCATCGAGCCCGTGGGCCTTCAGCAGCACGGCGACAGCGGCGGCGTCACTCCGCCCCTCGACGAGGACGACGATGTGTGGGTCCGCGCTCAGCGGCATACGGCCTGGTCCTAGTCCTCGCTCACGTTGAGGTCGACGAGAAGCTCCGTCGCGAGGTGCTCGAGGTCAGCGCGGATCTGCCCAACCTGCGCTGAGGGCGGCAAACCGACGATGACGTGCGCCTCGAAGAGGCGTCCACCCGCCATCGGCGCGTCGCGCGTCTCAGTCTCGATCGTCTCGATGCTGAGGCCGTGCCGGGCCAGCACTGCGGACACGTCGTGGACGATCCCCGGATGATCGTTGCCGACCAGGTCGATGGTCAGGGTGTGCTGGGCCTCCACGGTTTCGACAGTCTCGGCCTCGGCGCCAGGATGGGCCGACACCTCGAGGAGCCCCTCGAGCTCGCCCAATGCGCTGGTCAGCTCGTCGACGCGATCGGCCGGAACGGATACGACGACGATGCCGGCGAACTTACCGGCCAGCTCGGCCATCTGGCTGCGCTCCCAGTTGCCTCCGTGGTTGCTGACGACGTTCGCGAGCACCTCAACGAGGCCGGACCGGTCGTCTCCGATGACGGTGAGCACGAGTCGGGGCATGGTCGCATCGTAACGACGGCTGCCTCAACCGCGCTCCTGATGAGGACTCAGCTGAGGTCGGGCTCGAGGTCATGGGGCAGCGCGTCACCATCGGGCGCGGCCGGTCGGGATGACATGTCCGGCGCGGGGTGCGGCTCGAGACCCGCGATGTGGATGAGGGCATCCCCGCGGTTGACGAGCGGCGTGGTCGTCCTGCCGATGACGATGCCGGAACGGTCGGCGTGGACGAGGCGCAGCGTCTTGCCGAACGAGTCGGAGAGGCCACCGAGCCGGTCCCCGACCTCGACCCGCTGGCCCAGGACCGCATCGAGCTGAAGGATCCCGGTGCGCCGGGCCCGAACCCAGCCGCTGGAGCGGGAGACGAGGCTCGGGGTGGGCGCGACTTCGTCGACGGGCTCCACCATGCCCAGGGCCGCGAGCACCCGGCGCACTCCGGCGACCCCAGCCTCGATGGCCCACTCGTCGAAGCGCCACGCCTCTCCAGCCTCGTAAAGCAACACCGCCGAGCCGCGCTCCCGTGCGGCCGCTCGCAACGAGCCGTCGCGCAGCCTCGCATTGATGATCACCGGTGCAGCGAACGCCTCGGCCAGCTCACGGGTCCGCGGGTCGTCGAGGTCGGCCCGGATCTGCGGGTGGTTGGTCCGACCGAACGAGCCGGTGTGCAGGTCGATCCCCACCTCCCCGCGCCCGACCACTTCAGTCATGACGAGGTGCGCGATGCGGCTCGCCAACGACCCTCGGGCCGAGCCCGGGAACGACCGGTTGAGGTCGCGCCGGTCCGGCAGGTAGCGGTCTCCCGCCGTGAAGCCGAAGACGTTGACGATGGGCGCGGCCACGAGGGTGCCCCGGAAGGCCTTGGGGTTCAGCCGCGATACGACCCGCCGGATCACCTCGATCCCGACGACCTCGTCGCCGTGGATCGCGGCGGTCACCCACACCGTCGGGCCGTCCTCGCGCCCGTGCACGACCCGGACCGGAAGGCTGAGCTCGGCGCCGGTGACGAGTCGGGTGATGGGCAGCTCGACCTCGCGGGTGTAGCCCGGGCGGACGCGAACCGGTCCGATGCCGAAGGACGCTCGCGCCATCAGCGGCCCCTGTTCCTGCGGCGCATCGCGAGGCGTGGACGCCCGCCAAGGTACGACCTGCCGGGATCGACGACGTAGCCCTGGCGCAGCGCCTCGCGGCCAATGAGCATGCGGAAGCCCATCTGGTCGCGGTTGGAGAGGCTGACCTCCGCCTCAATGATGCGCTTGCCGAGAACCAGATCAACGAGCACGACGATGCGCTCCTCGGCGTGCCCGGACGAGCTGCGGACGATCCGCTCGTCCTGGATCGGGCACTCGACGACCACGGCATCCTGGTCGGACCGCTGCCACGGGTGCACGGAGAAGCGCACCCACGGCTCGTCGTCTCGCACGATGTGCTCGATGTCGAAAGCGTGCAGCGACGAGGACCGCGCGCCGGTGTCGACCTTCGCCTTGATCCACGGCACCCCGAACCCGGGGAGGGTGACCCACTCACGCCACCCGACCGGGGTGCGCACACGAGTCGGCTCCACCACGTCGACATCTTCGCAGGTCGCCGTGCGCAAACCCGGGAGCCTCACGGTCACCCCACCATGCGCCCGGCTGTAATCGGCACTCGCTGAGTTACTCCTACGCACGCGCTCACGTCATCTCCACGACGCCGGCGCCCACGTGCGGCTCGACGCCGTGACGCAGATCGACGCCGACGACTTCTTCGTGACGCTGCACGTCGACGTCGCGCCCTGACGTCGTATGCCGCTGAGCCGGGTCCGCGCCCGGCCAGCGGTCTACCGTGGGTTGATGGCTGGTCCCCCTGCTTCGGTCAAGACGTTCAACCGGTTCGCCCTCCTCCTGGCCGGCCGTCGCTTCATACCGGTCTGGGGAGTGCTCCGGCACCGTGGGCGCAAGAGCGGACATGACTACTCGACACCGCTCGCATTCATCTCGACGCCCGGTGCCTTCTTCATCGGCTTGCCCTGGGGGCCTCGCACGGACTGGGTACGCAATGTGCGAGCGGCAGGCCGGTGCACAGTCCGGCTGGGCGGCCGCGAGTACGAGTGCACCGAACCGGAGCTCGTCAGCAAGGATGTCGTCGTGGGCGCAGCAAGGGGACCCCTGCGCGCGGTGGTGAAGTGGATCAACTTCCCCGGTGGCTTCCTCCGCCTGGGGCACGGGCCCGCTCGCGGGCAGGGCAACTGAGCCACGTCGCGGGGTCAGCTGACCTCGCAGGCGAGCTCAGCGGCATACCCCTTGCTGTTGCTTCACGCGTTCGCCCCGCCTCCTACTTTCGTAGGACGACCGCCGAAGCCCGGGCTGAGTACCGTGAGGACGTGGGGAGCGCGTGGCGTTTCGCGTCGAGGCACGGAGTCGACGTCCTGATCGCAGGGACGGCGCTCGCGAGCGCGGTCGGCGTCCTCGCGCGGGACGATCCTGGGCGGCCGACTGGAGTCCTGTTGTGGCTCGAGGCTGTCGCTGTCGCCCTCCTCGTGCTCCTGCTCCTCGCGCGACGCCGGTTCCCCTTCGCCGCGCCGGCAGCCATGTGGCTCTCCAGCGCTGCCCTGTCGTTCCTGGACGGGCTGCTCATCGTGAACCGGGCTGGCCTCTTCCTCACCGGGATGGGCGCCGCCCTGCTCCTCGGCAACCTGCGTCGCGACGTGGAGGCGCGGGTGGGCCTCATCATCACGGTCGGCGGCGCGGCGATCGTCGTCAACAACAGCCCGAACCACTCGGCTGATGACCTCATCTTCACGCCGGCCCTCTTCGGGCTCAGCTGGCTCGTCGGCTTCGCACTCCGGGAGCGTTCAGTGCAGACGGAGGTCGCGGAGGAGCGCGCGAGCAGGGCGGAGCGGGAGCGCGAGATCGCGGCGCGGGTCGCCGTGGCGGAGGAGCGGGGGCGGATCGCCCGCGAGCTGCATGACGTCGTCGCGCACTCGGTGAGCGTCATGGTGCTCCAGGTCGGGGCCGTCCGGCACCGGATGCCGCAGGGCGACGCTGAGGTCCGCGAGACCCTCAAGGACGTCGAGCAGACGGGGCGCACCGCGCTGGCGGAGATGCGGCGACTGCTCAACGCGATGCGCCACGACGACGAGTCGCTCGAGCTGGTGCCGCAGCCGGGCCTGCATGACCTCGAGACGCTCGTGGCGCACGTGCAAGCCGCCGGGCTGCCCGTCCGGCTCGAGGTCGAGGGCGAGCCGGTGG
>NZ_DATCWX010000284.1:0-8580 GCF_036566125.1 Intrasporangium sp.
GCTGGTCGGGCTCGAGGACGGCGGCGGCAACGAGTTCTTCGGCGAGCCGGCGTTCGATCTCGACGACCTGATGCAGACGGAGCGCGACGGCCGGCGTCATCCTGCGCAACCTCATCACCTTCGCGGACCAGGGGGCGGACGCCTTCTTCGGTGAGCCGGAGTTCGACACGAACGACCTCCTGCGCACCACCGCCGACGGCAAGGGGATCGTCTCGTGCCTCGAGCTGCCGCAGGTCCAGGATCGGCCCCAGCTGTTCTCCACCTTCCTCATGTGGCTGCTCGCCGACCTGTTCCAGGACCTGCCCGAGGAGGGCGACCTCGACAAGCCCAAGCTCGTCTTCTTCTTCGACGAGGCGCACCTGCTCTTCGACGACGCGAGCAAGCCCTTCCTGGACGCCATCGAGCAGACGGTGCGGTTGATCCGTTCCAAGGGCGTCGGCATCTTCTTCGTCACCCAGTCGCCCAAGGACGTGCCGGCCGACGTGCTCGCCCAGCTCGGCAACCGCGTCCAGCACGCCCTGCGAGCCTTCACGCCCGACGACGCCAAGGCGCTCAAGCAGGCCATCGCCACGTACCCGCACACCCAGTACGACCTGAACAAGCTGCTGACGTCGCTCGGCATCGGCGAGGCCGTCGTCACCGTGCTCTCGGAGAAAGGCGTCCCGACCCCCGTCGCCTGGACCCGGATGAAGGCGCCGAACTCGCTCATGGACCCGTCGCCGCAGGCCACCGTCGACGGGATCATCGCCGGCTCCCCGCTGGCGCGGAAGTATGCCGACGTCGCCGACCGGGAGTCGGCCTACGAGCTGCTCGCCAAGCGCCTGGAAACCGCCCCCACCCCCGAGGAGGCGCCGGCCCCCGAGCCGAAGCCGGGCCGCCAGCCCAAGGAGGAAGAGGGGATCGTCGAGAAGGTCGTCACGTCGGGTGCCTTCCGCTCGATGCTCCGGTCGGCCGGCACGGTCATCGGCCGCGAGATCACCCGCAGCATCTTCGGCACGTCCCGTCGGCGGCGCTGAGCCGCGATGAGCAGCGCAGCGCTTCCTCTCGAGAACATCTCGGTCGTCAGCATCGCGACGAACGTCCCGGGTCCGGTGGCCGCGGCTCGCCTGACGGGGCTCGGCGCGACCGTGACGAAGGTCGAGCCACCCTCCGGCGACCTCGTCGCCCGGGTCGCCCCCGACTACTACGCGGAGCTCACGGCGCGGCAAGAGGTCGTGACCCTCGACCTCAAGACCGACGAGGGCAGCGTCGCGCTGGAGGCCCTCCTGTCCGTCGCGGACGTGTTCATCACATCCCACCGGCCGTCTGCCCTCGATCGTCTCGGGCTGGGCTGGGACGCCGTTCATGAGCGTCACCCGCGCCTGTGCCAGGTCGCGATCGTCGGTGACCCGGGGCCGGGTGCCGAGGTGCCCGGTCACGACCTCACCTACCAGGCGGTCAACGGCCTCATCTTCGCCGACGACGGCACGCCGCGGATGCCGTCCACCCTCATCGCGGACCTGGCCGGGGCCGAGCGCGCCGCGACGGCCGCCGTGGCCGCACTGTTCGCCCGGGAGCGTTCCGGCGAGGGCAGCCATAGCGAGATCGCCCTGTCGGTGGCGGCGGAGTCGATGGCAGACCCCCTGCGGCACGGCCTCACCGCGCCGGGTGGGCTCCTCGGCGGCGCCCTGCCCGGCTACGCGATCTATGCCACCAAGGACGGGTACGTCGCCTGCGCCGCCTTGGAGCCACACTTCCTCGCCAGGCTCGAGGAGCTGCTCGAGGCGAGCGACCGGGACGCCCTCGCCGCCGCCTTCAGCACCAAGACCTCCGCCGAGTGGGTCGAGTGGGCCCGCGAGCACGACCTTCCCCTCGAGGCGCTCGCACGCACCTGAGGGAAGGTGCGCTCGGAACTGAGCTCAGCGGCATACGTCATAGGTCGTATGCCGCTGAGCTGGGGCCGCGCCGACGTGACCTGTGCGGGAGGGCTGGGACTCACCCCGCGCGCTCGGCTGCCTCGCGGAGCCAGTCGGCCACTTCGTCGTCGAGGTCCGAGATCGCTCTCACCTCGAGGTGATGGATCCAGTGCCTCGGCGAGGGGTGGGCGACCTCCTTCCAGCGGGCGGAGTGGTCGTGGCGCCCGAGCGCGATGGACAGGACCACGTCGACGTCGGTGTGACTGAGGTACTGGCCCGGCATCCAGAGGTAGGCGAACCCGCGGCGGCGCCGGAGCGCCACCTGGCTCTTGGACACCCTGACGTCGGTCGGCCCGAGGCCCCGGACCATGTCGAGCACCCGGGTGTACACAGCGAACGCGAACGGGTGCCCGGCGAAGAACTCCTCCGCCGTCGGTTTGCTGGTCATGCCGGCAGCCTCTGGGTCAGACGCGGACGCGGGCGCTGGTGGGGTCGTACATCGGCCTCAGCGAGGCCTCCGCCGGGTAGCGGGTGCCTGCGATGTCGATCTCCCACCTGCCGCTCGCCAGCCAGTCCGCGGTCACCAGCTCCCCGGCGCTCTCGACCATGGCCAGCCCGACCGCGGAGCCGAGGGTCCAGCCGTACGAGGCGGCCCGGACGTAGCCGACCGGCTCGCCGTCCCGAAGCACGATCTCGGCGTGGTAGAGCAACGGCCCGGGATCGAGCACCCGCACCTGGACGATGCGCCGCGCCATGCCGCCGGCGGCAGCGTTCGCGGCCTTTCGGGCCAGGAGTGGCTCGCGGCCGATGAAGGGGGTTGGCTTGTCGAGCGCCACCGCGAAGCCCAGCCCGGCCTCGAGGGGGCAGTCCGTGTTGTCGATGTCATGGCCGAAGTCCCGGTAAGCCTTCTCCATCCGGAGCGAGGCGAGTGCCTTGAGGCCCACGGGACGCAGGCCGTGCGTGGCACCGGCGGCCTGGACGGCGTCGTAGACCCGGAGCGCGTCGGCCGCAGGCACGTACAGCTCGTAGCCGAGCTCGCCGACATAGGTGATCCGGGTCAGGAGCAGCCGCACCCCTGCCAGCTCGACCCATCCGGCACTGCGGAAGCCGAACGACTCGGTGGCCAGATCGGTGTCGGTGAGCCCGGCCAGGACGTCTCGGGAGCGGGGGCCCTGGACGTTGAGCTGGGCGTAGTCAGCTGTCACGTCGGTGATCGACACGACGGGATCAGCGAAGCGGCGCAGGCGGGCGCGCACATGGCCGTGTGCCGTGTCCGAGGCCACCACGAGGAAGTCGTCTTGGTCGAGCTTGGTGACTGTGAGGTCGGCCTCGATCCGCCCGTCGTGGTTCAGCCACTGGGTGTAGGTGATGGTGCCCGGGTCGCCGTCCACCGCGCCGGCCGACAATCGGTCGAGCAGGTGGCCGGCTCCCGGTCCTCGCACGTGGAACTTGGCCATGAAGGACATGTCCATCAGCCCTACGGCCTCGCGGACGGCGCGGTGCTCCTGCTCCCACTGCTCGAACCATGGCGCGCGCCCCCACGTCGGCTCGGCCGCCGCCGTCTGGCCGGGACCCGCGAACCAGTCGGCGCCCTCCCAGCCGGACACCTCGCGGAGGTAGCCGCCCTGCTTGACGAGTCGCTCGTGCACGGGTGAGAGCAGCCGGTCGCGCGCCGTACGTAGCTGTTTGCCGGGCGTGTGGGCGGCATAGACCGTCCCGAGGACCTCCGACGTGCGGGCGGCCCGGTAGCTCGGGTCGAGCTGGTCGGGGCGGAAGCGGTCGACGTTGAAGCCGGTGACATCGACGTCCGGCTCGCCGGTCGTGATCCAGTGGGCCAGGACGCGGCCGAGCCCACCGGCCGACAGGACGCCGACCGAGTTCATCCCGGCCGCGACGAAGTAGCCACGGATCCCGGGCGCCTCGCCGACCGCCGGAGCCAGGTCCGGCGTGAACGACTCCGGGCCACAGAAGAACGTCCGGACTCCGGCGTCGATGGTGACCGGCACGCGGGCCATCGCCTTCTCGAGGAAGGGCGCCATCCGGTCCCAGTCGGGTGGGAGCTTGCCGAACGAGAAGTCGGCCGGGATCCCGTCGACCCGCCAGGCCGCAGCCTGGGGCTCGAAGAGGCCGACCATCATGCCGCCGCCCTCCTCGCGGTAGTAGCCGTAGGACGACGGGTCCTCGAAGATCGGGGCGTTGGGGTCGAGCCCCTCGATGGTGTCGGTGATGAGGTAGTAGTGCTCGGCGGCCTGGTTCGGGATGACCAGGCCGTTCCGTTCCCCGAGCTCCCGGGCCCACATGCCCGAGCAGTTGACGACGTAGTCGCACTCGATGACCTGGTCGGCGGCGCGCACCCCCGTGACGGCGCCGTTGCTCGTGAGGATGTCCGTCACCGGGGCGCCCTCGATGACCCGGACTCCGAGCGCACGCGCGCCCTTCGCCAGCGACATCGTCACGTCGACAGGGTTGACCCGGCCGTCGCCCGGGACGAGGAAGCCCGCGAGCAGGTCGTCGGTCCGCGCCCACGGGAACAGGTCGGCGATCTCGGCGGGCGAGATCTCGTGCACCTCCAGCCCGAGGTGGCGCTGGAAGGCCGCGACCCGTCGGTACTCCTCCAGACGGTCGCGGTCGGCGGCCGCCTCGATCATGCCGACCGGGCGGAATCCGGTTGCCAGCCCCGTCTCGGCCTCCAGCCGCGCGTACAGGTCGCGGGAGTAGAGCCGGATCGCGGTGTTGGTCTCCGATGTCGATCCGAAGCAGGTCATCAGCCCGGCCGCATGCCACGTGGTCCCGGACGTGAGCCGGTCCCGCTCCAGCAGGACCACGTCGGTCCAGCCGGCGTGGGCGAGGTGGTAGGCCACGGAGGAGCCGATGACCCCGCCACCGATGACGACGACGCGCGCCCGGTCGGGCAGTTCAACAGTCACGCGCACACCGTAGCCGCGCCAGTCAGGCCTTCACGCAGTTGCCCTGGCCTTTCGGTCGTCGGTAGGCGAATCCGGGCCGTTCGTACATCGTGCGTGTGGTCCGTTGTCAGACCCGCTGCGCAAGCAACAGGTACGTGCCGCCGGCCACCGTCACGACACCTCCGTGGCGCTCGATCGCGTCGTGCAGCGCCGAGGTCAAGCGCGCGAGACGATCCCGACCAAGGCCGCGATGGTCACCGAAGGTCGCGATCAAGCCCGTCCACTGGGTGGGGCCCATCCGCCGCCCCCACCGGTAGGTACGGGGCGGAGCGGTCGTGAAGGCGCTGTGTGTGCCGAACGGGTCCGGAGCGTCGACGTCGCCGCTGGGGTCGCGGCCGATGACGGTGACTGTGGGGGCGAGTTCTGCGTAGATCGTCTCGAACTCGCCAAGCAGGCCCGGCTGCACGACGTGGTAGTTCCAGAACCGCGCGATCCGACCTCCAGGCTCGAGCAGTCGAGCGGCTTTGTCGGGACCCGTCTCAGGGTCGATCCAGTGCCAGGCGTGCCCGCAGGTGATCAGGTCGAAGCGCCGTCCGGCGTCGTCCCAGCTCTCGAACCCGCCGAGCTCGACGTCAACACGGTGCCTGCGGGCCACAGCAGCCATCCTTTGGTCAGGGTCGATGCCCAGAGTCCGGACCCCGCGACGGCTCAGGTCGAGCGCCACCTTGCCGGTCCCGCACCCGACGTCGAGAGCGGTGCGAACGTGCGTGGCCAGCAGGTCATCGAAGAGGGCCCGTGGGTAGCCCGGCCGGAACCGGTCATAGGCCTCGGCAGCGGATCCGAAGGACTCAGCCCGGTCCCGATCAGCATGCAAGTGCTCGAGCGGCACCACTCAAGTATGGGTCACCCGCGCCGGACCCGAGCTCAGCTGACCGGCGTCTGCGACCCGTCCGTGGAGCCGGTGGCGCTCTGGGGCATCGTGGCGCTCGAAGCCGGTGTGACACTCGGCGCGGGCATCGCCTCATCGGGTCTTGAGCTGAACCACGCGGCTATCCCTGCCACCACAGCGACGACGACGAGCAGCAGGTTCCAGAAGACGGGCAGATCCGTGGCGAGCAGGATGACGACGGCGATGATCGTCGCCGCTATCGAGACGACGAACGTATGCGGCCAGGCCATCGCCCTGCCCCACGCCACCTCGCCCGTGTGACGGACCTGCCGGCGCAGCGCGGTCGCACGCGCCCCGTTGCCCGACACGAGCGCCACGACGAGGGCGATGAGGGCGATC
Source organism: Intrasporangium sp. (assembly GCF_036566125.1). GTDB lineage: Bacteria > Actinomycetota > Actinomycetes > Actinomycetales > Dermatophilaceae > Intrasporangium. The sequence goes on from NZ_DATCWX010000284.1 coordinate 6,090, forward strand.
CACGCGACTACCCGCAGGATCGTGCGGAGTCGGTCGGTGACGATGGTGACCATGGCCTGCGCGGCCCCGCGCACGTCCTGGCGGAGGTTGTCGACGGCAAAGTCCTGGCCCACCCTCGCGGCCGTCAGAGCGATGAGCATCGCCACCACGATGCCGGCCAGCGTGAAGAGCGTCGCTCGCAACCTCCTGCGCGAGAAGAAGATTCCGAGCGCCAGCAGGATAACCGTCAGGATGAGCAGGAGCACCGGGATGCCCTTGATCAGCCGATAGGCGTCCTGGGCCCGCTCGATGCGCGTGCCGTCGCCCACCACCACCTGGGCGTTGATGTCCGGGATCTTGTCGGCACCGGGTACGCCGGCGGCGACGAGCTGCGTCCGCAGCGGGCCCGAGATCGCGGAGAGATTGAGGACGAGCTGCCCGCTCTCGTTCTGCTGGAGCGCGGACGTCTCCCCGTTGAGCAGGCGCAGGAGCTGGGTGTGGACGACTCGGTTGGCGTTGGTCCACACGGTTGCGAAGGCCTCGCTCGAGACGACTTCCCCGACGACGCGGTGGACCAGGTTCGTGGTCTGCTCGCGGATCGGCGAGGCGATGAGGCCCGCCGCGGCGGCGATCTGCGGCGGCACGCCGCGGGCGATGAGGGCGTCGGTCGCCTCCTGTGCGAGGTTGAGGCTCTGGATGCGGGCCATGACGCGGTCGGTGACCTGGTCGGTGACGGCGGCCTGCACCTGCGGGTCCGACGCGAGGGGGCCCACCGCGGCGACGTACTTGTCAGTGTCGGTCAGCGTGCCACGCACCCACCACGACACCGCGGTGACGGGAACGAGGATGACGCCGAGTACGAGGAGGACCGCGGCAGCAGCGGCCCGCCACCGATTGGTCCCTGGAGGTGCGCCGACGCTGCTGGGCGCCGGGGGCACTGCGGTTGCCGGGCTTGCGCCGCCGGGGACGGCGTCCGGGGTGGTGCCGGCCGTGGGCTCCACGGGCAGGGGAACTGTCGGGTCGCGCTGCTCGGACATGCGCCCAGCGTGGGCGCGTCCCTCAAGAGAGTCGTCACCCTTGTCAGGTGAACTTGGGCACCCGAAGAGGCAGTCAGAGCTCGGCGCGCAGGATCGACGCTGCCCGCGCCATGGCGCGCATCTTTCCCTCCGCACTCGCGCGAGGCAGGTACTTCATCCCGCAGTCGGTGGCGATCGTGATCCGTTCCGGTGAGGTGTAGGCGAAGGCTCGGCGGACCCGGTCGGCGACCAGCTCGGCGGACTCGACCTCGTGGTCGGAAAGGTCGATGACGCCCAGGATGATGGTCTTGTCGCTGAGGTCCTTGAGGACGCCGAGGTCGAGACCCGACTGTGCGGTCTCGATCGAGATCTGGTCGGCCGAGCAGCCGGCCAGCTCGGGCAGGAACGAGTACCCCTCCGGGCGTTCGTGGATGATCGCGGCGTATCCGAAGCAGATGTGGACGGCGGTGGTCCCGGTGACGCCGTCAAGGGCGGCGTTGAGCGCGATGAGCCCGTACTCGCGGGCCGCGTCGGGCCGTGCCTGCATGTACGGCTCGTCGATCTGGACCAGGTCGGCGCCCGCAGCATGCAGGTCCTTGATCTCGGCGTTCACCGCGGCGGCGTACGCCAGGGCCGCCGACGCGAGATCGGGATAGTGGTCGTTCTGGGCCTGCTGCGACATCGTGAACGGGCCGGGCACCGTCATCTTGACCGGGTGGTCGGTGTTCGCCTTGAGGAACTCCACGTCACGAACGCCGATGGGTCGTGGCCGCGAGATCGGGCCGGCGACCCGTGGCACCGGGTTGGGGTGCCCGCTGCGATCGAGCGCCACCCCAGGGTTGTCGATGTCGACGCCCTCGAGGGCGGTGGCGAAGTGGTTGCTGTACGACTCGCGCCGCATCTCACCATCGGTGATGATGTCCAGGCCCGCCGCCTCCTGGGCGCGGATGGCCAGCAGCGTGGCGTCGTCCTGCGCCTGCTCAAGGTACTTCGCCTCGACCCGCCAGAGCTCTTTCGCCCGCACCCGCGGCGGGAAGCGGCCGGCGAGCTTGGCTCGGTCGATGAGCCAGTCCGGCTGGGCGTAGCTGCCCACCAGCGAGGTCGGCAGGATGGGCAGCGGGGACGACGATGTCACGGTCACTCTCGTGACTCTAGGGCTGACGCTGTCCGATGAGGAGCTCTTCCGGGCCGCGTTCAAAGGGTGACCGTGGCGCCCACGGACAGGGTGCTCCTCCTGGAACCCGAACCGCAACGTCAGGTGGGTGATCGCATCATAGGGATCGCCGAGGTGATCGAGCTCGACCCGCTCGGAGTCCGGGATCATCGGCACGTTCTCGGAGGAGATGCTCACGATGAGGACGAGCTCGTGGATGACGTGGTTGAAGGTCGCGTTCTCGCGCAGCGCCAGCGGGGTTGAGGTTTTGACGGCATGCAGGAAGACGGCGGTCCCGGGCACCTTGGCGACCGGGTGGGTGTGGAGCCACTCGATGAAGGGG
>NZ_DATCWX010000106.1:0-8760 GCF_036566125.1 Intrasporangium sp.
CTGCTGCTCGACCGAGACGTCGTCGTCCATGACCTCTTCGTGGAGCACGGCCGACAGCTGGTCCGGCTTGCGGTGCTGCTCGTGGGGGATCGGGGTCTCGCGGAGGAGGCGGTGCAGGAGGCGTTCGTCGCGGTCTACCGCAACTGGGATGGCGTGCGGGACAAGACCTCACTCGCCGGCTACGTGCGGGCTGCGGTCGTCAACCAGTGCCGATCCGCGCAGCGGGGGCTCGTGCGGGCGCGTCGGCTGCGCGATCGCATGGGTGCCTTTCAGGGCGGAATGGCTCCAGTTGAGAGCGACGCCCCGACCGAAGAGGCGTTGCGCATCGCGGAGCTCGTGCGCCGTCTGCCGCAGCGCCAGCGCGAGGTCGTCGTGTGCCGCTACTACCTCGATCTGACGGAGGCCCAGACCGCGGCGCTGCTCGAGCTCGAGATCGGCACGGTCAAACGGCATGCACACCGGGCGATTCAACGGCTCCACAAGGACTTGGAGGTGAACCGATGACGGCCCTCAAGGAGACCGAGGCCCGGGTGGCGTGGGCCCTGAAGCAGGTCGCAGAGGGGGTGGAGGTCTCCACTGCTGACCAGCGTCGAGTCGAGGACCAGTATCGGGAGCTCCTCGCCTCGGGCAGACAGGGCCTGTGGCGCGGCCGTCGTCCGCTGGGCGCGGTGGTGGCGGCAGCCTGCATGGTGCTGGCCGTTGCCCTCGCTGCGGTCCTCCTGATCGGGCGACCGGCTCAGCGGCCCGCTCCCGCGGTGCCCACACCCAGCGCGCTCACGGCGGCGGATCTGGTGGGTGTCTGGCGTTTCGACGTGTGGTCGGACGTCCCGGTGTGGGAGTTCCGCGCCGACGGCCGACTCGCTACGTGGAATGGGCCGGAGGATCTGCTCGACCGCCTGAGCCAGCAGCCGGGGAGCTTCGCCGTCCAAGGCGACCTCCTCACCGTCACACCGAGCCCTGGGTGCGAGCTGCGGATGCGCGTGTCGCCGCCATTCGGTGCCCGGATCGCCGTGACAAAGCTGTCCATCTCCTCGCCATGCGCAACGCGCTTCTTTGACAACTGGTGGGTGAATGCCTCCCTGACGCGGATCCTGCCCACGCCTGATCCCAGGATCCAGCCGGGCTATCAAGTCGGCTCTCAGCTCCAGCCCGTGACGTGGATGACGGACGTCAACGGGACGTGGTTGCTCTGGGGCACGTCACGCATCATCGCCATCTCGGATGGTCGCTATGTCGCGGGGACCCGGTTGTCCGACGTGGACTCTCGGGGGGTGCGGTCTGTTGACGAGCGCGGCACCGTCCAGGTCGTCGGCCAAGGCGAAATCACCCTCCAGCCTGAGGGGGCAAGCTGCAAACGGCGATTCGTCAACGTCACCAGCGACTACGCGAGACTCTCTCTGCACCTCAGCGGCGCCAGCTGCGCAGGCTCGGGAGCCCCAGAGGAGTCGTGGCTGCGCCTGAACTGAGTTGCTGCTGAATGCGGAGGGTCAGGCGGGTGTGCCGAAGCGGACCGCGTTGCGTGCACGGGCCCTGGCGCGCTCGACCTCGCGGTCCTTGGGCGGGGCGCTCGTCGTGAGGTGATCGAGCAGATGCTGGGTCGCGTGGGCGACGGCCTCGACGGCCTCGTCGAAGGCGGCCTGGTTGGCCTGGCTCGGCCGCGTGGCGCCGCTCACCTTGCGGACGTACTGGAGCGCCGCCGCCCGCACCTCGTCACTCGTAGCGGGGGGCTCGAAGTTGTGGAGCTGTCGGATGTTCCGGCACATGGTCCGAGCCTAGCCCGGCAGACCGCGGACTTTCGGACGGTTTTCGAGGCGCCTCTTGTCAGGCCAGGAGTTAGTAAAGTTTACTAACTCCCATGGCAACCGCCGCCCCCCGGGCCCGACGCGTCCACCCACGCACTGCGGTCCTACCCGCCCACGGTCGGCGGCACAACCTGTCGCTCGTGCTCCAGACCCTTTACTCGGCCGGCGCCATGAGCCGGGCTGACCTCGCCCGCCGGCTCGACCTGACGAAGGTGACGGTGGGCGACCTCGTCGCCGAACTGCTCCAGAGCGGCCACGCCGTCGAGCTCGGGCCCTCCGACGAGGTGCGGCCCGGCAAGCCGGCCACCCTCGTCGACGTCAACAGGACCGGTCTGCAGATCATCGGGGTCGACCTGGCCGAGCACCAGACGCTCCGCGCAGCCGTGCTCGACCTCGACGGGCGGATCCTCGCCCGCGCCGAGCGCCCCATGCCCGATGACCCGGGCACAAAAGCTGTTCACTCGATCAAGAAGGGCACGGTGCTCGAGGTCGTCCTGGACCTGACCCGAGAGGTCATCGGGCTGGCCACCGCGCCACTGCTCGGGATCGGCGTCGGCACGCCCGGCATCGTCGGGCCCGGCGGCGTCGTCGACACCGCACCGAACCTCGGCTGGGTCGACGTGCCCCTGCGCGAGGTGCTCGCGGCCGAGACCAGGCTGCCGGTCTTCGTCTCCAATGACGCTGACGCGGCGGTCCACGCCGACCACACCCTGGGCGGTGGCGGCGACGACCTCATGCTCATCAAGGTCGGTCGCGGCGTCGGCTGCGGCCTCATCGTTGGTGGCCAGCGAGTCCGTGGCGCACATTTCGCCGCCGGCGAGATCGGGCACGTCACGGTGGGCACCGACGGCGGCGCCCGCTGCCGTTGTGGCAAGGACGGCTGCCTCGAGACCTGGCTCTCCGCTCCCAACCTGGAGCGGTTGCTCGCCGAGGCCGGCCCCGCCGCGAGGCGGGTGAGCGGCTCGGCATCGCCATCGCTCCCGTCGTCGCGGCCCTCGACCTGGCCGAGGTCGTCCTCGCCGGTCCGGAGGACCTGCTCGGCGGCATCCTGCTCGACACGCTGGACGCCACTCTGAGGTCGCGGATGCTCGCCCGCCCCTCAACCTCGCTCACCGTACGGCTGGCCCATGACTCGGCCGACATCGTCCTGCGGGGCGCCTCCGTGCTCGTCCTCTGGGACCAGCTCGGTGTCACGTGAGTGTGACCTGACGAAGAAGAAGGAACAACAGCACGACGGCCCACCCACGTGGCCACCCCGAAAGGAAACCCTCCATGAAGAAGCACTTCGGCCTCACCGTGGCGACAGCCGTCGCCACGTCAGCAGCGCTGCTGGTCTCCGCGTGCAGCAGCGGCTCGGACCCAACAGCGTCGAGCTCCCCGACGACGTCCCAGGACAACAGCAAGCGCACCGTCACGCTGTGGCTCGTGGGAGCGGACACGAACGATGACCTCCGCGCCTACCTCACCACCACGTTCAAGCAGAAGACCGGCGCGACGCTCAAGATCGAGGAGCAGACGTGGGGTGACATCGTCACCAAGCTGACGACCTCGCTGCCCGACGCGAACAACACGCCGGACGTCACCGAGCTCGGCAACACCCAGGCGCCGACCTTCACCAACGTCGGCGCCTTCGCGGACGTGTCCGACCTCTACGAGGAGCTCGGCGGTGACAAGTTGCTCCCGTCGTTTGTCGAGGTCGGGTCGGTGGACGGCAAGAAGTACGCGCTGCCCTACTACTTCGGCTCGCGCTACATGTTCGCCCGGGGCGACGTCTGGAAGGAGGCGGGAATCAACCAGCCCACGACGCTGGACGAGTTCAATGCCGCGGTCAAGGAGATCACCGCGAAGAACCCGCGCGACATCAAGAACTTCAGCGGCTTCTTCCTCGGCGGCCAGGACTGGCGCAACGGCATCTCCTGGATCTTCGCCAACGGCGGCGACCTCGCGAAGAAGGAGAACGGGCAGTGGGTCTCCACGCTGTCCGACCAGAACACGCTCAAGGGCCTGGCCCAGCTGCAGGACATCTACCGCAAGGCGTCCAAGGCCCCGGCCGACGCCAAGGACGCCACGCCGTGGCTCTATATCAACGACACCGACGAGATCCTCGACGAGGCAGGCAAGCCCGCCGGCAAGACGAGCCTCACGGCAGCCACCGTCATGGCGCCGGGCTGGGCCCACTGGTCGATCGGGGACCTCAAGCAGCAGGACGGCAAGCCGGTCCGCGAGTGGAACGACAAGAAGTTCAGCGCCTTCGTCCTGCCCGGCAACGACGGCAAGCCGGCTCCGGTCTTCGCGGGCGGGTCGAACATCGGCATCTCGGCCAAGAGCAAGAACCAGGACCTGGCCCGCGAGCTGCTCAAGATCATGTTCAGCGCCGACTACCAGCAGATGCTCGGCAAGGCCGGCCTCGGCCCGGCCAACTCGGACTACATGTCCTCGCTCGGTGACGACATCTTCGCCAAGGCGCTCATCGACTCGGCGTCCAACTCCAAGCTGACGCCGGCAGCGCCTGGCTGGGCCGCCGTCGAGGCGAAGCAGGTCCTCGAGGAGTTCTTCGGCAAGATCCGCAACGCCTCCGACCTCGCTGCCCTGGCGGCGGAGTACGACGCCAAGATCACCCCCATGCTGAACCTCAAGTGACCCGCAACTGACGCCTCATCAGGCAGTAACGCTGTGATGCCGTGACGCCGCGGCCGGGGAGGCCCTCCACACCTCCCCGGCCCGGACACGGCGTCCGTGAAAGGCTCAGCCATGGCGACGACCCGTCGCGTCCCCCTCCTGCTCATCGTGCCGACGGTGGTCATCCTCGTCGTCGCGCTCGGCTACCCGGTCGGCTGGCAGATCGTCACGAGCTTCCAGAAGTTCGGGCTGGCCCAGCAGTTCGGCCAGCCGCCCGAGTGGGTCGGGATCGAGAACTACCGCGCCCTTGTCAACGACGCCGCCCTGTGGGCCGTCATCGTGCGGTCGATCGTGTTCTGCATCGTCTGCGCGCTCACGACCGTCGTCCTCGGCGGCGCCATTGCCCTGCTCATGCGTCGCGTCAGCCGGGGCCCACGGCTCGTCCTGCAGGTCTCGCTCCTCGTCGCGTGGGCGATGCCGGTCGTCGCATCGATGACGGTGTGGGCATGGATCGTCGACTGGCGGCGCGGCCTGCTCAACTGGTTCCTCGTCAACATCGGCTTCGAGGACGCTGCGGGCCACAACTGGCTGGCCGAGCCGCTGTCCTTCTTCACCATCGCCGCCGCCATCGTCATCTGGATGAGCGTGCCGTTCGTCGCGCTGTCGATCTACGCAGGGCTGACCCAGATCTCGCCCGAGGTGATCGAGGCGGCCGAGATCGACGGTGCCACCGGCTGGCAGCGAGTCCGCCACATCATGCTGCCGCTTGTCGCGCCGGTGATCTCGATCGTCCTGCTCCTCCAGCTGATCTGGGACCTGCGGGTGTTCACCCAGATCAAGCTGCTCCAGGACGCCGGCGGGTTCGCAAACGAGACGCACCTGCTCGGCACCTACATCTACACGCTCGGCACCGGCTCCGGTGACTTCGGCATGTCGAGCGCGGTCTCGATCCTCATGCTCCTCCTCACCGTGACCATCTCCTGGTACTACGTCCGCTCCCTCATGAAGGAGGAGTCCTGATGCGTCGGCGCGCCTTCCGTCCGTCCAACGTGCTGTGGACCCTCCTGGCACTGACCATCAGCATCGTGTGGATCATCCCGGTCTACTGGATGCTCAACTCGTCCCTGCTGCCCAACGTCATCCTGCAGCGGACGACCCCGACGCTCGTGCCCACGGGCGGCTCGCTCGACAACTACGCCGGCGTGCTCGAGGAGTCCAGCTTCTTCCAGGCCCTCGGCATCTCGCTCGCCGTTACCCTTCTGACTGTGGTCGCGGCGATCATCATCGCCTTCCTCGGCGCCCTCGCGGTCAGCCGGTTCCGCTGGCGCGGCCGCTGGTCGTTCATCCTGGCCCTGCTGCTCATCCAGATGCTGCCCGCCGAGGGCCTCTTCATCGCGCAGTACAAGATGATGAGCTCGGTCGGCCTGCTCAACCAGGTCCTCGGCCTCGCCATCCTCTACACGGCCGCGGTCGTGCCGTTCACGATCTGGATGCTCCGCGGGTTCGTCGCCGGCGTACCGGTCGACCTCGAGGAGGCGGCCATGGTCGACGGGTTGTCACGCACGCAGGCCTTCCTGCGAATCACCTTCCCGCTCTTGGCCCCCGGCCTCGTGGCCTCCGCCGTCTACGCGTTCCTCCAGGCGTGGAACGAGTTCACCGTGGCCCTGGTCGTCATGACCGAGGAGCAGGCCCGGACGCTGCCGTTGTGGCTGCGCGGCTTCCTCCAGGCAAGCGCGATGCGCGAGACCGACTGGGGCCAGGTCATGGCCGCGTCCACGCTCGTCGCGATCCCCGTCATCGCGTTCTTCCTCATGGTTCAGAGCCGCCTGTCCAGCGGGCTCGTCGGCGGGGCGGTGAAGGGCTGATGGCGCACGACCATGGGGTGCGAAGGCGCCTCGTCCTCGGCACGCTGATGCCGGGTTTCGAGGGCACCACCGTCCCGGCGTGGATCGACGAGGCGTATGCCGCTGGGCTTGCTTCCGTCTGCCTCCACGGACCCAACATGGCTGGGTCACAGGCGCTCTCGTCCCTGTGTGCATCGCTTCGCGCCGGTCGTCCGGACGTGCTCATCGCGGTCGATGAGGAGGGCGGGGACGTGACGCGGGTGCACTATCTCGAGGGGTCGCCGGAGCCGGGCAATGCCGTGCTCGGCCGTCTCGACGACACCCGGCTGACGCGGGACTCGGCGGCTCGTGTGGGACGCGAGCTCACGGCATACGGCATCAATCTCGACTTCGCCCCGGTGGTGGACGTCAACTCGGCCGACGACAACCCGGTCATCGGTGTGCGGTCGTTCGGCGTCTCGCCGCAGGTTGTGGGACGGCACTCGGCGGCGTGGATCGCGGGACTGCAGGAGGCCGGTGTTGCAGCGTGCGCCAAGCACTTCCCTGGCCACGGTGACACGGCCGTGGACTCGCACCTCGGGCTGCCCCGCGTCACCGCGTCGCGCGAGGTGCTGGACGAGCGCGAGCTCGAGCCCTTCCGGGCCGCGGTCGATGCCGGGGTCGCCTGCGTCATGACCGCGCACATCGTCGGGGCGATCGACCCGGAGGTCCCGGCGACCTTCTCGGAGAGGGTGCTTCGCGGCGTGCTGCGTCAGGAGCTCGGGTTCGACGGCGTCATCGTGTCGGACGCGCTCGACATGGTCGGAGCGAGCGGCACGATCGGCGTCCCCGAGGCTGCGGTGCGGGCCCTGGTGGCCGGCTGCGACCTGCTCTGCCTCGGTTCCCAGACGACAGCTTCGGCGCTCGAGGAGGTCGTCGACGCGGTTCTCGTCGCGGTCGCGCAGGGCCGGCTCGCCGAGGAACAGCTGGTCGAGGCGCACGGGCGCGTGGCCCGCCTCGCTGCCGCCTACCCCGCCGCCAACCCACCCAGCCCACCTGGCCATTGGCCTTCGGAGCCGCTGGAACTGGAGGTCGAGCGGGCGTTCGAGATCGCTGAGGTTGCGCAGTCCTGGCTGGCATCACCCGAGCCGCCCTGCATCGTCCAGGTCGAGACGTGGAGCAACCCGGCCGTCGGCATCGTCCCGTGGGGACCGGCCGCGATCGGCGCTGCCACGGACCCGGCTGCTGTGCCCAAGGGCGCGAAGGTCGCCGTCGTCGGTCGCGGCCTCGTTGCGGGTCACCCGGCGTGGGACCTCTTCGAACGGCTGCGCGCTGGTGACCACCGAACGATCATCGTCGAGTGCGGCTGGCCACGAGGCGGCGCCGACATCGTGACGTTCGGCGGCTCGGCCGCCGTGGCGCGGGCTCTGGTGCGCCTGCTCGGGGTGCCGGCATGAGGCTCGGCATCGACATCGGTGGCACGAAGACGGCGGCCGTCGCTCTCGACACCGCTGGCCGGGTCGTCGCCTACCGCCAGGCGCCGTCGGGCCGTGGCGTGCACGAGGTCATCCGCGTCGCGGTGCAGGTGGCCCGCGCAACGATCACGGCGGCAGGTCCTGCGTCACCGATCGAGGCGGTTGGGGCGTGCACGCCCGGTCTCGTCGACCAGGTCACCGGAGTGGTCCGTCATGCCGTCAACCTCGACGTCGAATCGCTCTCTCTTGCAGCGGGGCTGAGCGCACAGCTCGGCGTTTCCGTGGGGGTGGAGAACGACGTCAAGGCGGCTGCACTCGGCGCCGTCCAGCTCCTCGCGAGGCGCCGTGACCGTGTGGCGCCCCGGTCCCTCGGCTACCTCAATCTCGGCACCGGGCTCGCCGCCGCGATGGTCGTGGACGGGCAGGTCGTCCGCGGCCTCGAGGGATCCGCGGGCGAGATCGGGCACCTCCCCGTCGGTGGGGTCACGGTCTGCTCGTGCGGCCAGGTGGGATGCCTCGAGACCCTCGCCTCGGGCGCGGCCCTCGCACGGCGATGGTCGGGTGCGCCCGTCGAGCTGTTCGCAGCGGCGCGGGCTGGTGATCCCGTCGCGCGGGCAGCGGCAGACGATCTGGGCCGCGGTGTCGGGACGGCGGTGCAGATCCTCGTCGTGGCCGCCGGGGCTCAGCACGTCGCGGTCGGCGGCGGGCTGACGGGGCTCGGTGAGCCGCTCGTCACGGCCGTGCGCCAGCACCTGCACGACCGGTCGCGGGCGTCCCCACTCATGGCCGCCTTGCGGCTGCAGGACCGGTTCGAGGTAGTCCCGCAGGACGTGCCCATCGCCGCTCTCGGCGCGGCGAGTCTGGGCGGCGAGACCGCGCCCGCTCTCGCGGGATAGGACGATGATCGGCATGGAGATCATCGTCCTTCCCACTGCCGACGTGGCCGTCCGGGCCGCCGCCATCGTCACGGAGGCGCTCGGCAACGCAAGGGCTGGCGAGGCCAAGGCCAGCGGGACCCTCGGATTGGCGACCGGCTCCTCG
>NZ_DATCWX010000322.1:0-15287 GCF_036566125.1 Intrasporangium sp.
CCTGCCGGTGACGCACCGACCACGGGTGTGGCGGGTCGTGCCGCACCTCCCACTGACCGACGGCGGCAAGCTCGACCGTGCCGCGCTGGCCCGGTGAGCCGATGGCCGACGCCCTCATCGTCGCCGCACGCCGCACCCCCATCGGCACCGCGGGACGCCGTCTCGCCGGGATGACGGCCGCCGAGCTCGCGGCGACGGTGCTGCGCGCCGCGGCCGACGACGTCGGAGCAGTGCCGGCCGAGGTCGTCCTCGGCAACTGCATGGGTCCGGGCGGCGACGTCGCACGCGTGGCCGCGCTGACTGCAGGACTGCCCGTCGCCGTGCCCGCTATCACGGTGGACCGGCAGTGCGCGAGCGGCCTGGCGGCGATCGAGCTGGGTGCTCGGCTCGTCTCGGCTGGATCGGGGCCGGTGCTCGCTGGGGGAGTCGAGAGCGCCTCGACGGCGCCGTGGCGATTCTGGCCTCCGCAGGGCGACGGCCCGCCTGTCCGCTACGAGCGGGCCCCGTTCGCGCCCGCCGGCGAGGACGTGGCCATGGGCCTCGCAGCAGACCTCCTCGCGCAGGAGCGCGGCGTCACACGCCAACGACAGGACGCGTATGCCGCTGAGTCCCATGCGCGGGCCGTGCTGGCTGCCGCGCGGGGCGAGTTCGCCGACGAGATCGTCCCAGTGGACGGCATCTGCGCCGACGAGCGGCCGCGGGCCGGCCTCACCGCCGAACGTCTGGCGCGCTTCCCGGCCGCCTTCCGGGAGGGTGGGTCGGTGACCGTGGGGAACTCCTGCGGGATCAACGACGGCGCCGCGGCGGTTGGCATCGTCCCCGGTTCCGCACCGGACGCGACCGGCCGCCCCGGGCTCCGCGTGATCGGAGCCGCCTCGGTGGGAGTGGCACCGGGACGACCGGGCATCGGCCTCGTCCCCGCCGTGCACGCCGCGCTGGCCGAGGCCGGGCTGGGTGTCGAGGACCTCGATGTCATCGAGTTCAATGAGGCCTTCGCCGGCCAGGTTCTCGCCTGCTACGACGCCTTGGGCATCGACCCGAGCCGGGCGTGCACTGGTGGTGGCGCCCTGGCCCTGGGCCATCCCTGGGGCGCGAGTGGGGCCGTGCTGGTGGTGCGGCTCTTCACCCAGCTCGTCCGTCAGGGTCGAGGTCGCTATGGTCTCGCCGCCATCGCTGCCGGCGGTGGGCAGGGGACCGCGCTGGTGGTGGAAGCGTGCCGCTGATCGAGTTCGACGCAGTTGGGCACACCTACACGACCTCCGGCGTCGAGCGGACCGTGCTGCGAGACATCACCATCCGGCTCACCGAGCGCCGGATCGCGGTCATCGGGGCCAACGGGTCGGGCAAGTCGACGTTTGCGCGGATGCTCAACGCGCTCGTCGTCCCGACAGCCGGCGTGGTCCGGATCGACGGCCTCGACACGGCCCGGGACGCCCGTTCGATCCGGCGCCGCGTCGGGTTCTGCTTCACCGATCCCGATGCCCAGATCGTCATGCCGACCGTTGCCGAGGACGTCGCCTTCGGGCTGCGGCGGCACCGGCTGTCCAAGCCCGAGGTCGCGGCCAGGGTCGACTCCGCCCTCACGGCCTACGGTCTCGACGGGCATCGAGACCATCCGGCTCACCTGTTGTCCGGGGGCCAGAAGCAGCTGCTAGCCCTCGCCTCGGTCCTGGTCACCCGCCCGGACCTCGTCGTCATGGACGAGCCGACCACGCTGCTCGACCTCGTCAACACCCGAAGGGTGCGCGAGGTGGTCCGCCAGCTGGACCAGCAGGTCGTCGTCGTCACCCATGACCTCGACCTCCTCGACGACTTCGACCGGGTCCTCGTCTTCCACGATGCCCGGTTGGCCTTCGATGGCGCACCGGACGGGGCAGTCGACGCGTACCTGCGGCTCGTGTCGTGAGCGCGCTCGCCGTCTACGTGCCGCGCGACTCCGTCGTGCACCGCCTGCCTGCGGGCACCAAGCTGCTGCTCCTGGTTCTCGCCGCCGTCGGTGTCCTGGCCCTCCAGCAGCCCTGGCAGGTCGTGGTGGTCCTCGCGCTCATCGCAGTGCTCTATGGGGCGGCGCGGATCCCGTGGCGGACCGCGCTCGAGCAGGTCCGTCCACTCCTGTGGTTCCTCCTCGCCCTCGGGCTCTTCCAGGTCGTCGTCGCGGGATGGCAGCGGGCCGTGGTCGTCGTCGGGGCGATGCTGGGGCTGGTCCTGCTGGCCACCCTCGTCAGCCTCACCACCCGCACGACCGCCATGGTCGACGTCGTCGTGCGATGGCTCCGGCCGCTCCGACGCGTCGGCGTCGACCCCGAGCGGGTGGGCCTGCTCGTCGCACTCGGCATCCGGTCGGTGGCCGTCATCATCGAGCTGGCCCGCGAGGTGCGGCAGGCGCAGCTGGCGCGGGGCTCCTCGTCGAGCCCGCTCGCGTTCATCGTGCCGCTCGTCGTCAGGACACTCCGGCATGCCGATCGGCTGGCCGACGCGCTCGTCGCCCGCGGCGTCGAGGATTGATTCGGTACCACCCCCACCAGTCATGATCGAGTGAACAGCTTTCGGGGCCAAGGGCCCCGAAAGCTGTTCACTCGATCAGATGAGGCGGGGGTCTGTTATCAGTGTGGGGCGGTCTCGCGGGCGCGCTGGCTCACGAGGCGGCGGTGGGGGAGCAGACCCGGGTAGCCGCGGTGCACGGCACCCGCGACGAGGGTGGCGATGACGGCCTTGGCGAGATCTCCGACGAGGAAGAGCGAACTGCCCACCATGGCGGCGGGAAGGCTGATGCCCGCGCGCCACGCCGTGGCGGGGACGCCGATGGCGTAGAGGACGATGATGCCGCCCAGGACGATCGCGACGAGCCCGTACCCGGTGCTGTACGGGGCCCCGCGTCGGAAGATGAGTGCCCCGATGATGAAGGCCGCGATGGGGAAGCCGATGAGGTAACCCACGCTCGGGCCGGCGAAGACCCCGAGCCCGCCTCGTCCACCGGAAAGGAGTGGAAGCCCCAGGGCGACGAGGAAGAGGAAGAGGAGCACCGCGGACGCGCCCCGACGTGCGCCGAGCACTGCCCCGGCGATCATGATGCCGAGGGACTGCAGGGTGATCGGCACGGGGAAGCCGAACGGCGAGACTGCCGGCACAAGCCCCAACCCGGCGATGAGGCCCGCGAAGGTCGCGGTCAGGGCGAGGTCGCGGGTACGGCCGTGGGTCGAGCTCATGAATCTCCTCGGCGAGAGTCGGGTTGTCGCGGGTCAGGCGTGGCCAACCGTACGACGCGTCCGCACACCATGGCGAACGTGACCGCTGGATGGGCGGCAGCCGAGCAGCGGGAGGGTCACGCGGTTGGAGGGCGCCTCGTGATCACGTAGAGGTCGTCCGTGCGCCAGTCGGCGACCGCCCTGGGCGCCTCGCTCGAGCGGGCGTTGCGCGTCGAGACCCGGGTGAGGAGCCGGTCGAGTGTGGAGCGCGCTGCCTGGCCTCCTCGCACCACGGGAGCCGTCTCGACGACGTCGACCTCCAGCTCGGGCTGCTCCAGCGACCGCGGGTCGAACTCGAGGCTGCTGGTGATGATCTTGAGGTGGTCGGTCATGAGCACCGTCCCCGCTCGCCACAGCGCATCGGAGAGCTGGCCGGTGAGCGCGACGTCGATGCTGGCGCCGCCGTCGAGCAGGGTCGAGCCGGACGGGAACGCGTCCGTGAAGATGCCATAGGTCTCGGTCAAGTCGAGCAGCGCACACCAGAGCGGGCGAGCCGTCGTGTTGGTCAGCGTCACGGTGAAGGTCGGGGCGTGGTCCTCGATGTACGAGATCTCGAGCCGGCCGTCCGGTCCGATCTCGCCGGCCGTCGATGTCACGTCGATGCGGATCGAGCCGGGAGACAGCTGGGTCGCGGGGTTGCCCAACGACGAGAGCCGCAGCCAGCGCGCGACCCGCTCCAGAGCGAGGATCGTGCGCTCTTCGCGGTGGTGGCCGGCCACCACCGGGACGAGTGGGCGCGTGACTCCCGGCCGGGTGATCTCGAAGCCGTCGGGTCTCGCTCTGATGATCAGGTCGGCCGCAGCCGGGTCGGTGGTCAGTTGGATCAGGGTCGTGTCGGCCGAGGAGGCCGCCTGCTGCAGCGCGGTGGTCGGGTCGTGGTCCCCGACGATGGCGACGTCGAGGGGCTTGAGCGGGATCGTCTTGACGACCGCGCGGTAGACGAAGCCGGCGTCGAGCTCAGGCGTGAGGGTGACGATCGACCGGTCGGGCAGGACCGCGGTGACGTTGGCCTCGGCAAGTGGTGCGCCGTCCGTGTCCTCACCCAGCGCGTAGACCGCGAGCTCGGTCGTGTCGTCCCCGATCGGCTCGGGGATGCCGTGGACCGCCCCGGCGTCGATGCTCCAGCCGTCGGGCAACCGGCTCAGCGTCAGCTGCATCGGACGGGCCGGCAGGACCCCGCCGAGGAAGGCCAGGTCGAGGTCGGACGCATCCGCAGTCTCGAGCTGTGGGTGCTGGTCCTCGACCCGCGCCAGCACGCCCGCCGTGACGAACCGGTGGATGTCCCGGTAGCTGGGCTGCCCATTGTTGTCCCGGAGGGCTCGCTCGAGTGCCGCCGAGAGGGCCCCTCGCCCGCGACCACCGATCGTCAGCTCCTTGGCAGTCTCAGAGGCTCGGCACGCCGCGATGAGGACATGGGTCATCGTCGCTGCTGGGCTCCATGCCGATCGCGTGCGCCCATCGTCCGTCCGGTCGGGAGGTTCGTCCCCCAACGACGTCTCGGGCAGGAACGTGCTGAAGGGCCGCGGCCTGCCGTCCTCAGGAGCGAGTCGCAGCCGCACCCATGCAGGAGCGTCCCGGGTGCCGTCGCCGGAGTGGCAGCAGTCCAGGACGACGAGCAGGTGCCCGACCGAGCCACTCACGCTGGCCAGCAGTCCACTCAGCTCCTTGTCGGCCAGGTCCCAGCCGCCGGTCGAGCGGCTGTCGACGAGCACGACGGTCTCGTTGCGTCGGTCCGGCTCGAGGCGCCACAGCTCCGGAGGCGCGGTCTGCTGCGAGCCGTGGCCGCTGAAGTAGAACAGCGCTGTTGTCTCTGGCCCCCGGCCGCGCAGGTGGGACCGGATCGCCTCGGTCACGGCCTGGCGGGTCGCCTGCTCGTTCGTCAGCACGAGCAGGCTCAGGTCGGCCTCGGGCACCCGCGCCGCAAGGGTCTCTGCCATGGCCCCGACGTCGTTGACGCACCCCAGGAGTGGCGGCACCGGCGGCGGATAGGCATCGATGCCGACGAGCAGGGCTCGGAGCTCCGGCACCGGATCAGCCCTCGTCCCAGAGCAGGACGGTCTGCCAGAGACCGGGGTGGCGCTGCGCGCTGGCCACCCGGTCGGGATTGCTGCTCAGCATCGCCTTGAGGCGTCCCGTCCGCTCGGCATCGCTGACGTTCAGGTTCATCCCGATGACGGTGCCGCGCGCCGGCGGAATGGTCAGCCCCAGGCTGCTCCACGGGACCCGAGCCTCCAGCTCGTATCCGTCTGCCGTCGCGCGGCGGGCAACGTCGATCGAGGGCGCGACGTCGCCGGACACGAACTGTCCCTTGCTCACCGGGTTGATGGCGGCGATGCCATCTCGGTCGCCGTCCTCCACGACGCCGATCATCACGTGCAGGTCTTGACCCGCCCGGACGGTGTCCTGGGGACCGAGGGCGCGGGGGTCCGGCCCGAACTCGAACGAGATGCCGTCACCCGTCCAGAAGCTGCCCGGGCTCGACGTCCTGACGGGGGTGATCTGGGAGTCGGTGACGGCAGCGTGGACGAAGAGCGCATCCTTGTCCCACAGCAGCTGGAAGGAGCCCGACAGGCCGGCCCGGACCCCACCCCGCTGGTCGACGACCGCGGTCACGGGGTGACTGGTCACGGACCGCCAGTCGTCGAACTCCCCGTCGACGACGGGGGCCACCGGGGCACATCCGACGACGAAGGTGGTCTCCGGAGGTGACGACTGCGACGGCGAGCCACAGGCGATGCCCACGATCGGTTCGGCGCGCTGCAGGAGGCTCGGCAGGAAGCGCCAGCCGAGGAAGGCCACCGCGAGGAGCGCGGCCAACGCGACCAGCTTGAGCACGCGTGTAGGCCGCCAGCGGCGGCTGCCAGGTGCGCGACTGTCGGATGCGCGCGCATCATGCTGCGTGCGCCGATCCAGGTCCCGCTGCTGTCGCTCTCGCCGAGCCTGCTCGCGCGCCGCCCACTCCTTTCGGTCGCGATCCTCCTGCTGCACGTGCGGATCCGCCTCGACATGAGGCTGGCCTTCTCCGTCGGGCCCGACCTTGACCCGCTCGAGCAGCTCCGTCACGTCTGCGTAGTCGGGGCGCTCTGCCGCGATCCGCTCCAGGAGCGGCACCGCCGCCTGGGGAGTAGCCGACGCGAGCGACGACTTCGCGGCGGCGTAGAGCGACTCCCACCGTCCCTCTGGCGCGGGCTCGGCCAGGGTGTCGAGTGCGGAGACATCGAAGGGCTGGTCCGATCCCGACCGCACGAGGACGGCGGTGCCCCACTCGGAGACCTCGTCCGAGGTCGCCATCGCCTTGCGCACCTCGCAGATCGCGGCGTCGATCGGCAGACCTCGCGTCAGGAAGTAATAGAACTCGTGGCTGAAGACGAGCGCCGCCTTGTCGGAGATCTCGGTCTGCATGGCGACCACGGCTGGCAGCCCCTGACGCACCAGCGCCTGCGCCACTCCGGAGAAGGCGTCCCGTCCGCTCGTCCGCGCTCCCTCGCAGGCATTGAGCACGACCAGCTGCATGCCGTTGGCGTCGTGCAGGAGAGTGCCGAGGCGCGAGGCGCCGACGCGGTGCGCCGTGCCGTCCGGGCGCTCGAGGACGAGGACGCCCTCACCGGCGGTCTCGTCGAAACCACCGTGCCCGATGAAGTGGAAGACGTGGAACGTGTCGAGCAGCGCCCGCTGCAACGTGCTCAGCGTCGCCTCGGTGAGCACGACGAGCTCGAGCCGTCCGCTCGAGACCAGGTCGGCGGTCGTCGCCCGGAGGAGCTCCTCCTCGTGGGCGACCGCGAGTTCCGGCACATCCGAGGGGCTCGAGATGAGGACGAGCACGCGCAGGGGTGCAGTCACCCGGACGGCTGCCGGCACGTCCAGCGCGTCGAAGGACCGGACGATGGGTGTCTGGGTGGACAGCGTGAGGAACCGCCCCAGCTCGCTGTCGTAGAGGTACTCCCAGGGAACCGGCTCCAGGTCGGGAGTGGCCTCGAGGAACAGTCGCACCCGCAGGCCCGCGCCCTGCCCCTTCGCCGTCGACAGGCTCTCGCGGAACAGCCTGCCGACGTCGCCCGCGAGCAATGCGCCGCCGAGCCGCGCGCCGTAGTCCTTGACCTCCCGCACGGGTGCCTCCGCCGGGACCAGACGACGCGAGGAGACACGGGGAGGCCCGACGGCGGTCATGAACTGGGCGAGCTCCACCGGCTTGAAGGGCAGGGAGAAGGCCGCATCGCCCGTGCCGGCAGGGGAGCTCGTGACGCGGGCCACCTGCCCGGCCGCGGTGGTTTCGATGGAGACCTCGAAGTCGAGATAGTCGCGTTCCACGGAGACCCCCTCACAGGCCTCACACACAGACCCACACGGATCGGTGCATCGCCCTGACCCTGAGTAAGAGGCTAGTCCCGAGCAGGGTGATACTCACGGATTCGCCCGATCCGCACCCGAGCCGTACCATCGTCCGAGAGCGGCCGGATGGCCCGCGCGGACGAGGGAGCCGTACCCGCCCAGCGACAAGACGGCCGCACTGGAGACATCGTGCACTGGCTCGTGCTCATCATCTCGGGCGTCCTGGAGGCTGTCTGGGCCACTGCTCTAGCGACGTCCGACCGCTTCCGCCGCCCCCGGCCGACCGTCCTCTTCGCGGTGGCGCTCGCCGCCAGCATGGGAGGTCTCGCCTTCGCGATGACCGGCCTGCCCACCGGCACCTCGTACGCCGTGTGGGTCGGAATCGGCGCCGTCTGCACCGTCCTGCTCGCCGCAGCCCGAGGACGCGAGCGCCTGGATGCCCGCCGCGCAGCGCTCCTCCTGCTGCTCATCGGCAGCGTCGTCGGCCTCAAGGTGGTGTCCTGATGCCGTGGGTGGTCCTGCTCGTCAGCGCCGTGCTCGAGGCGGTCTGGGCCACCGCGCTCGGGGCGTCCGACGGCCTCTCGCGGCCCGTGCCCACCGTCGTGTTCCTCGTCGCACTGGCGGCCAGCATGGTCGGTCTGGCCGTGGCCTCGGAGTCCATCCCGATCGGCACGGCCTACGCCGTGTGGACCGGGGTGGGTGCCGCGCTCACGGTGACGTGGGCCATCACGGTCGGTGGTGAATCTGCCTCAGCCGCAAAGCTTCTCCTGTTGAACGGGATCGTCGTCGCCGTTGTCGGCCTCCGGTTCGTGGGCCATCATGGAGCCGACACGGATCCGACGTGACACTGCACACCATCCGCGTCCGCGCCAGGGCCGTCGACCTAGGCTGGAAGTGGGAGCCGAGCGCGTGGCGCGAGGCGGCCCGCGAAGGAGCAGTGACGATCATGACCGCGAACCAGACCCCGGTCACCCCGTCCACAGATCTACCCGTCACCCCTCAAGTCGACCGCACCGGCGCCGACACGGACCTGCACGACCGTGCCGTCAAGCGCCTCAAGGCGAAGGAGGAGTTCCGCGTCCACCTGCTGATCTACGCGCTCGTCAACGGCATGCTCGTGGTCATCTGGGCGATGACCGGCGCGAACTTCTTCTGGCCGATCTTCCTGCTTGCCGGGTGGGGCATCGGCCTCGTGGCGCACGCAATGGACGTGTACTGGCGGCACGACCCGACCGAGTCGGAGATCGCCTCGGAGATGGACCGGTTGCGCACCAGGTGACCCTACGGCGCCGGTGACGGGCTGTCGCCACTAGGCTCCGATGGATGGATGGGTGGTGGCTCGAGGCTGTCGGCTGGATCGGCTCCGCCGTGTTGGTGTGGTCCCTGCTGCAGACCGAGCTGCACCGGCTCCGGATCATCAACCTCATCGGTTGCCTGGTCCTCATCGTCTACAACGGTGTCGTCGGCGTATGGCCCATGGTCGGGCTCAACATCGTGCTCGCCGTCATCAACGTCGTGCACCTGCTGCGCATGTCGAGAGAGCGCCACGACTCGGGCGTCTACGAGGTGATCGAGGTTGCCGGCGACGACGAGTTCCTGCGGCATGGTCTGCGGGTGCACGAGGCGGACATCCGCCGCCACAACCCCGGTTTCGTCCACGACCCGTTCACGGGCGACCCGTGCTACCTCATCGTCAAGGGCGACACGGCGGTGGGCGTCGTGCTCATGCGGAACCTGGGCGATGGGCGGGCGCAGCTGCTGCTCGATTACGTGACGCCGCCCTATCGGGACCTCTCGCCAGGTGAGTTCGTCTTCGGGTCCGACGGTCCCTTCCGCAGCCAGGGCTACCGCGAGATCCTGACCCCGCCCGGGATGGTGGACCCGTACTACGAGCGACTCGGCTTCCGGAAGCAGGGCGACGCCTACGTCCTGTGACGGGCGCTTTCTGCGCCCTCGACGAGGAGCCAGCCCAGCGGCATACGGCACACGCTTTTGCCGTATGCCGCTGAGCTCGCTCCCGCTCGCAAGGTGGCCGCGCGCTCCAGTGGTCTCTCGTGCGCCGTGGTCGGCTCAGGAGAGCTTGCGGCACCTGGTCATGAAGCGGTCCGCGTTGACAATCGCGCGGTGGAGCTCACCGCCGCCGAGCTCGTCGCCATCGGCGTCCGTGACCCGTACGAAACAGACCAGCCGCCGTCCGTCGTTGATCGGCTCGGCGCACTCGATCGTCACCTCCGTACCGACCGGGCTGCCCTTGGTGTGCTCGAACTTCACCATCGTCCCGACGGTCGTGTGATCAGGGTCGACGGACTTCTGGCACACCTGGAAGGACGCGGACTCGCACCACAGGATGAGGCGTGGCGTCGCGAGGACGTCGAGGTCCCCTGTCCCCAGCTTCACCGCCGTGTCGTCGGGCGTCACGGTGTGCTGGAACTGGCGCATTGGCATTACTCGAGTCTCGCACGGATCGGGAGCCGCTCCGATTCGGGGGCCCAAAGGCGATCTGATCGTCGCCGCGTGTCCGCACCGTCCCGGGCCCACGGTGCTGCCAACCTTGGCGTGTGGACACCCACGTCATGGTGCTCGCGGTGGCTCTCGCGTTCACGGCGGTGCTCAACTGGGTCGCCGTCGCACGCGGGGACCAGGTGGTCGACCTCATCACGAGGCCGACCTTTCTGCTCCTGCTCATCGGCCTGGCCTGGTCTCTCGCCGCGGTGCCCGGTGCAGCCGACGGAGCGGCCGGGCGGGCCCTACCGCCGGTCATCACGGCGCTCGGCCTCTCTCTGGTGACCGACCTGCTGCTCCTCACGGCGACCGAGCAGAGGTACCTGGTCGGCCTCTGGACCTCCCTGCTCGCCCACGTCGCTTGGGCATGGGCCGTTCTCTCGGTGCCCGGCCAGGACGGACTCCCATGGTGGGTCTTGATTGCGGTCCCGCTCATCGTCGTCGTGCACGGGCGATGGGGGCGCGACGTCATCCGCTTCGCCGGGCGGCAGCGAGGCGTCGTGTTCCTCCACCTGGTGTCGCTCGTCGGCCTGGTCCTCGTGGCGGCCTGGCAGGGCGACGGGGTCATCCTCGGCGGCGGCGCACTGCTGCTCGTCTCGTACCTCGTCCTCGGGCACGACCGGTTCTGTCTCGAACGGCGGTGGGCACCCTCCCTCGTCAGGGTCGCGTACCACCCCGCGCTCGTGCTCCTCGTCGTCGGCCTGTTCGGTGATGGGATGTTCGGGCGATAAGGGACAAACGCTCAGGAGATTCCGCCATTCGGCTGAAGTCCCGCCCGGCCCGACCTTCAATGATCTGAAGGCAGGTTTGCCAGCCTGCTGCTCCCGCCCATCGAACCCGACGAGAAACGGGGCCTCCACCCATGACCTCTTCATCCGCATCACCAACCGCAAGGCCGTTCGCGACAGTTGGAGGGAGGTCCCGCCTCGTCGGCTGGGTCATCGGCGCCCTTGCGGTGGTGGGACTGACCGCGTCCCCGGCCCTGGCGGCCAAGCCCGAGCCACCTCCCCTGCCGGTGGTCACCGTCTCTGTCTCGACGCCGGACCTGGGACTCGGTGGCGCCGTCCCCGCCGTGCTCGCGAAGGCCGGCGACCCGATCGCCCTGACACTGACCTCCTCCCAGACGTTCACCCAGGCCGTTACCTTCAACCTTGTCGTCACCGTCGCGGACGGGTCACCGGACGGCGTGCTCAGCCCGAACCAGGTCACGCTGCCCGCCAACGCGCTGTCGGTGGCAGCGACGGTGACCTACTCGGCCGTCGAGAACGGGGTGACCATCACGCCTTCGATCGGCGGCAAGGGCAAGCCGATCAGTTTCACGGCGGTCCCCTCGACCCCCTTCGACAGCCTGCGGACGCTGCAGCTCGCCGACCAGGGAACAACCCTCTTCGGCGCGGACACCTGCACGACAACGACGCCCGAGACCAACTGCGGCGTCGCTGTGCTGCCGCTCAGCTTCGCGTCCCAACGGGCCGCGCTGTCCACCGGTGCAACAGCCGGCGAGTGTGCCGGTGGTCCGTGCAAGGCCGGCTCCACCGTCGTGCAGTTCATCGCCGCGCTGGAGGGTTACACCGCGCAGTCGCCGGCCACACTGATCTTCCGCTGCGACAAGACGCAGTGCAGCAACGGCGGCGTGAACAAGTTCAAGGTCTACTACACGTACTTGTCCTCAGGACCGCTCGACACCGTGGCTCCGGCGTGCCTGCTCAAGGGGCAGGCCAACGTCGACCCGGCGACGGGGGAGCCGGTGGCCTGCGTCGACTACGTCAACAGTTCGCGCGACAACGCCGGCGACACGCTCCTCTACTTCAACTTCACCCACGACGTTCGCGGTACCGGCTACTGATCGGACCTATCCGCGGGCTGCCTGACCGGACTGGCCGCTCACTTCGGTGGCGGCCAGATCCGTCGTGTCGAACGGCGGCGGGAGATGGAGGACGCCGAGGCGCGTGAGGCACTCCTGCGCCTCGGCGAGCTCGGCCGTGCGGTCGCGGCGGGTCCGTGGGGAGACCAGCGCCAGCCCCATGAGGTTGAGCGCACGCACATGCCCTCCGTCGTGCCGCGTCGTCACGTCGCGGCCTTTTTCGAAGGCCGTCTCGGCTGCTTCCCAGTCGCCGGTGAGGGCCAGGGCGGCGCCCCTGATCAAGTGCAGCCTCGCCTCCAGGTCGTCGACGCCCGCGGCCTGCGCGCTGGGCAGGAGCGCGTCCGCGTCCGCCAGGGCCTCGGTGAACTCATGCGCGACGAGGCGGCAGTGCACCAGCGCGACCGAGGCGTCGACCGCCTCGTGCTCCAGCCCCAGGGCCTCGAGCGCGGACCGCGCCTGCTGGAGCAGCTCCCGGGCATCGTCGAGCCGGCCCTGGCCGAGGCGGACCTTGCCGAGCTCGCGGTCCACGAGGGCGACGAGCTCAGGGTCGTCGGTGGCCAGGGCGCCCCGGCGGGCTGCCGCGAGCAACGGCGCGGCCTCGTCGTAGCGTGCCTGACGCTGGAGGACATCCGACCGGTTGTAGAGGGAGTTGGCCTCGTTGGCTGTGTCGCCGACCCTGCGGAACAGCTCAGTGGCCTCGTCGAACCTGGCGTCGGCGGTGTCCCAGTCGCCGTCGGCCAGCGAGCGGATGGCAAGGTTGGTGAGGGAGTGGCCTTGGCCGAGCAGGTCGCCCGCTGCGGTGTAGGCGGCCAGGGACAGCTCGCCGTATGGCTCGTCCGGCTGCTCGCCCGCGGCGGTGCTGATGAGCTCCCGGTAGTTGTAGGCCAGGGCAAGGGCACTCGAGTCGTCCGACTCGCGGGCCTCCTCCACGGCGATTCGGCTCCAGCGCAGGGCGTCGTCGTGACGCGACCGCAGGTGGTGCACGACCGCGAGGCGACTGGCCAGTCGTGAGCGCTCCGCCGCCGCCAGTGGACCCTCGATGCTCTGGAGGCGGGCTCGCGCGTTGCCGGCGATCCGGCTTGCGGTGCCGAACGCGCCGAGGCGCTGGTGGATCCTCGTCTCCTTCACCGTCAGGCTCGCGAAAGCCAGAGCATCCTGGCGCAGGAGCGTCTTCGCCCTGCGGTAGGCATCGACGGCGTCCCGAGAGAGGCCGGCGAGGTCGGCCACGTCGCCCTTCGCCTCGAGCACCCGGGCCTGCTCATCCGGCGGAACGTCACTCACGTTGCGAGAGGCTGCCAGGGCCCGGTCATAGAGGGCCATCGCCTCCGGATAGCTGAAGGAGTGCCGAGCGCGGTCCCCGGCGATGCGGGAGTAGGACCAGGCCCGCCCGTAGTCGCCGGCCTCGAAGAAGTGGGTTGAGAGGCGCTCGCTCGCCGCCTCGCGGTCCTCGGCACGCTCCAGGACCTCACCGACGCGCAAGTGCATGCTCCGACGCAGTCGGTAGGGAAGACCGGCGTACGCGACGTCCCGGATCAGGGGGTTGTGGAAGCGGAACCAGCTCTGGACCGGCCCATCTGGTTCGATGAAGCCGCGAAGGTCCCGGATGTCCGCATCGTTGATCGACCATCCCTGGGAGGCAACCATCTCCTGGAGGTCCGCGACGTCAAACCGCTCACCCAGGACCGCAGCGAAGCGCAGCAGGGTCCGGCACCGGGGTGCGAGCCGATCGATCCGGCCCCCGATGAGCGAGTCGATCGAGTCGGGCAGGTCCTCCTCGGAGGTCGTCCGGACCGTGTCGATGAGGGCGCGCAGGAACAGCGGGTTTCCGCCCGCCTTGGCGGCGACACGGCGGAGCAGGTGGGCGCTGACGGGTCGGTCCGCCGTGATGGCCTCGAGGAACGACACGGACGCCGCCTGGTCGAGTGGTGCAAGCTCGATCCGGGTCACCGCGTCGTCCTCGGTCGACTCCAGCCCACCGGGATCGGGACGCCGGCCGGTGAGGACGAGCCACGGCTGGTCGTGCGCCTCTCGCAGCAATTCCCGGACGACGTCGGCACTGGACTCGTCCATCCGGTCCGCGCCCTCGAAGAGGAACAGCGTGGGCCCAGTATGTGCGGAGCGGATCAGCGACACCACGACCTGGGAGAGTCGCGCCGGACGGAACCGCTCGTCGAGGTCGCGGAGCTCAGGCGTCTCTGGGAGCCCGAAGCCGAGGACCGTCGCGAGCAGCGGCGCCCACGCTTCGAGGTCAGGGGAGTGTTGACGGATCGCCGCCAGCAGGGCGGCCTCGAGCTCCCAGGTTTCCGCGGCAGGACTGGCGCCGATGACGTCACGGAGCAGGCGCCGGATCGCCTGGTGGGAGCTCGCGCCGCCGAAGCGCCCACTCGTGCCCCGCAGGACGGTGAAGTCCGGCGCGGACTCGCACAGCCAGCCGATGAGGGACGACTTGCCCAGCCCTGCATCGGCCACCAGCTCGACCCAACCGCCCTGGCCGTGGCGTGCGTTGCCGAGAGCGGCTGCGAGGATGCCGATCTCGTGGTCCCGACCGTGCAGTCCCACGGTTCCAGACGACGTGGTGCGCAAGTTGTCCCCGGTGGCCGTCACGAGTGAGGCCTGGATGGGATGTGACTTGCCCTTGACGAGGAAGGGCGGCACCTCCGTTGCCACGATGCCCCCACCAGCGCGGCTCACGACATCCCGCACGGCGAGGACCTGACCGGGACTCGACTTGCCCATGACCCGGGCAGCGACATTGATGGCATCGCCCTTGATCGAGTAGGTCCGGCGGAACGACGGACCGAAGTCGGAGGCGAAGACCCGCCCGCGGTTGACACCGACGCGCAGCGGCAGCCGCCCTGCACAGTCGACGACGCGCCGCGTGGCCGTGAGCATGCGCCGCTCGAGGTCCTCACCGCCACGCGGCGCACCGGCGGCGAGCATGATCTTGCCCCCGTCTCTGTTGATGTCGCTCTCGAGGAAGGTCACTCCCTGGGACTCGCACGCAGACTGGACATTGCGAACGACCTCGTCGAGAGCCGTCGCCAGGGACTCGGGGCCTTCGACCGCGATGAGGTCGTCCGTGCCGGAGAACTGGATGAAGGCAACGGCGATCGTGCGGTGCTCGGCCTCGCCGGCTGCCGCGAGGAGGTGGGTGCGGACCGGCGGTGGGAGGAGGACGGCGATCCCGGAAGCCGTCGACGGCGAGGGACGAGCGGGCACCTGGGTCAGGCTGCGTCCGGCGGCCCCTTGCCCACCGGGGGCGCGGCGCACGAGGATCAGTCCGTCGGCGGTCTGCGCGACCGCGGACCTGGGCAGGTCGGCGGCCGTCTCCGGGCTGACGGCGATCT
>NZ_DATCWX010000327.1:0-9118 GCF_036566125.1 Intrasporangium sp.
GCACTGGCCGCCTCGGCCGCGCGGAGCGCCGCCTCGGCCTGCCGCTTGAGCTCGGCGACCTCGGCGCGGACCGACGTCAGGTAGGCCTTGGTCGCGGTGCTGTCGGCGGTCATGGCCGCGAGCTTGTCGATCGTGTCGCTCGCGACGGCGCTGGCCGTGTCCGCCATGACGAGTCGGTTGGCGAAGTCCTGGGGAGACGTCGAGCCGAAGACCATGCCGAGCTGCGACTCCGTGACGGCTCCGCCCTGGAAGACCTCGGCGGCGTAGGCATCGAGCGCGTCCTGCGACGACGCCAGCTCGGTCCCTGTCTTCTTGAGCTTCTCAGCAGCGCGTGCCTCGTTGGCCTGTGCGACGGCGAGCTTCTGGGCCACCGCCTCGTTGTGGGCGCGCGCCTGCGCCTCGGCGGCGATGGCGCGGGCCTCGGTCGCCTCGGCCTGTGCCTGTGCCTGCTGCGCCCTCGCGAGCGCGGCCTGGGACTGGGCGAGCTGCTGCTGCGCGACCGGGATGGCCGCGCGGGTCTTCTCGAGGTTGACGTACGCCTTGGCCAGGGCGGCGCCGGTGCCCTCGAGCTGCTGGCTCAGGGCAGCGATGCGCTGGTCCGCCTTGCGCTTCTGGTCGGCGACGTCATCAGCACGGGCGCCGACCCCGCCGGCCAGGGACACGATGCACACCACTGCCGCCCCGAAGGCGGTCCACCGGGCCCTTCGAGATGGCATGCTCGACGGTCTCACTAGCCACATATGACTCATTGGTACCACAGGCAACACCCTGGGCGCGAGATGCGTCGCCGGGTTTGTCCCCGAGCGCCTCCTCGCCGCGCACGGCTTTGGTCCGTGCTCGGGCGGTCCGTCACACCCGGAGGTAGCGCCGGAGCGTCACCCAGGAGGTGACCGTCGAGAGCACCACGACGCCGACCACGATGGCGGGCGCGACAGAGGCGACGTCCGCCACGCCGATGAATGCCGTGTCGGTCAGGGTGGTGCTGAGGAAGCCGACCACGCCGTACTTGACGGTGGCCCAGAGCATGAGCATGGCCAGACCCGCCCCGACCACGCTCGCGAGGACCGTCTCCATGACGAAGGGGAAGCGAATGGTGAAGTTCGACGCCCCGACGAGCCGCATGATGCCGGTCTCGCGCCGCCGGCTGAAGGCGGCCTGCCGGATCGTCGTCGAGATCAGCATGACCGCCGCGAGGACCATGAGCGAGGAGAGGGCGATGGCCGACCAGGAGACGGTGTTCATGAAGGTGAAGAACTTCTCGAGCAGCTTCTTCTGGTCCTGCACGTCGGCCACGCCGGGCATGCCCTTGATGGAACTGGCCACGATGTCGAACTTCCCGGGGTTGGACAGGTTCACGCGATAGGAGTCGGCGAAGTACGACTCACCCGCACGGGCGAGGGGCGAGTTCTGGTACGTCTGCTTGAACCTGCCGAACGCGTCGTCCCGTGACTCGTAGAAGATCTCGCTCACCGTCGGGCGCAGCGCCTCGAGCTCCCCCTTGATCGTGGCCCGCTGCTCGTCGGTCGTCGGTTGGCCGGCGCAGTTGGGATAGCGCGTCTTCTCCGCGCAGAGCAGGACCGTCACCTGCACCCGGTCGTACCAGTAGTCCTTCATCGTGTCGACCTGGCGCTGTCCCATCACGCCGAGCCCGAGCAGGTACATCGAGATCATCGTGACGATGACGACGGAGACCGCCATCGAG
This sequence comes from Intrasporangium sp., assembly GCF_036566125.1. Taxonomy (GTDB): domain Bacteria; phylum Actinomycetota; class Actinomycetes; order Actinomycetales; family Dermatophilaceae; genus Intrasporangium. The sequence continues at coordinate 1,703 of NZ_DATCWX010000327.1, forward strand.
AGGTTGCGTCGCAGACCGTTGCCGGTCTCACCGAGGAGGAACTGGAGTCGCATCGCTCTGCCAGCTCAGTGGGTGCTCGAGCGCTCTGGCTGGTGGCGGCGGAAGACCGAGAACCGCTCGCGCGGCTCGTCGGCGTCGCGGCCGATCGGCGGCAGCTCGCCCTCCTCCTCGTAAGCCTCGACGGCGTCGAGCGCCTCCTCCTGGAGCGGGTCTGGCAGGTCGTCCGGATGCGCCGGCTCGAGCTCGACCCGCGGGATCGATCCGGTGGTGTAGTCCCCCGTCTCGACGTCGGCCACGAGGACGCCCTCGTCGAGACGGATGACGCGCTTGCGCATCGCGTTGACCGTGGCCGTGTCGTGGGTAGCCATCACGACCGTCGTGCCGGTGCGGTTGATCCGGTCGAGCAGCTTGACGATCTCGAGGCTCGTATCCGGGTCGAGGTTGCCGGTGGGCTCGTCGGCGAGCACGATCGGCGGACGGTTGACGAACGCCCGAGCGATGGCGACCCGCTGTTGCTCGCCGCCCGAGAGCTGGTGGGGCAGGCGCTTCCCCATCCCCGCGAGGCCGACGAGCTCCAGTGTCTCCGGCACGATCTGGCGGATCCGCGACCGCGACGCACCGAGGACCTGCAACGCATAGGCGACGTTCTGGTGGACCGTCTTGTTGGGCAGCAGTCGGAAGTCCTGGAAGACGAAGCCGATCTCCCGGCGCAGAGCCGGCACCTTCCGGTCCGGGAGCCGGGCCAGGTCGCGACCGGCGACGAGAATGCGACCCGCGGTCGCGTCCTGCTCCTTCATGACGAGCTGGAGCAGCGTCGACTTGCCCGAGCCGGACGCCCCGACGACGAAGGCGAACTCGCCGCGGGTGATCTCGAGCGACACGTCGTCGAGAGCGGGCCGCTGCGTCCGTGGATAGGTCTTCGTCACCTGCTCGAAGAGGATCATCGGCTTCCCTGGCTCGCTCGTCTGGGGCAATGGCCGCAGTGGCGCCGGGCGCGGAGCCAGCGCTGGGCTGGGACCGCGCTCAGCGGCATACGGCAGCTTTCGTGGTTCTCTTCGAGGCTAAGGGCCGACCCCGCGAATCCGGTGTTACCGACGTTTCGGGCGTGGCGCGCTCAGACCGTGGCGGCCTTCTTCTGCCCGATCTGCCAGCGGATGCCGGCCTCGATGAACCCATCGATGTCGCCGTCGAAGACCGCGGCCGGGTTGCCGGTCTCGTACTCGGTCCGCAGGTCCTTGACCATCTGGTAGGGATTGAGCACGTAGGAGCGCATCTGGTCCCCCCAGCTCGCCTTGACGTCGCCGGCGAGCTCCTTCTTCGCCGCGGCCTCCTCCGCCTTGCGTTGCAGGAGCAGGCGGGACTGGAGGACGCGCAGTGCGGCGGCGCGGTTCTGGATCTGGGACTTCTCGTTCTGCATCGACACGACGATGCCGGTCGGCAGGTGCGTCATCCGCACAGCGGAGTCGGTCGTGTTGACGCTCTGGCCGCCGGGGCCCGACGACCGGAAGACGTCGACCTTGATCTCGTTCTCGGGGATCTCGATGCTGTCGGTGCTCTCGATGAGCGGGATGACCTCGACCGCTGCGAAGCTCGTCTGGCGCCGGCCCTGGTTGTCGAACGGGCTGATCCGCACGAGGCGGTGGGTGCCGCCCTCGACGGCGAGGTGGCCGTAGGCGAACGGGGCGTTGACCTCGAAGGTGGCCGACTTGAGGCCGGCCTCCTCGGCGTAGCTCGTGTCCATCACCTTCGTCGAGTAGCCGTGGCGCTCGGCCCAGCGCAGGTACATCCGCATGAGCATCTCGGCAAAGTCGGCTGCGTCGACGCCGCCGGCCCCGGCCCGGATCGTCACGACGGCGTCGCGCTCGTCGTACTCACCGCCGAGCAGGGTGCGCACCTCGAGCTCGCCGACGTCCTTCTTCAGGGCTGCCAGCTCGCGCTCCGCCTCATCCATGGTGTCCTGGTCGGACTCCTCCGTGGCCATCTCGACGAGCGTCTCGAGGTCCTCGACGCGGCCGTCCATGGCGAGCACGCGGTCGCGCTCGGAGTTGGCGCGGGAGAGGGCGGAGGTCACCTGCTGCGCCTTGTCGGGGTCGTCCCACAGGTTGGGGGCGGCTGCCTGCTTCTCCAGCTCGGCGATCCGTGCGCCGAGGGCGTCGAGGTCGGTGACCCCGCGCACCGAGTCCATCGTCGCGCGCAGTTCCTTGATCTCTTGCGTGAAGTCAACAGCCACGATGCAACAGCCTACGGCAGGACAACGATGGGGCCGTATGCCGCTGGGCTCGCTCCCCCGTCACGTGGCCGTGCGGCGTGGTTCGTCAGCAGCGGCACGGGAGCGATGACGGGACCAAACCCGGTCAAGCCAGGTGCTCACGCACGAGCCGCAACACCTCGTCCCGTCATTCGTCCCTCCAGATGCGATTGCGAGCCGCTTCTGGGTAAGGGGTGGGCGCGCTTGGGCGTCAAGCACCTTCGAGAGCCGCCCGGGCCAGCATCACCAACCCGGTGATGCCCGACTCTCCACGAAAGGTGACCATGCCCGTCCGCACCAGATCTCGCACCCGCGTCAGCACCATCGTGATCGTCATCTGGCTCCTCATCGGCGTGGCTGCCGCTTTCCAGCGGGGCTACTTCGGCTCGGCCGAGCCGACCTGCAGCCGCGTCGGCAGCGCGGCGCTGACGATCATCGCCGGGCCCCTGAACTACCTCGGGCTCGACCCGCAGGTCGGCTGCTCGGTGCCGCAGCCGTCCGACTAGACCCTGACTAGCCCGCTCGCCGTCGCCTGACCTCCCGCAGCTCGGCGAGAACCGAGACGCCGGGCCGGTCGTTCATGCTCCGCCAGGCCCACACGCCGGACCCGATCATGGCCAACCCGGCGAGCAGGTAGGTGACCATGGCGCCGGTGTAGGTGAGCTCCAGCCCGCCGAGGTTGACGGTGACCGGGAGGCCCAGGAGCGTGTCGAACATCGCGGCGATGAGCGGTGCGACGGCGAGCACGAGGACAAGGACGACACCGTCGAGTGACTGGACCAGGGCGAACGTGCGTCCGCGGATCTCGTCCTCGACGGTGAGTCCGATGAGCGTGTAGCCGACGACCCAGCCGACGCCGACGAAGGCGCCGAGGAGGAGCGCGAGCGGCAGGGACAGCAGGAACGTGGGCACCAGGGCAAGGACGAGTAGCACGATGCCGGCACCCGTGAGGGCTGCGCCGAAAAGCCTTGCGCGGGAAAAGCCCCGGAGGACTCGTGGACCGAGGATGAGCCCGAGCGCCATCCCGCTGAAGACGCTGACGAAGAGCAGGCCGTAGCCCGGTGCGCCGGCCCCCATGTCCCCGACGAAGCGCGTGGCGAGGCCGATGACGAGGCCTCCCCCGGCGAAGGCGCCGAGCATGCCTGCGATGAGGCCGCGGACGAAGGGCCGCTCCTTCAGGATGAGCAGTCCGTCGGCGATGCTCCGGACGACCGACTCGCCCTTGAGCTCCTCCTGCGCCGCCCGTGGCGGGAACGTCAGCCTCCAGACGATCCACGCGCTGACGAGGAACGTCGCGGCGTTGGCGTAGATGGCCAGGTAGATGCCCTCGGGGTCGATCCCGGGGATGAGGTTGTGGAGCGGCTGGCCGACGAGGGACAGCCCGGAGAAGACGAGCGCCGCGATGGGAGCCGTGCCGTAGCTGCCGATGAGGTTGAGCTGGTTGGCCAACTCGAGACGCTTGGGGGGCACGAGATTCGGCACCGTCGCGTCCTTGGCCGGGTTCCAGAAGAGGGAGACGCACTCGATCAGGACGATCGCGATGTACATCCACCACAGCTGACCGACGAGCGGGATCGATACGAAGAGCGCGAAACGGAGCAGGTCCCCCATGACCATCGTCTTGCGCCGGTCGAGACGGTCGGCGACGACGCCGGCGAGCGGGCCGAGGATGATGGCGGGGGCGATGCGGAGGATGAAGACCCCCGAGACGGCGAGGTACTGGCCCACTCCGTTCTGGGCCAGCTCCGCGGCCAGGGCGGTCGTGGCCAGCAGGGCCAGCCAATCGCCGAAGCTGGAGAGCGAGCCGGCGATGAACAGCTTTCGGAACGGGCGGATGGCGAACAGGCTGCGCAGAGCGGGGAATGACGCGGAGAAGCCCGGGTGCGGGGCCGCGCTCCGGGTCATGTCCTCAGCGTAGGAGGTGGCCGTGGCCGGCCTTCGTTGTGGATCACCGTGCAGTCACAGCAAGGGCGCGCGGGCTCGTGAGGTGACGGTGATCGTGACGCCGCCGCCCAGTGACTCGAGGATCCATCCGCTCATCGGCAGCGTCGCCCGGCCACTCAGGGTCACCTCGGCAGTGAGCCCGTCCGGCGTGCCCGTGGGAGCCTGCAGGTTCCAGCTGCTGATTCCGATGGGTCGGGGCGTCCGCGAGAGGTGGGCTGTCGCCGCCTCCTGGACAGAATTGTCAGTGAGTACGAGGGGCCCCTCGACGCCGCCTTCGTAGACGGCTCCGATGTCGAGCGCGTCGGCCGCGTCGAGGGCGATCGCATCGGCTGTGTCCAGCAGGCGCATCCGTGCCAGCTGGGCTGTGGTCACGTCGATCGCACCGAGGATGAAGACGAGAACGACGACGAAGAGACCGAGGATGAGGACGGCGATCTGACCGTCCTCTCTGGGTGGGCGCAACGGCAGCGGGCCTCTCATCGCGCCACATAGGTGTCGACGCTCGCGACGTGCGTCGACGAGATCATGACCGAGCCGGGAATGCTCCCGGCGAGGAAGTCGGGGATGAGGGGCAGCTGCACGTCGATGACCGCGGTGGTGGTGACCACGCCTCCAGGTCGGAGACAGGGCGAGCCGTCACAGCTGACCGACAGCATCGCGTCACGGTCGAAGTCGAAGTCCTCGAACGCGATGGTCGCCGCAGCGACGGCGCGGGCGTGCGCCTGCTCGTCCTCGCCGCTCGTGACGAAGGCTCGCCCTGCCTCTCGACCGGCGAGCGATGCAGAGAAGGCAGCGCCCTGGATCCGCGCGAGGGTGAGCACCAGGTACGTCAGCGGCAGGAGCAGGAGGATGCCGAGGAACACGAACTCGACGATGGCGCGCCCTTCCTCGCCCGGGGTCCGCCGCGGCCTGGGCAGGTTCACGGCTGGCTCGGGCCCGCAGCGGCGGACACCTGCTCCTCGCTGAAGGCCCTCCCCTGCACGTTGAACCCGTCCCCCGGGCCGATCGGCCCGATCAGCGGGAGCGGCGCGACGACAGTGACGACGACGACTCTGACGCCTTCACGAGTCGTCGTCGTCTCGGCCGAGATGTCCGTTGCAAACGAGGGGTTCAAGGCGGAGGCGATGAGAGCCGTGGTCCGGTCTACGCCGTCGCCGGGCGCGGCATCTGCACGGGCCCCGAACCTGGCTCCCTCTGACGCCGATACGATCAGGGTGTTCCGGACATAGAGCGCGATGGCGATCTGCAGGACGGCGAGGACAACGAACAGCAACAGCGCTGCCACCATGACGAACTCGGCAATCGCCGAGCCGTCCTCCGATCCAGCCCCGTCGCGATCGGACGGCTGACCAAGGACGGCCATGCCTCAGCGACCACCCGGCCCGCTCACGCTGCCGATCGCATCGGTGAAGAGCGTCTCGAGCTGGTCGCCCGCGACGGCCCAGAGCAACGTCACGAGTCCGGCGGTCATCAGGGTGATGAGCACCCAGCCCGGCACGTCACCCCGATCAGACGGCTCACGAAGAGCGGGTCCCAGCCGCCTCTCTGCCCAGCGGGCGAGCCGCGTCGTCATGTTCCTCGTGCGCATCGTGGGTTCTCCTCGTTCCTGTCGTGGTGGATACAGCTGCGTGGTTGGAATGGTTCACAGCTCGAAGCGGAGGAAGCTCAGACCTGGGTAGATGGCGAACAGCACGGTGACCGGCAGGATGAGGAAGACGACGGGCACCATCATGAGAATCTCCCGCTTGCCGCCCTGCTCCATGAGCACGCGTCGGCCGTCCTCCCGTACGTCCTGAGCCTGGGCGCGGAGGACTTCTGCAAGAGGCGTGCCCCGCTCAACTGCGATCACGATTCCGTCGACGAACCGGCTCAGGCTCGGCAGGCCGGTCCGGTCCGCGAGGCCCTGCAGGGCGCTTGGCAGGTTGGCACCGGCACGAGCGTCGGCCAGGCATCGGCGCAGCTCGTCGGCGAGCTCCCCGTTGGACAGCCGGCAGACCCGCTCGAGTGCTCCGGTAGCTCCCTCGCCTGCGCTCACTGCCAACGCGAGCAACTCTGCGACCGTGGGGAACTCACCCAACATGCGCTGCTCACGCCGACGTGCCGTGTGGCTCAGGGCGTAATCACGCAGGATCGCTCCCAGGGCGAATCCGATGACGGCCAACATGACCAGAACAGGGACCGACAGGTGGCGCTTGGACAGCCCGACCATGCCGCCGCCGACGAGGCCGAGGATCCCTCCGGCGGTCGCCCAGATCACCTGTTCCGCCCGGAATCGCTCGACGTCCGCTGGGCGCCCGGCGCGCATCTGGCGACGGGCCACCGACGGGGCGCCTCCGAGGACCCGTTCCATGCCGTCTCCGAGCCGCCGCAGGGAGGGCGCGAGAATCTCACCGAGGCCGAGGACCCGGGGCATCGCCGAGCCGGATCCGAGCAGCCGCGACGGTGGCGGCGCGTCCCGAAGGTACGGAGCAAGCCGTGCGTCCAGGCCCGGGCGACGGGAGACAGGGAGCCCGGCCACGATCAGCGACAGTCCAGCGAGCAGAACCACGCCGGCAGCCGCGCCTGCCCACGACCACCCGCCCAGGACCAGCTCCCTGATGAGCTGCACCGGCTCCTTCACCGCAGCACCCGCTCCTCTTCTGGGAGCCGCCCGATCCACACCATGACTCGGTAGGCCACCGCACAGAGGCCTGCACCAAAGGCGAGCACGACCCAACCGGCTGGCGCTGCGTAGGCCTGCAGCGACCCGCCCCGCAGAGCCAGCATCGCGAGGACGATCCACGGTGCCGCGACCGCGAGGCGAGCCGCGTTGACCGTCCAGCTCTGCCGAGTCTCGAGCTCCGCACGGGTGCGGGCGTCCTCGCGCAGGAAGGCCGAGAGGGTTCGCAAGAGCTTGCCGAGATCGCTGCCGCCGACCTCTCGCGCTATGCGAAGTGACTCGATGAGGCGGTCGGCAACCGGGTCGCTCATCGAGTCCTTGAGCCGATCCAGGCACTCGTGGAATCGCCCGGTGGCGCGATAGTCCTCTGCGAACCCGGCAAAGGCCGGGCGAAGCGCCTCAGGCCCGCGGACCGCCAACTGCGCCAAGGCTTCCGGCAGGGCCAGGCCGGCACGTACTCCTGAGGTGATGTTGTCGACGGCATCCGGCCACAGGTCGCGCAATCTGCTCCGCTGCTTGCGCGCCCTCATCCGGATCAGCGAGATCGGGGTCGCAGCGGCGATCA
>NZ_DATCWX010000346.1:0-5496 GCF_036566125.1 Intrasporangium sp.
TCGCCACCGCCGGCGGCGCCGTCGGCGGGCCCCCACGCTGACACTGCGCAGGCAACAGCCCGGTGCACGCCGACCCACGAGCAGGAGGAGCCGACATGGAGGGCGAGAGGACACACGAGACGCGAACCGGCTCGGGACACCAGCTCCTCGAGCAGATGCTCTACGAGGTCAAGCGGACCATCGTCGGGCAGGACGTCCTGCTCGAGCGCATGGTCGTCGCCCTGCTCGCCCGCGGCCACCTGCTCGTGGAGGGGGTGCCCGGCCTGGCCAAGACCTTGGCGATCAAGACGCTCGCCCAGGCGATCGGTGGCGAGTTCCAGCGCATCCAGTTCACCCCCGACCTCGTGCCCGCCGATCTCGTCGGGACGCGGATCTACAACCAGAGGGACGGCGAGTTCCAGGTCTCGCTCGGTCCGGTCTTCGCCAACCTCGTCCTCGCCGACGAGATCAACCGCGCACCGGCCAAAGTCCAGAGCGCCCTCCTCGAGGTGATGCAGGAGCGCCAGGTCACGATCGGCCGCCAGACCTACCCGGCGCCCGACCCGTTCCTCGTCATGGCGACGCAGAACCCCATCGAGTCGGAGGGGACCTACCAGCTCCCAGAAGCGCAGGTGGACCGGTTCATGCTCAAGGTCCTCGTCGGCTACCCCTCGGCTGCGGAGGAGTTCGTCGTCGTCGAGCGGCAGGTCGGGCGCCAGGTGCGCACCGAGCGGGTGCTCGACCCGGACACGCTGCGCGACTACCAAGGGCAGGTCGACGAGGTCTACACCGACCCGTCGATCATCGACTACGCCGTCCGGCTCGCGACCGCGACCCGTGAGCCGGCCGGCGTGGGACGCGACGACCTTGCCCACTTCCTCACCTACGGCGCGAGCCCACGTGCCTCGATCAACCTCGTGCTGACCGCTCGCGCGCTGGCGTTCCTCCGCGGCCGCGACTACACCCTGCCTGACGATGTGCGCGACCTCGCCCTCGACGTGCTGCGCCACCGGATCGTCCTGTCCTACGAGGCGCTCGCCGAGGACCTCAGCGCCGACGACTTGCTCCTGCCGATCATCGAGGCGGTCCCGCGACCCACAAGCGTCGCCCACGAGCCCGAGCAGTCATGGACCCGACCGCGACCCTGAGTCCCGAGCGGCTGCTGCGGCGACTCGAGTGGCGGGTCGTCCGGAGGCTCGACGGCCTGCTCCAGGGCGACTATCGCAGCCTCTTCCGCGGGATGGGGCTCGACTTCACGGACCTGCGCGAATACGAGCCGGGCGACGACCTGCGACACATCGAGTGGAACGTCACCGCACGGCTGGACATGCCCTTCGTCCGCGAGTACATCGAAGACCGCGAGATCACGTCCTGGCTCCTGCTCGACGTGTCCCCGTCGATGGCTTTCGGGCCGGTCGCCAGGCAGAAGGGCCTCGTCGTCGCCGAGCTGGCCACGACGATCGCCCACGTGCTCTCCCGCGGCGGCAGCCGGGTCGGGGCGGTCCTCTTCGACACGGACGTGCGGACCATCATCCCGCCAGCGAGTGGCCGCACCCAGGTCCTGCGCATCGCGAAGGCGGTCCTGGACAACCGTGAGGAGCTCGGGCCCGGAAGCGTCACCGACCTCGGCGCGCTCTTCCGCGCGGCATCGGGGCTGGCCCGTCGACGGTCCCTCGTCGTCGTCGTCTCCGACTTCATCACGGCCGAGGGCTGGCAGCGCCCACTGGCCCTGATCGCCCGCCGCCATGAGGTCGTGGCCCTCCAGGTCAGCGATCCACGCGAGTCCGAGCTGCCCGACGTCGGCTCGATCTACGTGGAGGATGCCGAGACGGGGGAGCAGATCTTCGTCGACACGAGCGACGCGGGCTTCCGCCAGCGGCTCCGTGACGCTGCCGCCGAGCGGCAGGAGGCCCTTGAGGGAGAGACCCAGCGCGCCGGCGTCGACCTTCATCGCGTGAGCACCGACGACGACCTGGTGCGCTTCCTCGTCCGGGTGTCCGAACTGCGGCGGAGGCGACGGCGATGACCCTCACGTGGCCGTGGGCATTGCTCGGACTGCTCCTCGTTCCGGTCGTCGTCACGGGCTTCCGCCGCCTGCTGCGGCGGCAGGAGGAACGGCGGGGCGAGCTCGCACGCCAAGGCCTGGTGGTCTCCGTCCCCCCGAGGGACCGGTGGGCACGGCTCGCCCCAGCGCTCCTCGTGGCGGCGCTCGTCGTGCTCGTCGTGGCGATGACGAGACCGGTGGCGGCGGTCGCCGAACCACGTCGCGAAGGCACCGTCGTGCTCGCCTTCGACGTGTCGACGAGCATGTCGGCCACCGACATCAAGCCCACCCGGCTCGAGGCGGCCAAGGCGGCGGCTCGGCAGTTCATCGACAAGCAGCCGCCGTCCGTTCGGCTCGGCGTCGTCGCCTTCGGCGGCACCGGGCTCGTCACGGAGCGCCCGACGACGGACAAGGCGGCCGTGCTCGCCGCGGTCAACCGGCTTGATGCGCAGGGCGAGACGTCGCTCGGTGGTGGCCTGCTCGGAGCCCTCAGTGCCATTGCCGGCCGGCCGATCACCAAGGTTGCCACGTCGGACGCCGGCTCTGACGAGGAGTCCAACATCGGCTACTACGGCGGGACCTCCATCGTCGTGCTCACCGACGGGGAGAACACCACGGGTCCGGACCCGCGCGACGTCGCCGAGCTCATTTCCGCCGCGGGGGTACGCATCGAACCCATCGGCCTCGGGACTCCCGAGGGCGCGGTGCTGCAGGTCGACGGCTTCAGCATCGCCACGGCCCTCGACAAGGCCACGCTGCAGGACATCGCGGAAGCGACCGGCGGTACCTACCGGGAGGCTGACGACGCCGCCTCGCTCGCGAACATCTACGACTCGATCGAGCTGAACTGGACGATGCGGACGGTGCCGCACGAGGTGACCTCACTCGTCGCCGCCCTCGCCGCCCTGCTCCTCGCGGCCGGAGCGACCATCTCGGTCCTGCGGCAGGGCCGGGTGGTTTGATGTCGTTCGCGCAGCCGCTCCTGCTCACCCTCGCGCTCGCCGCCCCGATTCTGCTCGGCGCCTATCTGTGGCAGCTGCGCAGGCGACGCCGCCGCACGGTCCGGTTCTCCAACGTCGCCCTCGTCCGCGTTGCTGCCGGTGGGCGCCGTTCATGGCGTCGGCACGTGCCCATTGCCCTCGTCCTCGCCAGCCTGGCCGTCCTCGGGATGGCGTCGGCGCGCCCGCAGGTGCGCACGGACGTGCCCGTCTCAGGCACGACCATCCTCATCGCGCTCGACGTCTCGGGATCGATGTGTGCCACCGATGTCGTCCCGAACCGACTGACTGCCGCCCAGGAGGCAGTCCGTGACTTCGTCGAGGAGCAGCCGCCGGAGGCGAAGCTCGGCCTCGTCGTCTTCTCTGGGTTCGCAGAGGTCGCCGTTGCACCCTCGACCAACCGGGACGACCTGCTCAGCGCGATCAACGGAGTGACGACGGGCCGGGGCACGACGATCGGCGCCGCGATCCTCACCGCGATCGACGCCATCGCCGAGCTCGACCCCGACGTCCCGCCGAGCGACCCGGTCCAGATCTCCGGCGACGTCGACCAGGGCGGCGCGCCGCCCCTGACCCCGCCCACACCGACCCCCACCGATCGCACCGACCGAGCGAGCGGAGACCCGTCGGTTCGGACAGCACCGGTCCCCGAGATCATCGTGCTGCTGACGGACGGTGCGAACACCCGTGGCGTGACCCCCGCGCAGGCTGCGGACCAGGCCGCGAAGCGCGGGGTGCGCGTCTATCCGATCGGCTTCGGCACGACGAACCCGACGACGTTGGCCTGCTCCAGGGAGCAGTACGGCGGCTTCGAGCCACGGCAGAACTTCGGCTTCGGCCCCCCGGGAGGCGGCGGCGGGGTGACCCGGAACTTCCTCGTCGTCGATGAACCCGCGCTGCGAGAGGTGGCCGAGATGACCGGCGGCGAGTACTTCAGCGCGACCGATGCAGCCGGGTTGTCGACCGTCCTCGCCGACCTGCCCAAGCACGTCACGACCCAGCAGCAGGACGTCGACCTCAGCGCGGGGTTCGCGTTCCTGGCTGCGTTGCTGCTCGCCGCCGGACTGGTCGTCTCGATCCGGTGGAGCACCCTGACCTGAGGACAAACCCGGACGCTTACCGCGGCTTTCCCGGTTCCCCGAACAGTGAGGTCGGACCGCTTTACCGTCGACGGGTCAGTTTCCGCGTCAGGGGACTCAGCAAAGAGGGACCCATGAGCAGACACCATCGATCGGGACGACTCGTCGCGGCTGGAGCGGCATCGCTTCTCCTCGCGGTCACCGGAGGCGTGACAGCAGCGGCTCACGGTGAGTCTCACGGCGGACCCACCGTCATCGCCTCCGGCCTCAACAGCCCCAGGCAGCTCGCCTTCACCCCCGGGGGCGACCTCTATGTCACCGAGGCCGGGACCACGGGCACACCCGGCGGCGACACCTGTCAGCAGAGTCCCGAGTTCGGCGAGGTGTGCTTCGGCTTCACTGGCTCGCTGAGCAAGATCAGGCGCGGCGGCGGGTTCGTTCGTGTCCTCGAGGGGCTCCCGTCGGTCGGAACCGCGGACGAGCCGCTCGGACCCGGTTCCATCGCGTTCACGGGAAACCACAAGTTCGCCCTGACGATCGGGCTCGGCGGCTCGCCGGAGTACCGCGATGGCTTCGGTCCGGACGCCAACCTGTTGGGTACGGTCCTCACCGGCGACCTCCGGCACCTCGACGGGCTGGAGTCACTGTCCCTGGCCTTCGACGCCGCCGCCTTCGAAGCGAAGGCCAACCCGGACGGCACGGACATCGACAGCAACCCGGTCGGCATCGCCAAGTCCGGCAACGGGTGGGTCGTCACCGATGCCGGCGGCAACTCCGTCGTCTCGACGAGGAAGGGCGGCTCGACGGTTGCCACGTTCGCGCCCGTGCCGACCACGCAAGCCGTCGAGATTCCGTTCCCGCCGTTCACGCTGCCCGCCGGTTTCCCCGCGGATGCCGTCCCGACGGACGTCGTCAAGGGGCCGGACGGTGCTTGGTACGTCTCGCAGCTCGTCGGATTCCCCTTCGAGAAGGGGTCGTCGACCATCTGGCGGGTCGTCCCGGGGCAGCAGCCCACGGCGTGGGCAACCGGCCTGACGAACGTCACGTCCCTCGCCTTCGCCAGCGACGGCTCGCTCTACGCGGTCGAGCTCGCGTCCAACGGCCTGCTGCAAGGGCCCATCGGCTCGCTCGTCAAGGTGCACGCGCACTCCAACACCCACACGGTGGTGGCCGGCGGCCTGTTCGCGCCCTACGGCGTCGCCATCCGGGGCCATGACGCCTACGTCACCACGGGGTCCGTGGTTGCCGGCGGTGGGCAGGTCATCCGCATCCACCTCTGAACCACAGACAAAGGTGCCGTATACCGCTGAGCCAGCTCAGCGGCATACGGCATCTTCTTCAGTCGTCGAGTTCCAGGACGTAGGCCGTTCCCGTGTCGCGGAAACCCACGCGCCGG
>NZ_DATCWX010000354.1:0-4543 GCF_036566125.1 Intrasporangium sp.
GGGTATCGACTGCCAGGGCCTGCTGCAGCAGGCCCAGGCAGTCGATACCCGGGTGTGTTGCGGGGGTCAGCGGCGGACCTCGAGCACATAGGTCCGGCGGTCCAGCGGATTGGGCCCGGTCCGCTCCCGTGAGGGCGGCTGGTCACCGGTCACGGGGGCATAGCCCTCGAACTCGCACACCAGGTCGCCCTCGCCGCCCGTGAGATCCGGCACGCGGTGCTGCAGCTCGTGCACGTGGGCCGCCGGCACGAGGCCACCGAGGTGAGCCATGGCGCCGTGCACGTGGGTCGTGCGGGGCACCGCACGCAGGTGTGACAGCAGCTTCAGCGCCGGTCCGAGCGCCGCCGCCGGCAGGTCGACGTCGAACCTGTGCATCGGCTCCTCGACCCGGGTCCCTGCCTGCCGAAGCGCGGCCATGAGGACGAGTGGCGTGAGCCCTCGGAAGTCACCGGCCGTGCTCGACATCGCCTTGCTGAACTTCTGGTGCGCGTGACCCTGGCGCGCGTAGTAGCCGGACGCCGTCATCGTCACCGTGCAATCACGGACCGGCCAGCCGCGCAGCCCCTGCCCCAGCGTCTCGTGCACCGTCTCCTCGACCGCCCGGAAGAACGCCGGCGGCATCGACCCGGACTCGACGTCCAGCCCGAACGTGACGCCCGATCCACGCGCACCGGCCGCCACCCGCAGCCCCACGGTCGCGAGGTATGGGTTCGGCGCCACGGAGATCACCTCGACGGCCGAACCGACCCCGACGACCCGCTCGACGCAGATCACCGTGGTCGCCCGGAACCGCACCGGGACCCCGTGGTCGGTCGCGAGGGTCGCCGCTATGACCTCCTTCTGCACCTCGCCGTAGAGCGACACGTGGGTCTCGCCGCGCGCGTCGTCGTGCCGCAGGTTGATGAGCGGGTCGGTCTCGGCGAGTCGGGTCAGCGCCGTGTACATCCGCCCTCGGTCGCCCGGCCGCACCGGCTCGACCACGGTCTCGAGCGTCGGTGGCGAGAACTGCGGCCCACTGCGTTCCAACGCCCCCTCGCCGATCGGGTCCCCCACCCGGGCCGACTCCAGCCCGACGACTTCGGCCATCCGCCCGGCCCGCACCGACATCGACCGGACGAGCGCGCCCCGGTCGTGCACGCGAATAGCGGTGACGCGATCCGCGACGTCGCCGAACCGCACCCTGTCGCGCACGCGCAGCCGCCCCCGCGCGAGACGCACGAGCGCGACCTTCTCGCCAGAGGGTCCACGCTCGACCTTGAAGACGCTCCCGGCCATCGGTCCCTCGACGTCCGGCCGGGGCACCGGCAGGTACGTCGTGATGGCCCGCGCGACCTCGTCGAGCCCGGCTCCCGTGACGGCCGACCCGTGCATGAGTGGGTGGACGAGCCCCGCCCGGGCCTGCTGGGCCAGGGCTCGCTCCAAGCGCCGGGTCGACACGCCGTCCGCGTCGTCCACCCAGTCGCGGAGCAGCGCGTCGTCGTGCTCGGAGAGCAGGTCGGCCAGGCGGGCCCGGTGCCGCTCGTCGTCCTTCCCGAACGGGACGTATGCCGCTGAGCCCGTCCCAGCGCCCGTGACCGTCCCGAGTGGGATGGCCTTGTCGGTGAGACGCTCGCGGATGTCCGCGAGCAGGCCCTGCTCACGTGCCCCGGACCTGTCGATCTTGTTGACGTAGAGCAGGGTCGGGATTCCCAGTCGGGTCAGGACGCGCATGAGGACCCGGGTCTGGGCCTGGACGCCCTCCACGGCGGAGATGACGAGCACGGCGCCGTCCAGCACGGCGAGCGAGCGCTCGACCTCCGCGATGAAGTCCGAGTGCCCCGGCGTGTCGATGAGGTTGACCGTGACGGGACGGCCGGGCGGGCCGAGCTCGAAGGAGACCACCGATGCACGGATGGTGATCCCGCGCTGCCGTTCGAGGTCGAGGGTGTCGGTCTGAGTGCTGCCCTCATCGACGGTGCCGAGCTCGTCGATGACCCCGGCGGCGTGGAGGAGCCGCTCGGTCAGGCTCGTCTTGCCGGCGTCAACATGCGCGACGATGCCCAGGTTCAGGCAGGGGTTGGGGCCGGGTGTTGCGAATTCCACTGTCCAACATGTCCTTTGCATAGGTGGCGGTGACCTGCTGCTGGGTTGACATGAAGGAGCGGCGCATGCCCTTTCCTCTCACTCGGCTGGACTGGTCCCACCAGTGCAGCAACGCATCCTCGGCCCTGGCAACCGGTTATCCGGTGTCGGGCCGTGTCTCGCACTGGTTGGATCGGGGCATGAGCCACGAGATCGTCTCCCCCGGTCGGTGCAGTCCCGGGGACAAGGTCGCCGTGCTCTCCCCGTCGTGGGCAGCGCCGGCGCTCTATCCCCAGATCCACGAGCAGGCGCTGCGCCGCATTCGCGACGATCTCGGGCTGGAGCCGGTCGAGTACCCGACGACCCGTCGGCTCGCCTCGCCGGAGGAGCGGGCTGCCGACGTCATGGCGGCTCTCGCCGATCCGGAGATCCGTGCCGTGATCGCGACGATCGGCGGAGACGACCAGATAAGCCTGCTGCGGCACCTCGACCCCGACATCGCGCGAGCCGACCCGAAGCCCTTCGTGGGCTACAGCGACAACACCAACCTGCTCAACTGGTTGTGGTTCCACGGCATCGAGGGCGTCCACGGCGGGAACACCCAGGTGAACCTGGGGCCGGGACCCGCCCCGGATGCCCAGCACCTCACGTCACTGCGGACCGCCCTTTTCGGCGGCGATGTGCACCTGGCGCCGGTGACCCGCACTCGGGACATGGGCCTGCCCTGGGACGACCCGGCGGCTCTCACCGACCCGCCGCCGGACCTGCCTGCGGAGCCCTGGACGTGGTCCGGTCCCGAGCGAGTGGTCACCGGCCGGACGTGGGGTGGCTGCTTCGAGATCGTCCGCTGGACCCTCGAGGTGGGGCGTTTCGTCCGGCCGGTGGAGGACTACGCAGGCTGCGTGCTGATGCTTGAGCCGACCGAGGAGATGCCCTCTCCGGAGGAGGTCTTCCGGGGGCTGCGCAACGTCGGGGAGCGCGGCATCCTCGAGGCGGCTTCCGCACTCCTCTGGGGGCGGCCGTTCGCCTCCGGCCCAGGGCACACTCGCACCGAGGCCGAGGTGAGCGCCTTCCGGGCCGAGTACCGCGAGCAGGTGCTGCGGGTCGTCGAGGCCTACAACGTCGACCTCGTCGTCGCGCTCGACGTCGACTTCGGCCACACGTCGCCGCAGTGGGTGCTGCCCTACGGGGGATGGGTGGCCGTGGACGGCGTCCAACGCACGATCACGGCCCACTTCGCCTGATCCAGCCCTCCGATCGGGTGAACGCCTGCTGGGCCCGAAAGGTGTTCTTTCGATCAGAGCGTGGAGCGTAGGCATGGGCTGGTTGGGCGTCCCGGGCAGTAATGCGGAACACTGGTGGGTGGCCGGACGTTGTCCCCGTGCACCCACCAGTGCACCCATTCGTTGACGAGCAGGAGGACCGGGGCGTCGACCCCGCACATACATGGACGGAAAGCGGCTTCTGCGCACTCCCTTGGTGTGGATCTTGGTCCTCATCAGCGCACTCGTCTTCGGGATGTTGTTCTCGGACGCTGGTGCTCCCCGGATCGACACCTCCGAGGCGATGAAGCAGATCACCTCTGGCAACGTCGAGTCGGCCAAGCTGACCAACAACGAGCGCATGGAGCTGACGCTCAAGCAGCCGTACACCTCGGCCGACGGGACGGTCAAGGATGCCAAGACCGTCTTCGCGTACTACGTCGAGGCGCGCGGCACGGAGGTCGTGAACGCGCTCAACACGGCGGCTCCGCCGAAGGGCGTCGACGACTTCATCGAGGAACCGAGCTTCCTCGGCCAGCTGCTCGTCTCGATCCTGCCGATCATCATCATCCTCGCCCTCTTCTGGTTCCTCATGGGGCAGATGCAGGGCGGCGGCAACCGCGTCATGCAGTTCGGCAAGTCGCGCGCCAAGCTCGCCACCAAGGACATGCCGAAGGTGACCTTCGCCGACGTCGCTGGAGTCGACGAGGCGATCGAGGAGCTGCAAGAGATCAAGGAGTTCCTCCAGGAGCCGGCCAAGTTCCTCGCCGTCGGGGCCAAGATCCCCAAGGGCGTCCTCCTCTACGGCCCACCCGGCACCGGCAAGACGCTCCTCGCCCGCGCCGTCGCAGGCGAGGCCGGTGTCCCGTTCTACTCGATCTCTGGCTCGGACTTCGTCGAGATGTTCGTCGGTGTCGGCGC
Source organism: Intrasporangium sp. (assembly GCF_036566125.1). Lineage (GTDB taxonomy): Bacteria > Actinomycetota > Actinomycetes > Actinomycetales > Dermatophilaceae > Intrasporangium. The sequence continues at coordinate 4,245 of NZ_DATCWX010000354.1, forward strand.
GAGCCGGGTCCGTGACCTCTTCGAGCAGGCCAAGGCCAACGCGCCCGCAATCGTCTTCGTCGACGAGATCGACGCCGTCGGACGCCATCGTGGCGCCGGCCTGGGCGGTGGCCACGACGAGCGTGAGCAGACCCTCAACCAGCTGCTCGTCGAGATGGACGGCTTCGACGTCAAGGCGAACGTCATCCTCATCGCCGCAACCAACCGTCCCGACATCCTCGACCCGGCCCTGCTGCGCCCGGGTCGCTTCGACCGTCAGATCGCCGTCGAGCGGCCCGACCTGGCCGGGCGCGCCCAGA
>NZ_DATCWX010000006.1:0-10701 GCF_036566125.1 Intrasporangium sp.
GCCGCCGAGCGAGCCGCGGCCGACGCCGCCGCGGCCACCGGCCAGCTCCGGGGGCAGCTGACCATCGGCCTCATCCCCACCGTCACCGCCGTCGACGTCCCCGCCGCGCTGCGAGAGTTCCACCGGGCCCACCCGGCGGTCCGCATCGCACTGCGAGGCGGTGGGAGCGACGAACTCGTTGCCACCATCGATGCAGGGGAGGTCGACATCGCGGTCCTCGGTCTCCCGGAGACTGCCCCGCCGCAACGCGTCCGGACCCGGGAGCTGGTGCGTGACCGGCTCGTCGCCGTCCTCAGCGGGCACCATCGCCTCTCCGGACGGGACACTCTCGACCTGAGTGACCTGGCCGAGGAGTCCTTCGCGGACTTCCCGGCCGGGACCCCCGGACGAGCCCAGAGCGATCTCGCCTTCGCAGCTGCGGGGCTCCGGCGCGAGGTCGCCTTCGAGGCGATGGACACGGGTCTCATGCTCGGCCTCGTGAGGCAGGACCTCGCCATCGCGCTGCTCGCTCCGGCGCTCGTCCCCTCGAGTCCCGATCTCACCGCGATCCGGGTCACCAACGGACCGACCCGCATCGAGTACCTCGCGTGGAGCAACTTCAATCCGAGCCGCGCGACCCTCGCCTTCCTCGAGGCTCTCGAACCGCAGCTAGGATCGGGCGGTGACTGAGATCGAGATCGGCCGAGGCAAGCGCGGACGGCGGGCCTACTCCTTCGACGACATCGCCGTGGTGCCGTCCCGGCGCACCCGCGATCCCGAGGAGGTGTCGGTCTCGTGGCAGATCGACGCGTACCACTTCGACATCCCGGTCATGGCCGCGCCGATGGACTCGGTCGTCTCGCCCGAGTCCGCGATCGCCCTCGGCAAGCTCGGCGCGCTGCCCGTCCTCGATCTCGAGGGCCTGTGGACTCGCTACGAGGACCCCACCGCGCAGCTCGCCGAGATCGCCGGGCTCGACCCGGTCCACGCGACCTCGCGGATGCAGGAGATCTACGCCGAGTCGATCAAGCCGGAGCTCATCACCGAGCGGCTGCACCAGCTGCGCGAGGCGGGCGTCACGGTGGCCGGTGCCCTGTCGCCGCAGCGCACCCAGCAGCACTGGAAGACCGTCGTCGACGCGGGGGTGGACCTCTTCGTCATCCGCGGCACGACGGTGTCCGCCGAGCACGTGTCCGGGCGGGCCGAGCCGCTCAACCTCAAGCGGTTCATCTACGAGCTCGACGTGCCAGTCATCGTCGGCGGGGCCGCCTCCTACACTGCGGCGCTGCACCTGATGCGCACGGGAGCGGCTGGTGTACTCGTCGGTTTCGGCGGGGGAGCGGCGCACACGACGCGCAAGACGCTCGGCATCCATGCCCCGATGGCCTCGGCCGTGGCCGATGTCGCCGCAGCCCGGCGCGACTACCTCGACGAGTCCGGCGGCCGGTACGTTCACGTCATCGCCGACGGAGGCGTCGGCACGTCGGGTGACATCGTCAAGGCCGTTGCCTGTGGGGCCGACGCCGTCATGCTCGGTGCCGCACTGGCCCGCGCCACGGATGCGCCTGGTCGTGGGTACCACTGGGGCCCCGAGGCGCACCATTCGGAGCTGCCGCGCGGCGTGCGCATGGAGCTCGGCATGCAGGCCTCGATCGAGGAGATCCTCTTCGGGCCGGGGCGACAGGCCGACGGCACGACGAACCTCGTCGGCGCCCTGCGGCGCGCCATGGCCACGACCGGCTACAGCGATGTCAAGGAGTTCCAGCGCGTCGAGGTCGTCGTCTCGCCCTACCTCGGGCAGTAGGCCGTTCCTCTGCCGTATGCCGCTGGGCTCGCTCCCGCTCGTCCGCACGGTTGGGCTGTGGGTTTCGTTACTCGGCGGTAGCCCCGGCGCATCGGGGCGTCTAGGCTGCGATTATGACGCAGCTGTACGACCACGACGTCGTGGTCATCGGGTCAGGCTTCGGTGGGTCGGTGGCGGCGCTCCGGTTGGCCGAGAAGGGTTACCGCGTCCATGTCTACGAGGCCGGCCGCCGCTTCGCGGACGAGGACTTCGCGGACACGAGCTGGAACCTGCGTCGCTATCTCTGGGCACCACGGCTCGGCTGCTACGGCGTGCAGCGGATCCACCGGCTGCCGGAATGTCTCATCCTCGGCGGGGCCGGTGTCGGCGGCGGCTCGCTCAACTACGCCAACACCCTCTACGTGCCGCCGGAGCCGTTCTTCCGCGACCCGCAATGGTCGGACATCACGGACTGGCAGTCCGAGCTGGCGCCGCACTACGCGACGGCGCAGCGCATGCTCGGTGTCGTCGAGAACCCGTGCTGGGGGCCGGTCGAGCAGGTCATGAAGGACACGGCGAACGATCTCGGTGTCGGGGAGTCGTTCCGCAAGACCCCTGTCGCCGTCTACTTCGGCGAGCCCGGCGAGCGGGTGCCCGACCCGTTCTTCGGCGGTGAGGGGCCGGACCGCGTCGGCTGCACCGAGTGTGGGAACTGCATGGTCGGCTGCAAGGTCGGCGCCAAGAACACGCTCGTCAAGAACTACCTGGCCCTGGCCGAGCGACGTGGCGTGACGATCGAGCCGCTGCGCACGGTGACCGAGGTGCGCCCGCTCGACCCCTCTCGGCCAGTGGGCGGCTTCGCCGTGACGACTGAGCGCACCGGTGGGTGGACCAAGCGCGGCAAGGACCGCCGAACGGTGACCGCCGACCAGGTCGTCATCGCTGCGGGTGCCTGGGGGACCGCGCAGCTGCTGCACGCCATGCGAGAGAGCCACCTGCCGCGGCTGTCGGACAGGCTCGGCGACCTCACCCGGACGAACTCCGAGGCACTGGCGGGGGCGACCACGGCCCGGGTGCCGCGAGGGATGGACTTGTCGAAGGGGGTCGCGATCACCTCGAGCTTCCACGTGAACGAGACCACTCACGTCGAGAACGTCCGCTACGGCAAGGGCTCCAACGCCATGGGCCTGCTCGCGATTCTGCAGGTCGACGGCGGCGGTCGGGTGCCCCGGTGGGCGAAGTTCCTGGGCCAGACGGTGGCCCAGCCGGCCGTCTTCCTCAGGTCTCTGTCGAAACGCCGGTGGAGCGAGCGCACCATCATCGCGCTCGTCATGCAGACGACGGACAACTCCATCAACGTCCGACGCCGACGTGGCCTCTTGGGCGCGCGTCTGACGTCGACCCAGGGCTACGGTGCGCCCAACCCGACCTACATCCCTGAGGGCAACGCCGCGGTGCGCGCTCTGGCCGGCCGGCTCGGGCGGACCACCGGCGAGCGGGTCTTCCCCGGATCCAGCATCGGCGAGATCCTCGACATCCCGATGACCGCCCACTTCCTCGGGGGTGCGGTGATCTCCGGCTCGCCCGACCGCGGCGTCATCGATCCCTACCACCGTGTCTGGAACTACCCGGGCCTGCACGTCGTGGACGGCGCAGCCATCTCGGCGAACCTCGGTGTGAACCCCAGCCTGACGATCACCGCGCAGGCCGAGCGCGCCATGTCGTTGTGGCCGGTCCGCGGACGGCAGGACGAGCGTCCGGCCCAGGGCGAGCCCTACGCACGCCTCCGCAACACACCCGGATATCGAGTGCTGCCCTCATCTGCAGCAGGCCCCAGCGGTCGATAAGCGGGTGTGTTGCTGGGAGGTTCGCGGGGGTTGGGTCTCGCTTCACGACGCAGGCGGTGGTGGCGGGGGGGCTGATTCGCTCCGCTCGAGGGCCTCAGACAGCTCGTCGACGTCCAGGTTGCGGCGGTCGACGCGGCCATTGCGGTAGGCCGTTCGTCCGACGAGATGGGCGGACACGGGGGAGGTGAAGAACTGAGCGGCAGCGGCGATGAGCAGGGTCGTGGCGGCGGCCCAGGAGCGCAAGGTCAGGGCCAGGCCGACAAGGACGAGGACGAGGCCCAGGCTCTGGGGCTTGGTGACAGCGTGCAGCCGGGAGAGCGTGTCGGGGAAGCGGACCAGCCCGACCGCTCCGGCCAGGCAGAGCGCCGCGCCGAGGAGGAGGCAGACGCCACCCGCGATGTCGAGGACGGAGGACCAGCTCACGAGGCGACCCCATCCGGGTCGGACGGCTGGTCGTCGGAGTCCCGCGAGAGCAGCCGGGTCACCGCGACGCCGCCGACGAAGTTGACCATGGCGAGGATCATGATCAAAGGCAGGTTGGTTGCGTGGTGGTTCCAGACCGACTCGAGGGCGACCCCGGCGATGAAGATGACGAGGAGCACGTCGATCGCGAGGATGCGGTCCAGCGCGCTGGGCCCTCGGTAGAGACGGTAGAGGCAGAGTGCGGCCGCCAGCCCGAGCATCAGGGTCGCAGCGGCGGTGACGATGGTCATCGGCCCTCCTTCTTGAGCCGTTCGACGGTGCCGATCTCCTCGGGTGAGCCGAACACCCCTACGACGCGTTCCTCGATCTCGAGCACGTGGTCGTGGAAGTGCCTGATCGCCTCCGGGCCCCACACGTCGAGCAGGTGGAGGTAGATGATCGAGCTGGATCGCCGGGCCTCGATGACGGTGGAGCCGGGGACGAGGCCGACGAGCTCCGACGTCAAGGTGAGGTAGAAGTCGGAGTGGGTCCGGAGCTGGACCTCGATGACGGAGTTTCGGGGAGGGCTCGGGCGGAAGGAGAGCATGGCCACCTGGACGGACGCCACGACGAGGTCCCGGAGGAAGTACGCGAGCAGGAGGAGCAGGCGGTGGATCCGCAACCGTCCCCCGAACTCGATGGATGGCAGCGGGAACGCGAGCGTGACCACGAGTCCGACGACGAGGCCGGACAGGATGTTGCCCCAGGTGATGCGGTCCCAGAGGAAGCACCAGGCCAGCGCGACGACGAGGATGGCGCGGGGCTGGAAGGAGCGTCGCCGGCGCTTCGGGGTCTCGTCAGCGGTGGTGTCCTCGAGGGGCTCGTGCCGCGCGTTCATCGCCGGAGCACCTCCTCGGGCAGGACGCTGTTGATGTAGGGGTCCCGCTGCATGAGGTCGCCAGCGGCACGCTGGGTGTAGGCGAAGAGCGGCCCGGCGACGAGCGTGATCACGATGCCGACCGCAGTCATCGCTGCCGTCGCCCACAGCATCGCCTTGGGCAGGGGGCGCCCGACCTGCGCGGTGGCGGTCTTGTGGCGCCGCGGCGGGTCGGTGTAGAAGTCCCGGGGCCCGGTCGCGAGGGCTTCCCCCTCGGAGTCGGTCCGTGCTGCGGCTCCCTGCCCGACCGGGACCGGTGCCATCTCGAACTCCTCGGAGCCGGCCGTGCCGTCCAGCTCCTCATCTCCGGCGGCCTGTTTGGGGGCGCTGCGCCAGAACGCCTGGCTCCAGACCTTGGTCAGCGCGTAGAGCGTGAGCAGGCTGGTCACGATGCCGGCCACCACGAGGACCCAGGCCATCGGGGTGCCCAGCTCGAGCCCGGCATGGAGCAGGCCGATCTTCGAGAGGAAACCAGACAGCGGGGGAATGCCGGACAGGTTCATGGCCGAGGTGAAGAAGAGGATGGCGAGCACCGGTGAGGCAGCCGCGAGGCCGCCGAGCCGGTCGAGCGACGTCGTCCCACCGAGCCGCTCGACGAGTCCGGTGATGAGGAAGAGCGCGGTCTGGATGGTGATGTGGTGGGCGACGTAGAAGATCGCGCCCGCCGTGCCGTGCTCACTCGCGAGGGCGATCCCGAAGATCATGTACCCGATGTGGCTGACCAGGGTGAAGGACAGCATTCGCTTGAGGCCCGTCTGGGAGACCGCGCCCAGGATGCCGACGATCATGGTCAGCAGCGCCGCCCACATGAGCAGGCCGGTGAGGGGGGACTCGGGGAACAGCAGCGTCTGCGTGCGGATGATCGCGTACACACCGACCTTCGTGAGCAACCCGGCGAAGACAGCAGTCACCGGTGCGGGAGCGGTGGGGTAGCTGTCGGGGAGCCACGAGGACATCGGGAAGACCGCTGCCTTGATCCCGAAGGTCGTGAGCAGGGCCAGCTGGACGACGAGCGCCGCATTGGCCGGAAGTCCCTCGATGCGCACGGCCAGCTGTGCGAGGTTGACGGTTCCCGTCGCGGCATAGGCCGATGCGATGGCAATGAGGAACAGGGACGAGCTGACCAGGCTGACAACGACGTAGGTCGTGCCCGCGTGGATGCGTGGACCCGTGCCACCGAGGGTCAGCAGGACGTAGGACGAGAAGAGCAGGATCTCGAAGCCGACGAAGAGATTGAACAGGTCGCCCGCGAGGAACGCGTTGGACACGCCTGCCATGAGCACGAGATAGGTGGGGTGGAAGATCGACATCGGGGTGTCCTCTTCCTCCTCGTCGTCCGCCTGCCCCTGTCCGATGGCGAACACGAGGACGACCAGCGAGACGATGGCGGACACGAGCAGCATGAGCGCGCTGAGCCGGTCCGCGACGAGGGCGATGCCGAGTGGCTCGGGCCAGGCGCCGAGCCAGAGGACCTGGGGACCGTGTGCGTCCGTCTGCTGGACGAGGACGGCTGCGACGGCGACGACGGTTGTGAGGACTCCGACACTGATGGTGCGCTGCAACACCGGTGAGCGCCGGAACGCGAGCGTGAGGGCCGCCCCGAGCAGGGGCAGCAGCACAGCCATCGGCACGAGATTTGGCACGAGTGATCTCATGAGGAGCTGTCCTCGGCGCTCTCGTCGGATGACGTGGTCGGGGTGACGTTGGGGTCGTAGGTCGACGACGTCTCATTCGCGGAGGCGAGGTCGAGGATGCGCGCATCCTCGGCATCGTCGGGCACGTCGTCCGTCCCAGACACCTGCCAGAGCCGGTAGGCCAACGCGAGCAGGAAGCCCATCGTCGCGAGGGAGATGACGATCGCCGTCAGCACCATGGCCTGGGGCAACGGGTCGCTCATCTCACCGGGTTCGGTGTCGCCGACGAATGGCGGACGCCCGGCCTCGCCTGCGATGACCATGTAGAGGATCGACACGCCGTTGCCGACGAGGAGCAGGCCGAGCAGGATCCGGACCAGGCTCCGGTCGAGCACCAGCACGGTCCCGGCCGCGATGAGCACGCCCACGACGACGATGAGGGTGAGGTTGGGGTGGACGGTGGCCTCGATGAGGGTGGTCACGACGCGGGCCCCTCGGATCCAGCTGGCGCAGCCGCCTCCGCCGCTGTGGGCTCACCGGCAGGGGCGGCGTCGAAGGCGGCAGCGGCGCCCGGGTCGGACGTCGCCTCGGCGATGTGGCGGTCGATCCCGGTGCCCAGGCTTCGGACGATGTCCAGCATCATCCCCACGACGATGAGGTAGACGCCGGCGTCGAAGAAGAGGGACGTGACCAGGTGCACCTCGCCCCAGATCGGCAGCTCGAAGTCCAGGGCGGTCGTCTGGAGGATCGTCCCGCCGAACGCGAGCGGGGCCAACGCTGAGGTGACCACGACGAGCAGGCCGAGTCCGACGAGCAGGCCGGCGTCGAAGGGGGCCGCTTCATCGAGCTCGTACCGTCCGCCTGCGAGATACCGGATCACGAGGGCGAGACCCGCCACCAGTCCACCCGCGAAACCGCCTCCCGGTTGGTTGTGGCCGGCGAAGAGCAGGAACAGCGACGCGGCGAGCATCACGTGGAAGACGAGCCGGGTGACGACCTCGAAGATGACCGACCGGCGCTCGGGCCGCAGCGTGCGCCCGCCGTGCAGCCAGGTGCCCCTGTTCGGCTCCGTCGGAGGAAGGTTCTTGGCCGTGGCGCGGGACAGGCGGGCGTTCCTCGTTCGGACGAAGATGAGACTGGCGATGCCGGTGGCGGCGACGACGAGCACCGAGACCTCGCCCATCGTGTCCCATGCACGGATGTCGACGAGGGCGACGTTGACGATGTTGCGGCCGTGGCCGAAGGCATAGGCCTCGACCGGGAACCCTTCGGATGCGGGCACCTGGGTCCGGGCGCTCGTCGTCACCAGGCCCATGGCAGCGACCCCGAGACCAACGGCGAGACCGAGCACGAGGCGCCAGGAGCGGACGGGCGACTGGGGGTGGCGGGTGAACTTCGTCGGCAGTCGGCGCAGCACGAGCACGAACACGACGAGGGCGACGGTCTCGACGAGCATCTGCGTGATGCCGAGGTCTGGGGCCCCCGCGAGGACGAAGGTCATCGCCGCGCCATAGCCAGTGACGCCGACGAGCATGATGCTCGTGACCCGCCTGCGCGAGAACAGCACGAGGATTGCGGCCGCGACGACGATCGCACCGACGACCGCTTGCGCGGCGGAGTCCCAGATGCGGACCGGACCGATCGTGCCCCGAAGCACCGCAGCACCCCCGGGCAGTGCGACGAACACCACGAGGATCGCCATGACGTAGAGCGGCAGCGAGCCGCGTTGCGTCACCGCGGTCGCCTCGACGGCGCCGCGGTCCACCCCCCGCAGGACGCGCCCGAAGATGCGCTCACCGTCGACGAGGTCCGGGACCCCGGCCTGGAGGCGTGCGACCCGTTCGCGGTCGATGAACAGCAGGGCGCCGGCGACGACCGACACGGCGGACAGCACGAGCGGGAGCGTCAGCCCATGCCAGAGCGCGAGCGGCTCGGGCGCGTCACCAGTGGTGAACAGGTCGGCATACGGCATGAGGAACGTGGACTCGATCGGCGCCGTCAGGCCGACGAGCAATGAGCCCACCCCGAGCACCAGCGGCGCCGCGACGAAGCCCGGATGCGGCATCGTCAGCCGGGTGGGCGGGACGCCGGGCTTGCTGGCGAAGGCTCCCCACATGAAGCGCGCCGTGTACGCCACGGTGAGGACGGACCCGAGGACGACACCGGCCAGTGAGAGCCAGCCATACGGCTGGGGGAGTGGCCGTGCTTCCTCGATCCCGTTCACGAGGGCACCGAGCGCGCTCTCCTTCGCGACGAAGCCGGCGAGAGGGGTCACTCCGGCCATCGACAGCGCTGCCAGGGTGGCCGGGATGCTCACGGGCAGGAGCCGGCGGCCGAGTCCCGAGAGGCGGCGCAGGTCTCTGGTGCCGGTCGACTTGTCGATGATCCCCACGGTGAGGAACAGCGTCGACTTGAAGAGGGCGTGTCCCACGATGAGAGCGAGCGCGGCCAGGCCTGCGGCACGGGTGCCGACCCCGCTGATGGAGACCATGAACCCCAGCTGGCTCACGGTGCCATAGGCCAGCAGCAGCTTGAGGTCATGCTGACGCAGCGCCCGCCACCCTCCGAGGAGCATCGTGCCGAGGCCGAGGCCAACCGTGAGGGCATACCAGGCCGGGGCCCCCGCGAAGGCCGGGGCGAGGAGCGCGACGAGGTAGACGCCGGCCTTGACCATCGCGGCTGCGTGGAGGTACGCGCTCACCGGTGTCGGCGCCGCCATGGCACCGGGAAGCCAGAAGTGGAACGGGATCAGCGCCGACTTGGACAGTGCCCCGACGAGCAGCAGCACGATGGCGGCGGCGGTGACGCCGTCGAGCGGGGGCGGCGACTCGATGAAGCCGCTGATCGAGTAGGTGTGCTGGACGCCGATGGCGATGATCCCGATGAGCATCGCGAGACCGCCGAAGGTCGTCACGAGCAGCGCCTGCATGGCGGCACGCCGGTTGGTCGAGCTCGCCGGATTGTGCCCGATGAGCAGGTAGGAGAAGACCGTGGTCAGCTCCCAGAAGACGTAGAGCACGAGCAGGTTGTCGGTCAGGACGAGACCGAGCATCGCACCCGCGAAGGCGATGAACACCGAGCTGAAGCGCCACAGCGCCCGGTCGTCGCGACCGAAGTACCAGGTGCAGTAGAGCAGGACGAGGGCGCCCACCCCGGTCACGAGCAGGCCGACAACCCACGACAGGGTCGTGACCCGGAAGTCGAGGTCGACGCCCAGGCCGGGGACCCAGGAGATGTGCTGCGTCGGGCCCTGCCCGGCTCGCACGTCCGTCGAGACGCTGACCAGCCAGCCGAACGCCGTCGCCGGCACCAGCGCGAGGACGAGGAAGGCCTTCCGGGAGAGGAGGCGGACGAGTAGCGGGGCGACGACGGCTGCCACCAGATGCAGGAGCAGCAGTTGCGCCACGGGTCTCCTCGAAACGTCGGTTGGGAAGAGTCCGGCTCGGCTGCGCCGGAGTGACGATTCTACGGGGAGGTTTTTGGCCGAACCGACGACGGTCCGTGCGGCCGACGCGACGGCGAGACTGCTCAGAAGGTCGTAAAGGTTCCCCGGGCGATGAAGAAGCCGTGCTCGCTGAGGGGGTCGACGCAGGTCACACCCCACTCCTCGCTGAGGCACGTCACGTCGACGCCCGGCAAGCGGGCGATGCGGCCGTAGGCCAGCTTCCTGGCCTCCGGATCCCGGATCGAGTCGGTGTTGCAGACTGGGGTCACCTCTCCGGCCACGAGCTCCAGCCGCCCGACGTCGCCGGCCTGGCCACCCGCGCAGATCCCGTCGACAGGCGGCTCGATGCGGCCCTCCTCCACCTCGCAGGCGGCGAACTCGGGGCCGAGCCGGCAGTGGATGTTGCCGCTCGGGCTGCGGAAGGCGGCGATCTCGATGGACTTGCCGGCGTCCTCGAAGTACTCCTGCGCCTGCTCGTATGAGAACACCGCGTTCTTCAGGTGCCCGGCGCGCAACGTGGCCGGTGCGGTGGGCTGCTCCTGGCTTGTCGTGGGTGTCGCCTCCTCGGGCGTGCGCTGGGAGGCGGGGTCCGCGGGCGGGTCCACCCAGACGGTGACCGTCGCGGCGGGGAGCGGCTCGGCCGCGCCGCAGGCGGAGAGCCCCAGCGTGAGGGC
>NZ_DATCWX010000009.1:0-12618 GCF_036566125.1 Intrasporangium sp.
CATAGCGAAGGGGAAACGCCCGGCCTCCATTCCGAACCCGGAAGCTAAGCCCTTCAGCGCCGATGGTACTGCACTGGTGACGGTGTGGGAGAGTAGGACGCAGCCGGACACCTTATTTGAAACGCCCCATCGACTTCGGTCGATGGGGCGTTTCGCATGTCCACCTCGACGACGCTCGTGCCGGACTAAGGTAGCGTCGTGCCCGAACTCATCTTCTCCCCGACCCGAATCCCCGTGCCCGGCGGCAAGCTCATCGAGGAGCATGTCGGTGAGGCCAACACGCCGGATGCCAACCTGCAGGCCTCCGTGTCGGTCGCGCACATGAAGGCGCCGGCTGGCTGGTCGGAGCCCTACCAGACTCCGGACTTCGATGAGATCACCGTCGTCCTGAGCGGCCAGGTGCTCGTCGACCACGATGGCGGCAGGCTCGAGGTCAACGCCGGGCAGACGGTCGTGACCCGGGGCGGCGAGCGGATCCGCTACTCCTGCGGCCCCGATGGAGCCGAGTACGTTGCGGTGTGCCTACCGGCGTTCCGCGAGGACAGGGCGCACCGAGAGGTGATCGCGTGACGCCTGAGACCGCCCAGGCGGCCCCCAAGGTCCTCCTCCATGACCACCTCGATGGCGGCCTGCGTCCGCACACGATCATCGAGCTCGCTCAGGAAGTGGGCTACGGAGGGCTTCCGACCGAGGACCCCGAGTCGTGTCGCACGTGGTTCCGGCAGAGTGCGGACTCTGGCTCGCTGCCTCTCTATCTCGAGACCTTCGACCACACCCTTGCCGTGATGCAGACGGCCGGGGGCCTCCGTCGGGTAGCCCGTGAGTGCGTGGAGGATCTGGCGGCTGACGGGGTCGTCTACGCCGAGAGCCGGTACGCGCCCGAGCAGCATCTGACTCAGGGGCTGTCCCTCGAGGAGGTCATCGAGTGTGTCAACACCGGGTTCCGGGAAGGTGAAGCGCTGGTGGCCGCGAGGGGCGGCCAGATCCGAGTCACGGCTCTCCTCACGGCCATGCGTCACGCCGCGAAGTCCACCGAGATAGCCGAGCTCGCCGTCCGTTACCGAGATGACGGCGTATCGGGGTTCGACATCGCCGGAGCAGAGGCCGGCTATCCGCCCACCCGTCATCTCGACGCCTTCGAGTACCTGCGTCGCGAGAACTCCCACTTCACCATCCACGCGGGCGAGGCGTTCGGGCTCCCTTCCATCTGGGAGGCGATCCAGTGGTGCGGCGCCGACCGGCTCGGGCACGGCGTCCGGATCGTTGATGACCTCACCATCCAAGGCCGGCCCTTCGCCGAGTGGCTGGACTCCCGGAAGCACGACCCGCGGGCCCTCGTCGACGTCGACCTGGGCGACGTCACGCTGGGGCGGCTGGCCGCCTACGTCCGGGACACCCGTATTCCGCTCGAGATGTGCCCGAGCAGCAACGTCCAGACCTCCGCTGCCCTGTCGATCGCGCTGCATCCGATCACGTTGCTGAAGCGGTTGCGCTTCCGCGTGACTCTCAACACCGACAATCGGCTCATGAGCGACACGACGATGTCGAAAGAAGCCCTGCTCCTGACCCAGCAGGCCGACTGGGACCTCGCCGACCTCAGATGGGTCACCATCAATGCAATGAAGTCCGCCTTCATCCCGTTCGACCAGCGGCTTGCCATCATCGAGGACGTCATCAAGCCCGGCTACCGGGAGCTCGGCTTCCCGGTCTGAGGCTCACACCGCAGCGGCGATCGCGGCCTCGACGTGCAGACGAGTTGTGGGGAAGACGGGCACGGCAGAGTCGTCCTGACCGACGAGCAGCTCGATCTCGGTGCAGCCGAGAATGATGCCCTCCGCCCCCGCGTCGATGAGTCGGCCGATGACTCCGCGGTAGGCCTCCCGTGACGGGTCGGTCACCTGGCCGACGCACAGCTCGTCGTAGATGATGCGATGCACCTGGGCCCGGTCGCCCGCCTCGGGCACGAGCACCGAAAGGCCGTGGGCCTCGAGGCGATCGCGCAGGAACGGCTGCTCCATCGTGTAGCCCGTGGCCAACAGCCCGACCTTCCGCAGCCCGGCAGCACGCACCGCGGCAGCCGTGACATCGGCGATGTGTACGAAGGGGAGGTCCGTCGCGGCCGTGATCGCGTCGGCGACCTTGTGCATCGTGTTGGTGCACAGGACGATCAGCTCGGCACCACCGCGCTCCAGACCCTGCGCCGCCTCGGCGAGCAGCTGGCCCGCGGCGATCCAATCGCCGGTGGCCTGCATCCGCTCGACCTCCGCGAAGTCAACCGAGTGGAGCAGGATCCGAGCAGACGCGAGCCCGCCGAAACGATCACGGACGATCTCGTTGGCGAGCCGGTAGTACTGCGCGGTCGACTCCCAGCTCATGCCACCGATCATGCCGATGAGTCTCACCGTCTCGGCCCTCCCGCCACGAGTGCTCTCACCTGGGACTCCGCCTCACGCGGACTGACGCACCGGGCGCCGTGGGCCTCGGCCTGCGCGATGATGGCCGGCTCGGCCCGGAACAGCGCGACGCCGCGTCGGAGCAGGATGTGCGGAGGCTTGCGTCGCTCGGCAAGGTCGCGAACCAGCCTCAGCACGAAGGTGACCCACCGCCATCGGCGCACGCACAGGGCATCCGCAAGGAGCCGCTCTGCCTCAAGCGGTTCCGTGAGCCGCGCGGCAAAAAGACCCTCGGCGAGGACGAAGTCGTCGGGAGCACAGGCGACGACCTGGCGTCCGGTAACCCGGGAGGCGCCGATGTCGTAGATCGGCACTTCGGCCGAGCCGGTGTCGACGAGAGTCCTTAGGGCTGCCACCGCAGCGTGCACATCCCACGAGTCGATGTGGTCCCAGTCCGGGATCCCCAGGGGCGATCTCGGCAGGCCCGGGTCGTCGACCTCGCGGTAGAAGTCGTCGAGGCGCACGACCGGCCAGCCGAGTGCGTCGCTGAGCCGGGTGGCCAGTCGGCTCTTCCCGGCACCGCTGGGGCCGGTGACCAGGATGACGCGTCGGCGGGAGCCGGGTGTTTCACTGGGCCGTATGCCGCTGGGCTGGCTTCCGGCACCACGCGACCTCTCGTCCCCCTTGGGTCCCGCCTCGCCGGGGTCCCGACCGGCCGTTCTCGGCGTGTCGGGCCCGGTCACAGGCCTTTGGGGTGCCACACGGTCTTCGTCTCGACGAAGGCGCGGATGCGGCCAAGGCCAGGGTCGGCAGACCAGTCAGGCTCGACGGCGACGCCATCCGCGACCTCGGGGCGCAGGACGCGCTTGAGGTTGCCCGCGGCCTCTGCCTCGAGCGCTCCCCATTCGACCCCATCGGCGCCGGCGGCACCGGTCAGGTCGATGGCGTTGACATCACGGTGCGAGGCGAGCCACGGCGCGACCTCCTGCGTCTTCGCGGTGATGAGGTTGACGACGCCCCCAGGCAGGTCTGAGGTGGCGAGGACCTCGCCCAAGGTGATGGCCGGCAGGGGGCGCGCTGCGGACGTGACGACGACCGCGGTGTTGCCCGTTGCAACGACGGGAGCAACGACGGAGATGAGGCCAAGCAGCGAAGAGGACTGCGGCGCAAGGATGCCCACAACACCCGTCGGCTCGGGCGCCGACACGTTGAAGAAGGGACCCGCCACCGGGTTGAGGTTGCCGAGAACCTGCGCAATCTTGTCCGTCCACCCGGCGTACCAGACGAACCGGTCGACGGAGGCGTCCACGACGGCTCCAGCGGCGCGGGCGCTCAGTCCCTCTCCCGCTGCCACCTCGTCGACGAACTGGGCTCGACGCCCCTCGAGCACCTCTGCAGCCCGATACAGGACCTGGCCCCGGTTGTAGGCGGTTGCCCCCGCCCACCCGGACAGCGCACCGCGCGCCGCGACGACGGCGTCGCGGACGTCCTTGCGGGACCCCATCGATGCGTTGGCCAGAAAGTCGCCCTTCGCCGACACGACCTCATAGGAGCGACCGGACTCGCTGCGCGGGAACTTTCCGCCGATGTAGAGCTTGTAGGTCTTACGGACGTCGAGGCGGGTCATCGCGCGGCTCCGGTCGTCAGGGCTGCGGACGTCGTCCTCAGGTAAGCGTCGAGGCCGTGGCGGCCGCCCTCGCGCCCGTAGCCGGACTCCTTGTACCCCCCGAAGGGCGAGCTCGGGTCGAAGCGGTTGAACGTGTTGGCCCAGACGACGCCGGCCCGCAGCTGGTCGGCCATCCACAGGATTCTGGAGCCCTTCTCGGTCCAGACCCCGGCAGAGAGTCCGTAGGAGGTGTTGTTCGCCTTGGCGACCGCCTCCTGCGGGGTCCGGAACGTCAGCACCGACAGCACAGGTCCGAAGATCTCCTCGGTCGCGACGCGGTGGGTCTGGGAGACACCGGTCAGCACCGTTGGTGGGAACCAGTAGCCACGCGCCGGGAGCGTGCACTCCGGGCTCCAGCGCTCCGCCCCCTCGGCCACACCGGCCTCGACGAGGGAGGTGATCCGGTCGAGCTGGACCTTGCTGTTGATCGCGCCGAGGTCGCTGTTCTTGTCCATCGGGTCACCGACGCGCAGCGTCGTGAGGCGGCGCTTCAGCCGGGCGACGACCGCGTCATGGACGCTCTCCTGCACCAGCAGCCTCGACCCGGCACAGCACACCTGTCCCTGGTTGAAGAAGATGCCGTTGACGATGCCCTCGATCGCCTGGTCGATCGGCGCGTCGTCGAAGACGATGTTGGCGGCCTTGCCGCCGAGCTCGAGCGTCGCCTTCTTGGACGTGCCGGCGATGCGACGCGCGATGGCCTTGCCCACCTCGGTGGACCCGGTGAAGGCGATCTTGTCGACATCGGGGTGGTCGACGATGGCCTCGCCCGTGCTCCCGTCGCCCGTGATGATGTTGACGACCCCTGGGGGCAGGTCGGCCTGCTGGCACACCTCGGCGAACAGGAGCGCGGTGAGCGGCGTCGTCTCTGCCGGCTTGAGGACGACGGTGTTGCCGGTCGCGAGTGCTGGCGCGATCTTCCAGGCGAGCATGAGGAGCGGGAAGTTCCACGGGATGATCTGTCCCACCACGCCGTACGGCCGGGTCACGGTGCCCGGGGAACCAAGCCCAGCGGCATACGACAATTTGTCGGCCCAGCCGGCGTGGTAGAAGAAGTGCGCGGCCGCGGTGGGGATGTCGACGTCGCGGGTCTCCTTGATCGGCTTGCCGTTGTCGAGCGTCTCGAGGACGGCGAACTCGCGCGAGCGCTCCTGCAGGATGCGGGCGATCCGGAACAGGTACTTGCCGCGCTCGGCGCCGCTGATCCGGCCCCACGTGCCCTCGACGGCGCGGCGGGCGGCGGCGACGGCCTTGTCGACGTCCTTGCGGCCGGCCTGGCTGACTTCCGCGAGGACCGTCTCGTCCGCCGGGTTGATCGACTCGAAGGTGTCCCTGGGCCGCGTGAAGGCGCCGTCGATGTAGAGGCCGTACGACTTCTCGAGGGTGACGATCGCGCGCGACTCCGGGGCCGGCGCGTACTCGAACGTTGCCATCAGCACTGTCTCCCGGTCAGTCGAGCGTCACGTAGTCGGCGCCGGAGTAGGCCCCACTCGCGAGCTTCTGTCGTTGCAGCAGCAGGTCGTTGAGCAGGCTCGAGGCGCCGAAGCGGAACCACTCCGGAGTCATCCAGTCATCGCCCGCGATCTCGTTGACGACGACGAGGTACTTGATCGCGTCCTTGGAAGTGCGGATGCCCCCGGCCGGCTTGACGCCGACCTGGACCCCGGTGAGTTCACGCCAGTCGCGCACTGCCTCGAGCATGAGGAGCGTGACGGGAAGTGTGGCAGCGGGGGAGACCTTGCCCGTCGAGGTCTTGATGAAGTCGCCTCCGGCCAGCATTGACAGGTAGGAGGCTCGCCGGACGTTGTCGTAGGTGACGAGCTCGCCGGTCTCCAGGATGACCTTGAGGTGCGCCTCGCCGCAGGCCTGCTTCACTTCGGCGATCTGGCTGAAGACCGTGAGGTAGTCGCCCGAGAGAAAGGCCCCTCGGTCGATGACCATGTCGATCTCGTCAGCGCCGGCCTCGACGGCAGCCCGCGTGTCGGCCAGCTTGACCTCCATGGAGGCCCGTCCCGACGGGAAGGCGGTGGCGACCGCGGCCACGTGGATCCCGCTGTCGCCCAAGGCCTGCTTCGCCGTGGCAACCATGTCGCCGTAGACACAGATCGCTGCCGGGGTCGGAGTGGTCGGGTCGAGCGGATCCGGAACGCGCGCCTTCGCACAGAGCGAGCGGACCTTGCCCACCGTGTCGGCGCCCTCGAGGGTGGTCAGGTCGATCATGCTGATCGCGGTGTCGATGGCCCACGCCTTGGCCGTCGTCTTGATCGAGCGGGTCCCGAGCGACGCCGCGCGTGCCTCGCAGCCCACCTGGTCGACACCGGACAGGCCGTGCAGCCACGAGGTGAGCGCGTGGTTGGTCAGACGCGAGACCCCGAGGAGCTCGCGCGCCTGGGCCGTGAGCTCCTGCGCGCTGCGTGTCGTGGTGCTGACTGTCACCCGGCGAGTCTACCCACGGGCCGAACCTCGCGAGCCCGTCCCCGGTGATCGAGAGAACAGCTTCCGGGACCGTCTGGCCCGAAAGCTGTTCTCTCGATTGGGAGAGGGGCGCGGAAGCTGTTCTCTCGATTGGGTCAGGGGAGGGCGGTGAGTCGCTCGAACTCGGCCCGGATCGCCGCCAGCCGGTCGGCCGCAGCTGTTCGCGCCGCAGCGAGCTCGCCAGCAGCTGGGACGGCCTCGATGACCTCGAGGTAGACCTTGACCTTCGGCTCCGTGCCGCTCGGACGGACGATGACCCGCGACTCGTCAGCGAGGTAGTAGCGCAGGCCCTCAGTGGGCGGGAGCCCACCATCCCCCGCCGAGAGGTCGTCCCTGCGCGTGACCGGGATGCCCGCCACCGAGGTCGGCGGCGCCTCGCGCAGCTGGCCCATGACCGCCTCGGTCTCGGCGAGGTCCGAGACGCGCACCGAGAACGAGTCCGTCGCGTGGACGCCGTGCGCCACGGCGAGGTCGTCCAGCAGGTCGGTGAGATGGCGGCCCTGCGCCTTGAGGGTCGCCGCCAGCTCGGCGAGGAGCAGCGCGGCGCTCACGCCATCCTTGTCCCGGACGAGGTGGGGCGCGACGCAGTAGCCGAGGGCCTCCTCGTACCCGTAGCGCAGCCCCTCGACGCGCGAGATCCACTTGAACCCGGTCAGCGTCTCCTCGTGCCGGATTCCGGCGGCGGCCGCGATCGCGGCGAGCAGGCGTGACGACACGATGGAGTTCGCGAACACGTCGCCGGGGTGGACCCCACGGCCCACGATGTGCGCCCCCAGGAGTGCGCCGACCTCGTCACCGCGCAGCATCCGCCAGTCGCCGAGGGCAGGGTCGAGCACCGCTGCGGCGCATCGGTCGGCGTCGGGATCGTTGGCGATGACGAGGTCGCAGCGCTGAGCCCTGGCCTGCTCGAGGGCGAGGTCGATGGCGCCCTTTTCCTCGGGGTTCGGGAAGGCGACGGTCGGGAAGTCGGGATCCGGGACGGCTTGCTCGTCGACCGCGGTGGGCAGCTCGAACCCTGCCTGGACGAACGCGGCCGCGACGGTGCCGTGTCCGACGCCGTGCAGGCTGGTGTGCACGCAGTGGAGGTCACGCGGCGAGTCGGGAGCGACGACCGTGACGACCGCATCGACGTAGTCCTGGACCAGGCCCTCTCCGAGCGTCTCCCACCCGTCTGCGGCGAGGGGAACGCTCGCCACCGAAGGGACGGCGGCAATGTGAGCGGCGATCTGGGCGTCCGCCGGTGGCACGATCTGGCTGCCGTCACCGAGGTAGACCTTGTACCCGTTGTCCTGGGGAGGGTTGTGGCTCGCCGTGACCATGACGCCCGCGTCGGCGCCGAGGTGGCGGATCGCGAACGCGAGCACCGGCGTCGGCAGGGGTTTGGGCAGGAGCAGGGCGCGCCCGCGCGCGCCGGTAACGACCGCCGCCGTGTCCCGGGCGAAGACGTCGGAGTTGTAGCGGGCGTCGAAGCCGATCACGACAAGCGGGTCGTCACCCGCCTGGCCCTCGGACTTGAGGTAGGCGACGAGCCCAGCGGCCGTGCGGATCACGACGCTGCGGTTCATCCGGTTGGGACCGGCCCCCAGGGCACCACGCAGTCCGGCGGTGCCGAACTCGAGCATGCCGGAGAAGCGGTCGGCCAGCTCGTCCCTGGCCTGGTCCGAGCCGGCCTCGACCCCGGCGATGAGGGAGTCGAGCTCGCCTCGCGTCGTCGCGTCGGGGTCGTCGTCACGCCAGGCGCGCGCTGCCGCGAGCAGGTCAGCAGAGGTGTCGGTCGCGGTCATCAGAGGCGCCGCACGATGGTGGAGAGCAGGTCCGCGCAACGGTCGGACGCCGCCTCACCCGCCTCGAGGACCTCGTCGTGGCTGAGCGGCTTGTCACTGATCCCCGCCGCGAGGTTGGTGACGAGCGAGATGCCGAGCACCTCGAGACCGACCTGCCGTGCCGCGATCGCCTCCAGTCCCGTGGACATGCCGACCAGGTCGCCACCGAGGATCTTGGCCATGCGAACCTCGGCTGGAGTCTCGTACTGGGGTCCGCGGAACTGGACATAGACCCCCTCGTCGAGCGTGGGGTCGACCTCGCGCGCGATCTCCCGCAGACGTGGCGAGTAGAGGTCGGTGACGTCGACGAAGTTCGGGCCCTCGATCGGTGACTGCGCCGAGAGGTTGATGTGGTCCCGGATGAGAACCGTCGTGCCGGGCACCCACTCTGGGTTGAGGCCACCGCAGCCGTTGGTGAGGATGATCGTCGAGCACCCGGCAGCGTGCGCGGTCCGCACGGCGTGGACAACGGGGCGCACGCCCCGACCCTCGTAGAAGTGGGTCCGCGAGCCATAGACGAGGGCGCGCCGCCCGGTGTCGCCGATGGCGACCGACTGCATCGTCCTCGAGTGGCCCTCGACGGCCGCTGCGTAGAAGCCTGGGACGTCGGCGTTGTCCACCGTCGCCAACGTTTCGCCGATGAGATCGCCGGCCTGTCGCCAGCCGGAGCCGAGGACGAGGGCCACGTCGTGACGAGCGGCTCCCGTCCGCTCGGCGATGACTGCTGCAGCCTGCTTGGCCACCTCGAACGGGTCGGTGGCAGGGTCATTGAGGTCGATGGCCGGAGTGCTCACGCTGCGACTCTAGCGACGTCCCTCGCCGTGGCGGCTCGAAGCGGAAGGCGACGTCGGGCTGGGAGTCGACTCAGCGGCATACGGCCTCGTCGGTGGTTGGATGGTCGGGTGATCACGCGAGAGACGACGGTTGTCATCATCGGTGGCGGCCCCGGTGGCTACGAGGCCGCGCTCGTCGGTGCCCAGCTCGGCGCGAACGTCACCATCATCGAGAGGCTCGGGGTCGGTGGCGCTGCGGTGCTCACCGACTGCGTGCCGAGCAAGGCCCTGATCGCGACGGCCGACTACATGTCGGACTTCGCGGTCGCGGGCGGGCTCGGGGTCCGTCTCACCGACGACGAGGGGGATGTCGTCGACGACGTCGTCGCCCTGCCGCAGACCGTCAACGAGCGGATCCTCGCGCTGGCAGCGGCCCAGAGCGCTGACATCCACCACGGCCTCGAGAACGCCGGAGTGCGGATCATCAGTGGGACGGGACGGGTGGCGGCGCGGGACCGCGTCATCGCAGAGACCGACGGCGGGTCGGAGGAGATCGCCGCCGACGTCATCCTCGTCGCAACCGGAGCGACCCCTCGGGTCCTGCCGTCTGCCGTCCCGGACGGGGAGCGCATCCTGACGTGGCAGCAGATCTACTCCCTCACGGACCTGCCTGAGCGCATCGTCGTCATCGGTTCGGGTGTCACCGGCGCGGAGCTCGCCCAGGCGTTCCTCGGCCTGGGCTCTGGGGTGGTGCTCGTCTCGTCGCGGGACCGGGTGCTCCCGGGGGAGGACGCCGACGCGGCGACCGTGATCGAGGAGGTCTTCCGCAAGCGGGGGATGGAGGTGCTCAGCCGGTCGCGCGCGGCCGGTGTCGAGCGCACTGCCAACGGCGTCGTCGTCCGGCTCGAGGACGGTCGCACCGTCGAGGGCAGCCATGCCCTGCTCGCCGTCGGTTCCATCCCGGCGACGCGGGGCATCGGGCTCGAGCAGCTCGGTGTCGAGCTGACCGAATCGGGGCACCTGCAGGTCGATCGCGTGTCGCGGACGTCGGTGCCGGGCATCTACGCGGCCGGGGACTGCACGGGCGTGCTGCCGCTCGCCTCCGTCGCAGCGATGCAGGGCCGGATCGCCATGTGGCACGCACTGGGAGACGCCGTCGCGCCGCTCAACGTCCGCGGGGTCGCGGCCACCATCTTCACCGAGCCGGAGATCGCCACGGTCGGCATCGGACAGCTTGCTGCCGACGAGGCGCATGATGTCCAGTCGGTGACGCTGCCGCTCTCGCGCAACCCGCGGGCGAAGATGCAGGGCATCACCGACGGCTTCGTCAAGCTCTTCTGCCGCACGGGCTATGGGACGCTGCTCGGCGGGGTCATCGTCGCGCCGAAGGCCTCGGAGCTGATCCATCCCGTCGCCCTCGCTGTGCAGAACCGGCTCAACGTCGACCAGGTGGCCAGCACCATCACCGTCTATCCCTCGCTGTCCGGCTCCATCGCGGAGGCCGCCCGGCAGCTGCATCAGCCGGAGTGAGACCTCGGGCGGCGCTCGTTCAGAAGGCTTGCGACCACACCTGAGGTGTGCCAGAGGCGTAGCGTCGGGGCTGCAGGGGAACCCAACACCAGGGGAGAAGCAATGAGCAGCTGGATCGACAAGGCGAAGGACTTCATCAAGGGCAACCCCGACAAGGCGAGGGATGCCCTGGAGAAGGCAGAAGACGTGGTCAACGAGCGGACCGGCGGGAAGTATGCCGAGCAGGTCGACCAGGGTTCGGACATGGTGGGCGAGAAGCTCGGGCTGCCTCCTGAGACCGAGGACGCGACCGCACCAGAGCCCGCTCCGTCACCGGGTCCGGCGCCCGTGCCCTCGGAAAGCCCGGCGCCGACGCCGAAGCCGACCGAGGCCGGACCAACCGGAGCCGACAGCGGGACGGCTGAGAGTGGCGACGCGATCCCGGAGGCGCCCTCCGAGGGCGACGTCACCCTCGGCGACCCGCCGCCGGCACCGCCCTCGCGCTGATCAAACCTGCAACACACCCGGTTACCGACCGCTACCCCTGCCTGCAGCAGGGCCAGGCAGTCGGTAAGCGGGTGTGTTGCGGTCGGGAGTGGGTGTGGAGTGGGTGGCGAGTGGGTCAGGCCTCGGCGGCGGCGTCCTTGATCTCGGCGAGGACGGAGCCGGACGTGACGGTCTCGCCGACGGCCGCCTTGAGGCCGGTGAGGACACCGGACTTGTGTGCGTTGATCGGCTGCTCCATCTTCATCGCCTCGAGGACGATGACGAGGTCGCCCTCGGCGACGGTCGCCCCCTCCTCGACAGCGAGCTTCACGATGGTGCCCTGCATCGGCGCGGTGAGCGAGTCGCCCGAGGCGGCGGCACCGCCCTTGCCGCCACCGGAGCGCTTCGGGGCCCTCTTCTTCGCCGTGCCGGCACCGCCACCGCCCCCAAGGGACAGCCCACCCGGCAGGGACACCTCCAGGCGCTTGCCGCCGACCTCGACGACGATCGTCTGTCGCTCAGCCGCGTCCTCACCGGCGCCGTCAGCGGCAGCGGGCCCAGCGGCATACGGCTCGATCGTGTTGTCGAACTCCGTCTCGATCCAGCGGGTGTGCACGGTGAACGGCGACCCGTCCGAGGGTGCGAAGGCCTCGTCAGAGACGACGGCGCGGTGGAAGGGCGTGACGGTCGGCATGCCCTCGATGACGAGCTCGTCCAGGGCGCGTCGGGCCCGTTCGACGGCCTCGGCGCGGTCACGGCCGGTGACGATGAGCTTGGCGATCATCGAGTCGAACGCGCCGGCGACGGTGTCGCCCTCGACGAGGCCGGCGTCCCAGCGAACGCCGGGACCGTGCGGGACGACCATGCGCGTGACGGTGCCGGGTGCGGGCAGGAAGCCGCGTCCCGCGTCCTCACCGTTGATCCGGAACTCGATCGAGTGGGCGTGGGGTTCGGGATCGGTGAACGTCAGCGGCTCGCCGTTGGCGATCCGGAACTGCTCGCGGACGAGGTCGATGCCGGTGACCTCCTCGGTGACCGGGTGCTCGACCTGGAGGCGCGTGTTGACCTCGAGGAAGCTGATCCCCCCGTCCTGCCCGACGAGGAACTCGCACGTGCCCGCGCCGACGTAGCCCGCCTCACGCAGGATCGCCTTCGAGGCGCGGACCAGCTCGGTGTGCTGCGCCTCCGAGATGAACGGTGCGGGGGCCTCCTCGACCAGTTTCTGGTTGCGGCGCTGGAGCGAGCAGTCGCGGGTCGACACGACGACGACATTGCCGTGGTGATCGGCCAGGCATTGCGTCTCGACGTGGCGCGGCTTGTCGAGGAAGCGCTCGACGAAGCATTCGCCGCGCCCGAACGCCGTCACGGCCTCGCGCACCGCGGAATCGTAGAGGTCGGGGATCTCCTCGATGGTGCGGGCCACCTTGAGCCCTCGGCCACCGCCACCGTAGGCCGCCTTGATCGCGACCGGCAGCCCGTTCTCCTTCGCGAAG
>NZ_DATCWX010000015.1:0-3039 GCF_036566125.1 Intrasporangium sp.
ACCGCACTGCTGGCCAGGTGGGTCGCGAGGATGTCCGCGAGCAGCCGGTAGCTGCGTTGTGTCGCCCGCGGCGCAGCGACCTCGGCGACGTAGTGCGTCCGCGGCCGGCCTGGCGTCGTCCGCTCCTCGCGCTCACGCGACACGACGCCGACAGCCACCAGGGCCTCGAGGTGGAACCTGGCGGTGTTCGGGTGTGCTCCGAGACGGCCGGCGACCTCTGCCGCGGTCGCCGGGGCGCCCAGGTCCTGGAGCACGGCGAGGACCCGGCTCCGCGAGGGCCCGAACCGGTGCGCCTCCTCGGCCCGGTCAGGCGGCGGAATGCTCACGCTCTCGATCGTCCCATGCGTCGAGTTCCCGCTCCTGCAGCTGCGTGCCGAGCCAGTCCACTGCGTCCACGCCGACGATGGCCTGTCCGTCGACGACGAGCGTCGGGACCGTGCCCCCGAGCTCCTGCCACTGCGAGCGCCAGTCCCTGATGAGGTGCCACGCCGCATTGGAGATGGGTCCACCGGTGACGTCGCACGCGAGGCCCCAGCGCCAGACCGGCTCGGAGGTCGACGAGCCCTTGAGCAGGTCGTCGGCGAGAAGCGTCCGCAGGACTCGCGCGTCGTCGAGATCGACTCCGTTCTCCCAGAAGGCCTCGAAGAGCCTCCGCCGGACCGGACGCGCGACATCAGCGGCATAGGCCTCCGCATAGGCCGAGGTCGCCGCGCCCGTGAACGGCACGTGTCCCTTGAGGGCGTAGGGCAGCGGTTCGCCCGGCAGCAGGTGGGTGAGCACCTGCGCCACCTCGGCCTGGAGCGCCTGGAAGCGGTCGCTCAGCTCGGTCCGACTCAGCTGGTGCCAGGGATCGTGCTCGGTGGTACGCCAGTCGATTGCGACCCCGTCGTCGGCGAGCGCCTCGGTGCGCCGCCACGCGAGGTGGCTCCAGGGGCAGGTGAAGTCGCCCCACACCGTCATCCCGTTGATCCGCGTGTTCTGCAGCTCCGTCGCCACCGGCTCTTCTCCTCCCCGATTCATCGGTCTACAGTGTTTTTACAACTTCCTTGTGAAAACATCAAGAGCCGAGGAGGGCTCATGACCTATGTGATCGGCAGCCCCTGCATCGACGTCAAGGACCGCGCCTGTGTCGAGGAGTGTCCCGTCGACTGCATCTACGAGGGCCAGCGATCGCTCTACATCCACCCCGACGAATGCGTGGACTGCGGCGCCTGCGAGCCGGTGTGTCCCGTCGAGGCGATCTACTACGAGGATGACCTTCCGGATGAGCTGCAGCCCTACCTGCAGGACAACACCGACTTCTTCGAGGAGACCATGCAGGGACAGAGTGAGCCGCTCGGCTCCCCGGGCGGCGCCGCCAAGCTGGGCGTGCTGCCCTTCGACACTCCGCTCGTGGCCGGCTTCCCGCCCCGTGACGCCGGGTGAGCCAGAGGTGAGGAACCTCATGTCACCTACCTCGCGGTAGGCCTGTCCCCCGGTCCCGAGCCGGCCTACCGTGGCCGACATGAGCACCCCGATGACAGAGTTCCCCACTCCGCGCGACGGTCTGGACTCGGGCAGCCTCTCCGAGCTCGTCGACGACTCGCGGGCCATCCACCTTCCCAGGTTCGCCGCTGCCGGATCCCCCTCCGGCCACGTGGACATCGACGTGCCCGACGACGCCGCTGCACTCATCCAGGGCCTCGGAGACTACGGCTTCTGACGCAGCCGCCCGCCTGCGGCGCCGTTGGAGCGGCAGCCGGCTCAGCGGCATACGGCAGAGATGACGAAGGGCCCCACTGCGGTGGGGCCCTTCGTCGTGAACTCGGCTGGACTCAGCTGAAGGAGTCGCCGCAGGCGCAGCTGCTGCCCGCGTTGGGGTTGTCGATCGTGAAGCCCTGCTTCTCGATCGTGTCGGCGAAGTCGATCGTCGCGCCCTCGAGGTAGGGCGAGCTCATCCGGTCGACGACGACCTCCACACCGTCAAAGTCACGGACCAGGTCACCGTCGAGCGTCCGCTCGTCGAAGTAGAGCTGGTAGATCAGGCCCGAGCACCCACCCGGCTGGACACCCACGCGCAGGCGCAGATCGTCGCGACCCTCCTGCTCCAGCAGGCTCTTGACCTTCGTGGTCGCCACGTCGGTGAGGAGGACACCGTGGGCGGGAGCCTCGGTCTGGGCCGGGGTGGCCTCGGTGGCGGAAGCGTTCGTGTCGACACTCATGTGCAGTCCTTCACGTCATGGAGCATGGGTCTCGAGTGACAACCCAAGCGGAGTCGGAAGTGTTCCCGATGTCCCAAGGATACGTCGCGCGTCGCCGGATGCCCGCATCGGCGAGGTCATTCGCGGCGCGGCGACCACGTGCGAGCCACTCGGGCGACTCGTGCGGCGAGCGTCCCGGCCGGATCGGCAAGGGAGTCCTCGAGCCCGACGGGCCGGTCGACGACCGGATACACGCCGGACAGGCCGGCCGACATGGCGTCGCGCCGTCCCAGCTCCGACCGCCCGGGAGTGGCGATGACCGGCACCCCGCCGTGCGCGGCTGCAGTTGCGACCCCGACGACGACCTTGCCGTGGAGCGACTGCCAGTCCAGGGAGCCCTCACCCGTGAGCACGAGGTCGGCACGTGCGACGCGGTCCGCGAAGCCGACCGCCTCGAGCACGGCCTCGATACCTGCGATCCGGTGCCCGCCGAGCAGGTGCAGGGCGTAGCCGAGACCACCCGCCGCCCCCGCGCCGGGTTCACGCTCCGGCCTCCTGGGCGTGCCCGTGAGCAGGTCCTTTGTCGGTGGACTCACCCGAGCGACGACACTCGCGAAATGGCTGAGGGCGTTCTCGAGAGCCTGCGCCTGCTCGGGCGACGCGCCCTTCTGCTCGGCGAAGACGGCGCTCGCTCCCTTGAGCCCGAGCAGCGGCGAGTCCACGTCACTCGCGATGACGAGGTCGGTGCCGTGTAGACGGTGACGTGTGTCGGCCAGGCCGGCGAGGTCCTTCGCCGTCACACCGGCTAGGGCGAGCCCGCCCACGCCGAGGCGCTCGGACGGACCGACGCCGAGGGCCG
>NZ_DATCWX010000025.1:0-2346 GCF_036566125.1 Intrasporangium sp.
CGGCCCGTGCGGGGCGCCTCCCGTCGAGCCGCTCGTCCGCCGGGTCGCGACGCCCGCCCGGAACGCCGCCTCGCCACAAGGAGACCAGTGACAGCAACAGCCCACGCGCTCCAGCTCGCCAAGGCCGCCGCGAACGCCGCCGAGGAGAAGATCGCCGAGAAGGTGACGGCGATCGATGTCAGCGACCAGATGCCGCTGACCGACATCTTCGTCATTGCGTCCGCAGCCTCCGAGCGGCAGATCGGCTCCATCGTCGACGAGGTCGAGGACCGGCTGCGCGAGCTGGGCTCGAAGCCGATCCGGCGCGAGGGTGAGCGGGAGGGTCGGTGGGTCCTCATCGACTTCGGTGACATCATCGTCCACATCCAGCACGAGGACGAGCGGGAGTACTACGCGCTCGAGCGGCTGTGGAAGGACTGCCCCGAGATCGACCTGGCGATGGTCGAGGCCCCGCTCCGGCCCGGGGTAGCAGGCAGTGCCGATGCCGGCGCGGATGGCAGCGGGGGCGAAGGCGGCGGTGCGGACCCGGCGTCGTGAGCGTCGGGCCGACCACGTCGACGGGTCCGCGGCGGATCGTCATCATGCGTCACGCCGAGACCGTCGACAACGCCGCTCGGATCTGGCAGGGCCACAAGGACTCGGAGCTGTCGGCGACCGGTCGCGCCCAGGTGATCGCTGCGGCACCGCACCTGGCCGCGTACCAGCCCGCCCTGCTCGTCTCGAGCGACCTGCAGCGCGCCGCCGCCACCGCTGACGCCATCGCCCAGCTGACCGGGCTGGAGGTCAGGCTCGACGGCCGATTGCGGGAGGTGCACGTCGGTGAGTGGCAGGGGCTGCACGCCGACGAGGTGCGGGCGCGGTACCCGGAGACGATCGCCGCGCTGGACCGGGGCGAGGACGTGCCCCGCGGCGTCACTGGGGAGACCCGCGAGGACGTGGCCCGACGCGTCGGCGAGTCGGTCCGGGAGATCGAGCGGGAGCTGCTCGTCGGCGAGACGGCAATCGTCGTGACCCATGGGGTCTCCGGCCGGGTGGGCGCGACCGATCTCGTCGGCCTCGACCAGGACGTGTCGGACGCGATCTTCCGGGGCCTCGACAACTGCCACTGGATCGAGCTCATCGAGGGGCGCAAGAGCTTCAGCGAACAGGTGCGATGGCGCATCTCGGGGTGGAACCTGGGTCCATGGAAGGCGTGAGGACGGATTTGGGCTCGGGCCCGTTCTTTGGCTAGAGTGACGCAGTCGCTTCACGGAAGTGACGTCCAACTGGGGCTGTGGCGCAGCTGGTAGCGCACCTCCATGGCATGGAGGGGGTCAGGGGTTCGAGTCCCCTCAGCTCCACCAGACCGACGAAGGGCCGGACCGGAATGTCCGGCCCTTCCTCATGTGCGCTGGAGGCGGGAGCGCTGGCTGACCAGGGGCTGGTTCAATGGGTGGCGGCCCGGAGCCTGGCTGCCGGTGCTGTTCGAGGAGGTTCCATGACGCGGCTGGTCCGCCCTGACGCGCACGACGACCCGGTGGCGGCAGTGTTCTCAGCGCACCGCTCGGGTGCCCGGCTCGCGCTGGAAACGTCCGGCACGACGGGTCCCGCCCCCCGTCGAGTGGTGCGCACGATCCAATCATGGTGGGACTCGTTCCCCGCGTACTCGGAGCTGACCGGTGTGGCCGATGGCGCCCGGGTCTGGGTACCCGGGCCGCTGCGGTCGACGATGAACCTCTTTGCTGCCGTGCACGCTGCGTGGGTGGGGGCCGACCTCGTCGACGACCCGGCCAGGGCAGACCACGCGTGCCTCACGCCGGCCGTGCTGGAGCGTCGGGGCGAGGAGCTTCCGCGCGGGGCCCGGGTTGTCGTGGCGGGAGCCCACCTCCCGGACCAGCTGGTCGCCACGGCTCGGCAGCGCGGGCTGCGGATCACGCACTACTACGGCGCGGCCGAGCTGAGCTTCGTCTCGGCCGCGGCCAGCGAGGGTGACGGGGCCCTCCGGGCGTTTCCCGGGGTCGAGATCGAAATCCGTGATGACCCTGTACCGGGGACCATCTGGGTCCGCTCGCCGTGGGTGTGCGACGGCTATGCGGGTCCGCCGGGTTCCCTGCTGCGCGCTGCCGGTGGCTGGGCCACGGTGGGGGACGTCGGCTCATTGGAGTACGGGGTCCTCGTCGTGCGCGGTCGACCCGACGCCATCGTCACGGCGGGCGCCACCGTGCTCATCGCCGACGTGGAATCCGTGCTCGCGCCGGCCGCGCGGGGCGGAGTGGCCGTTCACGCCGTGCCGCACCCGACCCTGGGGCAGCTCGTTGCTGCCACGCTGACTCTCGACGCGGACCGTGAGCCGCTCGAGCGGCTTGC
>NZ_DATCWX010000117.1:0-9589 GCF_036566125.1 Intrasporangium sp.
ACCGGGCCGCGTACGGGCGGGTGACCGAGGAGGGCACCGGGGTGCTGACCGTCACCGGCACCGTCGAGCGGGTCGTCGCGGCGCTGGACCGGGCCGATGCCGCGGCCCGGTCGGCGCGCGCGGGCGGGGACCCGCGCACCCTGGAGCAGCTGCGTTCCGACTTCGTCCTCGACGCGGTGCTGACCTGGTGGCCCGACCACACCCACGGGAACCACGGCACTCACGGGAACCGCCAGTCCCGCCCCGCAGACGTCACCGGCGGTGTCACGGACGGTGTGACCGACGATGTCACGCATGGTGTGACCGGCAATGTCACGCAGGGTGTGACGGTGGTGGCGCGGGATGGGTGGGCGGGCCTGGGCCGGCCGGTGCCGGCCAAGGTGTGGATCGTGGTGCCGTTCGAGGTCGCCGCCGGCACCAGCGACGCCCCCTGCGAGGTGCCCGGGCACGGCTGGGTCACCGCCGCGCACGCCCGGCAGATCATCACCGCCCCCGGCTCCGTCTGGCAGCACCTGCCCGTCCAGATCGACACCGGGCAGGTGCTGGGGCTCGCGTCGAGCGGGTACCGCCCCGGCCCGCGGCTGGCCGCGCACGTCCGGGCCAGGGACGGGGTCTGCCGCGGCCCGGGCTGCACCGTGCCCGCGGACCGGTGCGACCTGGACCACGAGCTGCCGTGGCCGGCCGGGGCGACCGAGGCGGGCAACCTGTACGCGAAGTCCCGCCGCTGCCACAACACCAAGACCGCCGGCCTGTGGACCAGCACGCCCCGGCCCGACCGCGCGCTGGCGTGGACCACGCTGGCCGGGCGCGAGTACGTCACCTACCCGAAGAACTGGCGCGAGAGCATCCACGACGAACCCGCCCAACCCGAGACGAGCATCGAGGAGGAACCCCCACCGTTCTGAGTCGCGCCCAATCGACCTTGGACGAGAATGCCTAGACCGGCTCGGCGACTCGCGTTGTCAGCTGAGCGTCCCAGGCGAGGAGCCAGTCGACTGCTTGCGTCGCCGACCACCCCTCCGGGTGTTCGGTGAGGAGCCGGCGGGCGCCCTCGAGGTCCTGTCCAAGGGTCACGGCGGGCACCTCGTCGTAGCCATCGCGGCGGTGCTGCCCGAGCCCGACGTCCGCCATGAGGGCGTTGCAGAGACACTTGCGGCCGACCGTGGCCTCGATCGCCCCGCCCTTGCGGAGGTAGGCGTCGACGGGCTCCGCTGCGCAGCGATAGCCCACCGAACCGTCTGCGCGCTCGAACGGCTCACGAAGGTAGGACAGGTCGCAGAGCCGCTCCCGTGCCTCGTAGAGGTCCCGGTCGGCCAGCGTGTCCGGGAGCCCGGCGACCTTGAACGGGAATCCCGTCGGTGAGGCTGCTGCGTCGTTGTGCACTGTCAGCGTGCCGGCCGCGAGCTCGGCCAGGGTCTGGCGTCGCAGCGGCTCGGTGATCCCCGACTCCGTGCAGAGCGCGAAGATCGTGCCGCACTGCACACCCGCCGCACCGGACTCGAGCGCATCAGCCACTCGCTCCGGCGTGCCGTAGGCGCCCGCGAGCCAGAAGGGCAGACCGAGGCGGGACATCGCCGCGAGATCCGCGTGGTCACGGTCGCTGTAGACCGGCTGCCCCGCGTCGTCGAGCGTCAAGCGGCCACGCGGCGGGGCACTGTGACCTCCGGCGACGGGTCCTTCCACGACAAAGCCGTCCGGTCGGATGGACGGGTCCCGGTTCAGGTAGCTGGCAAGACTGTGCAGCGAAATGATCGCGAGGAAGAGAGGCCGGGTCAGGACCGGCAGGTGCGCGCCGAGCACCTCGACCGGGTCGATCGTGCTCGTGTGGACCCTCGTCGAGTCCTGGACGTCGATGGTCAGGGTCCCGGCCCTACCGGCGGCGAGGTCAGTCAGCAGCTGGGGGATCTCGCGCGGGATGCCCGCACCCATGAGGACATAGTCGACACCGGCGACCATCGCGCCGAGCGCTGCCGACGGCGTGGCCATCTGGACCTTTTCGAGGAAGTTGATCCCCACGATCCCTTCATGGCCCTCCTTGGCGAGCCACACCTGGGCGAAGTTGCCGAGGACGGAGAGCTCGACGGCTCCGCGGCTGGGCCGAATCGTCAGCGTCGGGTTGGGGCGGTACGGGACATCAGGCGCACGACCGCCCTCGATGAAGTAGCGGTCGAGGGCCCGCTGGGCCATGTCCTGGTCCGGGAATGCTCCGAGCGCCCGCCGCAGGTGGCCGCCTGGGTCGCCCTCCTGCAGGCCACGCGCCAGCACCGCGTCGAGGGCGGTGCCCGAGACGACGCCGAGCTGCCCCTGCCGCGAGACAGCTCGGGCCAGCTGCCAGGACGACACGTTGACGCCCATGCCGCCCTGGATGACGACCGGGACTCGATGCCCCTCCATGGAAACCTCCGCTACCGTAACCTACGCTTCCGTAGGTTACGGTACGCCTTCTTCCGACCCCACCGAGCCAAGCGACGTCATCCGGTCACTCACCAGGACACTTCGTCACCCACACTGATGGTTCCGGAGTCGAGCAGTCGGAGCACGGTCCCGCCGCGGTCGTGCAGCGCGCGAGCGGCCCCCGGCCCCAGGGCGTCGTCGAGCAGCCGACAGGGGGCAGCTACGCGCACCACCTCGAGGCGCACGCGACCGATGGTGACCGGCGTGCCCGGGGAGGTCGGCACCTCAGCCCCGGTGATGGTGACGTTGCGCCGAGTGAGCCCCGGGTCCACGCGACGCCCGAGCTCCCTGGCCGCGGCATCGAGCGCGTCGAGGGCCTGAAGGGTCACGTGGCGATGCCGACTGCCGTGGTACCGGTCGCCCACGAGACCAACGCCAGCCTCCGCCTCGACGCTCGGCACCGACCTGGTCGGGAGGCGTCGCCCGGGGGCGACGTGGATGGACACCACCACCGCGGGAGTCATGGGGTGGTCGCCTCATCGACGAGGCGCGGCAGCGCTACCGCTGCGGTCTCGCGCCACACATGGTGGGCGATGTGGGACACCTCGGTCTCGAGCGGATTCACTTCAACGACAACAGCACCGGAGCCTCGCGCAATCGCTGGCAGTCCGGCCGCCGGGTGGACGATCCCCGACGTGCCCACGACGAGGACGAGGTCGGCGTGCTCGACGAGCGCCACGGCTTGGTCCCACTCAGCCACGGGCAGCGGCTCACCGAACCACACCACCCCCGGCCGGACGGCCGCACCGCACTTCGGACACCGCGGCGGCTCGACGCGATCGGTCCTTTCAGCGACCTTCGGCAACCCACCCTCGTAGGGCGCTCCGCAGTCCTCGCAGCGCCAGTTCGCGAGCGCCCCGTGCAGGTGCACGACGTCGGCGCTGCCTGCCCGTTCGTGCAGGTCGTCGACGTTCTGCGTGACCACCGAGATGCGCGGGCCGCCGAGCACTCCGGCCCATCGCGCGATCGCGATGTGGCCGGCGTGTGGCTCGACCTCCGCCACGAGGCCGAACCGCCAGAGGTACCAAGCCATGACGAAGGCGCGGTCCCGACGCCAGGCGTCCATCGTCGCGAGGTCCTCCGCGGCGAACCGCTCCCAGAGCCCGGTTTGCGCGTCCCGGAAGGTCGGCACGCCGCTCTCGGCGGACATCCCGGCCCCGGACAGCACGACGGTGCGCGTCGCTGAGCGCGCGACGGCCGCGACCGCCTCCGGCACCGTGCTGCGCACGACGATCACCCCGTCCACTCGGAGTGGAGGGCGGCAGCCGTCGTCCGGTGCTGGTGGAAGATGAGGACGAGGACCCGACTGCCGAGGACGAACCCGAAGAACAGCAGGGTGAAGCCGAGGAACGCGTTGAGCGGGACCGTCTCCGTCATCATCGGTCCGCCCTCGGAGGCCACGAGGAGGATGCCGCCCAGGACGCAGGCTGCCGCGAGCGCAGTCATGACGAACTGGTGGACGATCCCGGTGATGAAGGCGCGGTCGCGGAGGTCGTTCAATGCGCGGACGTTGACCGTGAGGCGCCCGGCCTCGATGTCCTCGGTGATCTTGTTGATCCGGCGCGGCAGGCGCTGGATCACGGGCAGGAGGCTCGCGAGCTGCGCCTCGAGCGTCTCCCGCGCTGCGGCGGGGGTGACCGTGTGGGTGACCAGCCCACGGCCCTGCTGACGTGCGGCCTCGACGAGGTCCATGCCGGGACAGATGATCCGGAGGCTGCCCTCCAGTGAGCCCAGCGCCCGGAACGCCGCAGCGACCTGGGACGGCACGGCGAAGCCGTGGTCGAGCACGAGCCTGAAGAGGTCCACGAAGAGGGCTGCGCTCCCGGTGGGCGACAGGCCGGAGCCGTGGCGGAGGATGAGCTGTCCGATCTCCCGCTCCAGCCTCCGGTCGTCGAGGTAGTCGCCACGGTCGAGCAGGTCGAGCAGAGCATCGGCCGCGGCGAGCGAGTCCTGGCGGTCGACCGCGGCGAGGAGCAACCCGATCGAGGTGCGAGCCCCCCGGTCGAGCCGGCCCACCGCACCGAGGTCGAGCAGGCCCAGCTGCCCCTCCTCGGACACGAAGATGTTGCCCGGGTGCAGGTCGGCGTGGAAGACGCCCGTGACGACGACCTGGTGGAGCACGACACCGAGCAGGTCCTCGGCCATCGCCCGTCGTTCGACGGCGCTGAAGCCGCCAAGGAACTCCTGGGCCGTCGACACGGACCGTCCTTGCATCCGCTCCATGACGATGACGCGCGATGACGAGAGGTCCTCGCGCGCCCGGGGAACCTGCACCCGCGGGCGGCTGGCGTGCGAGACGCCCTCTGCGACGGCGCGCATGTTGCCGAGCTCGACCCGGTAGTCGAGCTCCTCCTCGAGGGAGCGCGCGAAACCTTTGGCCAGGGACTCGACGCCGAGCCGCCGGCCCCAGCTCGTCCGGCGCTCGAGCCAGGCCCCGAGCCGCAGCACGATGTCGAGGTCTGCGAGCGCCTGTCGGCGGGCATCTGGCCGCTGGACCTTGACGACGACCTCCTGCCCGCCGACGAGCCGGGCGACATGGACCTGGGCGACGGAGGCCGCGGCCACGGGGACGTCCTCGATGTGCTCGAAGACCTCGTCGATGGGCTGGTCCAGCTCCCGCTCGAGCACGGCGCGCACTCGCGGCCACTCCGCCGGAGGCACGTTGCTCTGCAGCTCCGACAGTTCACGGACGTAGGCCTCAGGGAGCAGGTCTGGTCGCGACGACAGCATCTGGCCCAGCTTGATGAAGGTGACCCCGCCGTCGGTCAGCGCCTCGCGCAGCGACCGCGCCACCTTGGAGTCGGGCACGTCGGTGCCGGTGCGCGTCGGGCGCAGGTAGGCGCCGAGGCCGTGGGAGGCGGCGATCCGAACAATGGCCGTGTAGCGCGCGGCACGCCTTCTGCGGGCCGGCAGGGAACGGAGCAGCGAGAATGGCCCGGGCAGGGTGCCCGTCGGCACCATGGCCTCGAGGATCGCGAGAACCATGACCTGGGCCGCGAGCAGCCAGGCCGTCGCCAGGATGACGATGGCGCCCGTGGCGGCCACGGACGGGCCGGTGGGCCGCATGTCGAGGTTCAGGGCCGTGCTGATCCAGTTGAGCAGGCCGGTACCCACGCTGAGCATCGTGAGACTCACGATGATCGTGCGAGGCCACCCAACCGGCACACCCAGCAGGCGACGCGTGACGACCGCGACGACGGCGACGTTGACGACGGTCGCAAGTGCGTAGGCCAGGAAGTCCATCAGTCCCCTCGGGCGGTGAGTCGCGGTCGCGCCCTACTCTGCCTCAACCTGGAGCGAGCGGATCGAGCTGGCCAAGGAGGGGCTCTGGGCGACGCCAGGGGCCGGCCGCGGCGCGGTCGCGTCGCGGAGGGCCATGATATGGAGGTGAGCATCGCGCGTGCGACCTACCACCACGGGGATCTGCGCCGCGCCCTGCTCGAGGCCGGACTCGACCTGGCCCGGGAGGGTGGGCCGGACGCGGTCGTGCTCCGGGAGGCGACGCGTCGAGTGGGCGTGTCCGCAAACGCCGCCTATCGACACTTCGCCGACCGTGATGACCTCCTCGACGACGTCGTCTCGCTGGCCCAGGCGCGCGCGGCCGACGTCATCGACCAGGCGATCGCCGAGGTGGACGGCGACGGCGACCCGCGCGCTCGGGCGCGGGCCCGGTTCCGTGCTGTCGGAGTCGGCTACCTGCGTTTCGCCCTGACCGAGCCGGGCCTGTTCCGCACGGCGTTCGCGGTGCCGACCGATCTGAGCAGGGCTGCCTCGTCCGATGCGGCGGGCGCGGGCGGCCGGACGCCCTTCCAGCTCCTGTCCGACCAGCTCGACGAGATGCTGGAGAGCGGGGCGCTGCCCTCCAGCCAGCGGGCGGGTGCGGAGCTGCTCGCCTGGTCGGCAGTCCACGGCCTCGCCATGCTTGCCCTCGAGGGACCGCTCCGGGACCTGCCGAGCAGCGCCATCGAGGAGCTCGTGCCACGGCTCGTCCGGATGGTCGACCTGGGCCTCGGAGTCGTGCAGCCTGCCGACTCGGAGGCGTCACAGGGGTCATAGGGTGACCGGGATGGCCACCACGAACATCCCTCCAGACGAGCAGTCCGAGCCCGAATACACGCTCGCGGAGGACGTGCCGGCCTTCTACCGGCGCCTCGGCGACGACGAGTTCGGGCCCACCGTCCACGTCCAGGGGGCTTGGCGCGACGACGAGCAGCACATGGCCCCAGTGGGCGGCCTCCTCACGCATGCCATCGACCTGCACGAGCCGCGCGAGGGCATGCAGCTCGCGCGTGTCAGCTTCGACATCCTCGGCATGATTCCGGCGCGACCGAGCCGCGTGGCCGTGCGAACAACCCGGCCGGGGCGGAGCATCGAGCTCGTCGAGGCGACGCTGTCCGTCGACGGTCGCGCCGTCGTTCGTGCGAACGCCTGGCGCCTCGCCGCACACGACTCCACGCCGGCGGCGGGCGTCGAGTTCGAGCCGATGCCGGGCCCGGATGCCTTCCCGGTCTGGCACGCCACCGAGGTCTGGGAGGGCGGGTACATCCGGGGTGTGGAGTTCCGCGCCGACCCCGAGCGCCGCCCGGGTCGCACTCGCACGTGGATCCGCAGCCCCTACGCCCTCGTCGACGGCGAGGCCTGCTCGCCCACCGCCGACCTCATCCGCCTCGTCGACACGGCCAACGGCATAGCCGTGCGCGTCTCGCCGCAGGAGTGGATGTTCCCCAACGTCGACCTCACGATCCACCTCTTCCGCGAGCCCGTGCGCGGCTGGGTCGGCTTCGACACCAAGGTGACCATGGGCACGACGGGGATGGGCCTGACCTCCACGACCCTCCATGACGAGCACGGGCCGGTCGGTCGCGCCGAGCAGATCCTCACCGTGCGCCCCATGGGCAAGACGGTGTGACCCCCGCCCACGGCGGGATCAGTCGATACGGGCAGTCACCTCGGCGCCGAGCATGACGGTCCGGCTCACGGTGCAGAACTCCTCGTGCGACCGCCTCACCAGGCTCGGCAGGATCTTGCGTGCAGCGTCGCCACCCTCGCCATCCGGGAAGCGGACCCGGAACGTCACCTCGATGTCCTTGAGGTGGTTGCCCTGCTCGTCCTTGACCTTGTCGGCCGTCACGTCGATCTGGAAGCTCTCCGGCTCCGCCCGCCGGGTCGTCACGGTGTCGACGTCGACAGCGGTGCAGGCGGCGATCCCGGCAAGCAGGAGCTCGACCGGTGACAGCTCCTCGGTGCCCGAGCTCGTCGTGATGGATCCCCCACGGTCGTTGCGGACCGTGTAGCGACCGACGCTGTCCCGGGTCAGCGTGACGTGGCGCTCGTCCCTCGACCCTGCAGCCGAGGAGTTGATGGGGCTTTGATCGGAGGTCTGCTCGGACATGGGCTCAGCCTTCCAGACGGCGGGTCGGGGGTCAGGACCACACGTCCGCGAGCAGCTCGAGCGAGCGCTGGCGGACCTCGGGGTCGAAAGCGCCGCACGTCACGATGACTTCGTCGACACCGGTGGCCTTG
This sequence comes from Intrasporangium sp., assembly GCF_036566125.1. Taxonomy (GTDB): domain Bacteria; phylum Actinomycetota; class Actinomycetes; order Actinomycetales; family Dermatophilaceae; genus Intrasporangium. The sequence goes on from NZ_DATCWX010000117.1 coordinate 7,978, forward strand.
GTGAACACCTCGAGGTCGTCGCGTACCTGTACCGGGGTGCCGACGAACGAGACCCTCGTCATCTCGGCGACGGCGGCCCGCTCGGCCGGTGACCACGACGCCAGCAGCTCGTCCGGGGTGGCATCGGATGGAGGCAGCAGGCCACTCCGGCGGTTCGTCACGATGCTGCGGAACCGCTCGAGGACCGAGGTGAACTGCCGCTCGGCCTCGGCCTGGCTGTCGGCGACCATGACGTTGGCCCCGGCCATGGTGCGGGGTGCGTCGAGGCCACCGGGCAACGGCGACGGCTGGAAGCCGCGCCGGTACACCTCTAGCGCGCTCATCAGGGCCGCTGGCGCGAAGTGTGACGCGAACGAGTACGGCAACCCCAGAGCGGCGGCGACCTGCGCGCCTCCGTGGCTCGACCCGAGGATCCAGATCGGCACGTTGGTTCCCTCCCCGGGGATGGCGCGAACGTTCGCGTCGGGGTCGGGGTCGCCGAGATAGCCCATCAGCTCCTGGACCTCGGCGCCGAAGTTCATTGCCGCCACTTCGTTCCGGCGCAGGGCTCGCGCGGTCGCCGGGTCGGTGCCGGGGGCGCGGCCGAGGCCGAGGTCGATCCGACCCGGATGCATCGTCGCCAGGGTGCCGAACTGCTCGGCGACGACGTAGGGCGCATGGTTCGGCAGCATGATGCCGCCGGCCCCCACCCGGATCGTCCTCGTGTGGCTCGCGACGTGGCCGATGAGCACCGCCGTGGACGACGAGGCAACCCCACGGAAGTTGTGGTGCTCGGCCATCCAGTACCGGCCATAGCCCCATTGCTCGGCGTGCTGGGCGAGGTCGACGGTCTGCTCGATCGCATCGGCCGCGGTGCCGCCCTCGGCAATCGGGACGAGGTCGAGGATGTTCAGCTGGGCACGGTTCGTATCGGTCACGTGGGTGCCAACCGGATCGGGCTGGGACTTCTTCCGGCCCGTCTCACCCAAAAGCTGTTCACTCGATCGGGGAGAGGGGAGGACAGGGGGTCAGGGCAGGTTGAGCTGCGCCACCTGGTCCTGGTAGTCGGGACACAGCGAGTCGACCGCGGCCGCCATGAGCCGCTTGGTCCGCAGCTGGTCACCCTCGTTGTCGAGCGGCTGGTCGTTGTCGTCCCTGGCGATCTCGCCCAGCGTGACGCCACCATTCTTGAGCGCCCAGCACACCGTGGTCCCGGTCTCGAGGTCGTCGGCAACCGTCGCGCCGGTGACCATCGCACCACGCTGGCGCGCGGCCAGCACGAACTCCGCCTGCTCCGCCGAGATCGTCGGCATCGCCGACGCGACGTCGGGCGGCAGGTCCGCGAGCTTGGGAGCCGAGCTGCAGCCCGCGAGACCTGCAGCTCCGAGCAGGCCCACGACGAGCACGGCGGCGACCCGCAGAGGCAGGCGGGCACACAACGAGCGACGTGGCATCCGAGTCTCCATCGTTAGGCTGAACGCGTGGGTCCAGTCGATCATCCCCGCTTGGCCTCCGAGGCGCCGCTGGCGAGGTCAGCTCTCGCGGTCGCCATCGCGGGCGTGATCTTCGGTTTCTGTTTCGTGCCGCAGCTGCTGGGGCTCGCGCTCGGCGGGATCAGCCTCACCCGCGAGCC
>NZ_DATCWX010000038.1:0-2323 GCF_036566125.1 Intrasporangium sp.
GGCTTGCGCGCTCGTCACGACGTCGTCTGCGGTGACCGGCAGACCGAGCGAGGTGAGGTGCTCAGCGACCTCGCCGGGCAGACGAGAGGCGTTGTTCGTCGCGTAGACGACCCGCAGTCCGTGGGCAGCCAAGCGCCGCAACGCAGCTGGGGCACCAGGCACCGCCCCCGCTCCCCGGTAGACGACGCCGTCGAGGTCACAGACGATCCCCTCGTAGGAGTTCCGTATGGGTCCCTCCGACCCCCGTCTGAAGGGGGCCCAGTCCAATCTGTCGCGCTCCGAGGCGTGGTTGTCGTCGTCCATGCGGTGTCCGGCCAGCTCAGCCTTCTGCGGACTCGGGATCGATCTCGTCCTCATCAGGCGACAAGTCCATGACCTCGGCGCCATCGAGCTCGTCGAGCCGCTCGGCCGCATCTGTCGTCAGCTCGTGGTCGGCGTCGGCGGCTCGGGCAAACCACTCCCGCGCCTCGCTCGGTTCGCCCGCCGCCAGCTTGGCGTCGGCATAGGCGTAGTAGAGCCGCGCAGCCGACGGACGATTCGGGCTGAGGCGCCGAACCAGATCCGAGAGTCCTGCGGCTGCGGCCTCGATCTGACCCAGGTCGCGTCGGATCCCCGAGACGACGATGGCCAGCTCGACGCGATCGTCGATGGCGAGGTTCGCGACCTCCTCGCTCTGTGCCAGCTCGAGAGCCTTGGCGTGCCGACCCAGGGCCCGCTCGCAGTCGACCATGAGGGGCAGCAGGTGGTGCGAGCCGGACAGGCGCCGCACCGTCCGAAACTCGCTGAGCGCACGGGCCCAGTCACCCATGCGGTAGGCCACCAGGCCCAGGGCCTCCCTCGCGGCCGGAACCCGGCCGGCCCGACGCACCGCCGTCTCGGCATGCGCAAGTGCCGCCTCCGGGTCCACGTCGAGCAGCTCGGCGACCATGACGAGGTGCTGCGCGACGCCCTCGGCGTTCTCCTTGGAGAGCGTCCTGAGCTGGTTCTTGACGCCGCGGTCGACCTCGTGCCCCGTGACACCCTCCCGGATCGCCGGCTCCGGCTTGCGCGGAGACTTCGGCGTCAGTCTCGGGCCGCCACGGCGCTCCTCAGGCCCGGACCGCCGGCCGCGAGCCTGCCCCGAGTCCCGGTTCTGCTCGCCCCGTCCACCATGAGGTGCACGGGGCGCCGAACCCGATGCTCGGCCCCTGGACCGGTCGCCGCGTCCCTCGCCTCGTGACCCATCCGGGCGGTCATCGCGGCGGCCATCCCGACGGCCATCCCGGCGGTCATCCCGGCGGGGTCGGTCACGCCGCTCGTCGCCTTGACGGAAGCCCCTCCCGTCATCGGCTCCCCCGTCGCGCCTGCGCTCCCCCCTCCGGTCGTCACGCCGGTCAACCCCCGAGGGTCGTTGACCGGTCTTGTACGGGCGCTTGCCAGCTCGCGCGGAGCCGGAGCCATGAGGCGTCTTTCCTCCCGCCGAGGCCGCACCTTGGGTAGGCCCGGGCCCCTTGGCACGACGGGGACGGTCGTCGTCACGACGCGGGCGGGACTCGTCTCGCCTCGCGCCGTCGCCTCGACGGTCGTCGTTCCTGTCCCGGTCGTCGCTCATGACGTCATCCTTCTCCCTCGGACCGCATTCGCGCCAGACGAGCTGGGTCCAGTAAACAAATAAAGGCGCCCCGGACGAAATCAATGAAGTCTCGTCCAGGGCGCCTTGTGAAAGTGTGTCCGGCTGCGTCCTACTCTCCCACACCGTCACCAGTGCAGTACCATCGGCGCTGAAGGGCTTAGCTTCCGGGTTCGGAATGGGGCCGGGCGTTTCCCCTTCGCTATGGCAGCCGTAACTCTGTGGAGATATCAAGAACGGTGGGTGGGTCGTTCTCCGTTTGTATCTCGGGAACTGCACAGTGGACGCGTAGCATCTTTGTTGGTCAAGTTGTCGGCTTATTAGTACCGGTCAGCTCCACACATTGCTGTGCTTCCACGTCCGGCCTATCAACCCAGTCGTCTGGCTGGGAGCCTCTCGCCCTCGCGGGCGGGGAAACCTCATCTTGAAACGTGCTTCCCGCTTAGATGCTTTCAGCGGTTATCACTTCCGAACGTAGCCAATCAGCGGTGCTCCTGGCGGAACAACTGACACACCAGAGGTTCGTCCATCCCGGTCCTCTCGTACTAGGGACAGCCTTTCTCAAGTTTCCTGCGCGCACAGCGGATAGGGACCGAACTGTCTCACGACGTTCTAAACCCAGCTCGCGTACCGCTTTAATGGGCGAACAGCCCAACCCTTGGGACCTACTCCAGCCCCAGGATGCGACGAGCCGACATCGAGGTGCCAAACCAT
>NZ_DATCWX010000041.1:0-6490 GCF_036566125.1 Intrasporangium sp.
CGGTCACCGGTCGCCTGCACGTACTTGCTCAGGGCGTAGGCGATGTCGGCGTTGAGGTGGTACTGCGCTGTGCCGGCCTGGAAGTACGCGGAGGCCTCCTCGCCGTTGATCGTTCGCCATGGGTAGAGCGCCCCGAACTGCGACAGCTCGGCGGCGCGACGGCGGGCGTCGTCGAGCATCCCGTGGCGGAAGCGCAGCGCGTTGCGCGCCGCCTGCGGGTGGGTGTAGGTGAGGAACGGCACGACGTAGCACTCGGTGTCCCAGAAGTAGTGGCCCCCGTAACCGGTGCCCGTCAGGCCCTTGGCGGGTATGCCCTGGTTGCCGGCCCGGATGGTGGCCTGCCCGAGCTGGAAGAGGTTCCACCGGATCCCCTGCTGCACCGCCGGCTGGCCCTCGACCTCGACGTCGGACTCGGCCCAGAACCGCTCCCAGTGCTCGGCGTGCTCCCGGTGCAGCCGCGGTACACCGGCCGACACCGCGCGGTCCAGGGTGCGGCCGCAGCGGTCGGCCAGCTCACGCGGCGGCACGCCGCTCGAGGTGTGCACGGCGACGAGCTTCTCCACCCGCACCGGCCGGCCGCGCTCGGCGGCGATCTCGTAGACCTGTTTGGCCAGGTCCTCCTCGACGCTGCGCCGCTGGGTAAACGGATTGTCGGTCTCGATCGCGTGGTGGACGAGGGTGGAGATCGTCATCTTGGAGTTGGTGCATCGGTACCCCAGCAGCAGCCGGTCGTCGACGATCTCGTGCCGGCGGGGCTGCAGCACACGGTGCTCGAATGACTCGGCCTGCCGCGGGTCGAGCCCCTCGCCCATTGCCGCCGAGCTCACCCGGTACTCGTCCGAGCCGTCCTGCCGGTTGAGGATCGAGCTGGAGATCACCAGCGAGGCGTCCCCGTCGAGCATCTCGACCTCGAAGGTCATGACCGCGAGATGCCGCTCGACGAGGCTGGTCATCCGGGTGCTGGTGATCCGCACGCGCTTGCCCGAGCTGGTGCGCCAGATCAGGTGCCTCGTCAGCAGCCCCGCGCGCATGTCCAGGGCGCGCTCGTAGGACTCGAGGTCGGCTCCCGACAGCAGCAGCGGCTCGTCGTCGACATAGAGCTTGATCGTCTTGGGGTCCGGGACGTTGACGATCGTCTGGCCCACCCGGGCCAGGCCGTAGGCCTCCTCGGCGTGCTGGATCGGCCAGGTCTCGTGGAAGCCGTTGACGAAGGTGCCATGCGTGTGCGTGTCGCGCCCCTCCTCGACGTTGCCGCGCAGGCCCAGATAGCCGTTCGAGACAGAGAACAGCGTCTCCGTGACCCCGAGGTCGTGCTTCTCGTAGGCGCACTCGACCAGCCGCCACGGCTCGATGGGGAAGCGGCTGCGGTCGAGGGGGTCGACAGGTTGTGGCGGGTGATGCCACGAGTCGGACTGCATGGGGTCCTCCGGGGTCAAGGGTGTGGCTAGGAGAGGGGACCAGCGGTGGGGAGCAGCTCGGCGAGGTCGGTGACGACCACGTCGGCACCTGCCTGGCGCAGGGTGTCCGCGCCGACGCCACGGTCGACGCCGACGACGATCCCGAAGTCGCCGCGGGCACCGGCAGTGACGCCGGAGACGGCATCCTCGACCACGGCGCACCGGGCCGGCTCGACGCCGAGCAGGTCCGCGGCATACCGGAAGGTGTCCGGCTCCGGCTTGCCGGCCAGCCCCTGCTCGGTCGCGACGGAGCCGTCGACGAGAACCTCGAACCGCTCGGCCAGACCGGCCGTGCGGAGGACGTGCGGGCCGTTGCGGGAGGAGGTGACGACAGCGGCCGGAGTGCCTCGGCGCTCGAGGTCGTCGAGCAGCGCCACGGACCCGGGGTAGGGCTCGATCCCCTCGGCGTCGAGGATCTCGTTGAACAGCACGTTCTTCCGATTACCCAAGCCGCAGATGGTCACCTCGTCCGGCGAGTCCTCGGGCGTCCCGTGCGGCAGGTCGATACCCCTGGAGCGCAGGAACGCCGTGACGCCCTCGTAGCGCGGCCGTCCGTCGACATGGTGGAAGTAGTCCTCGTCGGTGTAGGGCGAGCGGTCTGCCTCGACGTCCTCCGGCAGCCGCTCGAGGACGCCGGTGAACAGCTGTTCCCAGGCGCGCCGGTGCACCTCGGCCGTCGGCGTCAGTACGCCGTCGAGGTCGAAGAGCACGGCGCCGGCGTTCTGCCATTCCATCTGCCCAACGGTAGGGCAGGATGCAGGTGGCAGCGCACCTGGGGCGGTCCGGATGCTGCGTCACTCGCGGTCGTCGACGAGTGGCTCCTTCGGGAGGCGTCGGACCTTGTGGCGCCGACGCCGTCGCTCGGGAATCATCGAGCGCATCTCCTCGAGCTTGCCGAAGCACAGCAGCCGGTCCTCGGCCTGCAGCTCGGTGCGGCGACGCGGGTTCGGGATGACGGAGGTGCCGCGGTGGAGGGTGAGGACGGTGATGTCGCGGTCGTCGAGGCCTGACTCCGCGATCGTCTTGCCGACGAGATCGGCGCCTGCGTGCACGACGAGCTCGGCGACGCCGTAGCCGGTCGACACGGTGAGGCGCTGGCGGACGTCGATTTCCGGGAAGCCGACCTGGTGGGAGACGTAGTCGATGATGGCTCCCGCGACGTCGAGCTTGGTCGCCGTCTCGATGCCCTCGAGGCCGGGGGAGGAGTTGACCTCCATGACGAGTGGTCCGTTGACGCTCTCGAGCATGTCGACGCCGGCGACCCGCAGTCCCATGATCTGCGCCGAGCGCACCGCCGCCTCCTCGTACTCCGGGGGCAGCGACACGGCCTCCACCGCGCCGCCGCGATGGACGTTCGAGCGGAACTCGTCGCCATGGGCGACTCGGCGCATCGCAGCCACGACCCGGTCACCGACGACGAGAGCCCGGATGTCCCGGCCGCGGCTCTCCTTGACGAAGCTCTGGATGAGCACGTTCTGCTTCGTGCTGTGCAGCGTCTCGATGATGGCCTCAGCGACGTTGACCTCGGGGGCCAGGATGACGCCGATGCCCTGGGTGCCCTCGAGCAGCTTGATGACGACGGGGGCACCGCCGACCCGCTGGATCGCGGGTCGCACGTCGGCGCGGTTGCGCACGAACGTGGTCGCTGGCATCCCGATGTTGTGCCGCGAGAGGATCTGCGTGGCGCGCAGCTTGTCGCGGGAGTTGGCGATGCCGTTGGCGGTGTTGGGCGTGTAGACGTCCATCTGCTCGAACTGGCGCACGACCGCGGTGCCGAAGTAGGTGATCGAGTTGCCGATGCGGGGCAGCACGGCGTCGTAGTCCGAGATCGGCCGACCGCGGAACTGGAGATCGGGGTCGGGACCGGAGAGGTCGATCGCGAAGCGCAGGGTGTTGAGGACCTTCACCTCGTGTCCGCGGTCGAGGGCAGCGGTCCGCAGCCGCTGTGTCGAGTACGACCGGGGGGCGCGCGAGAGGATCGCGATTTTCATGGTGTCTACCTGCGAGGTCGATCGACGTGATGGAGCCGAACCATCTAAGCACTCGCCGGGTGTGCCGTGAGCCGCGCTGGTCGGCGGATGCGAGAAGCCCCGGTGCTCTGATGAGCACCAGGGCTTCTCTCCGGCCGATGACCTGATCGAGTGAACAGCTTTCGGGGTCGAGGGCCGGCCCGTGGGAGGGTTCGGGCGACCCCGTCACTTCACCTCGGACCGCATGGCCAGGCGGAGTCCCAGGAGCGCCGGAAGGATGATCCACACCCCCGCGGTGACCGCGACGTTCGCCCACTGCTCGCCGGTCACCTGACCGTTGAAGAGGAAGGACTCGGCAAGGTTGAGGTCGATCCACGGCCGCACGTCGGGGAACCAGTCCACGCTGGTCGTGAGGACCCCGAACAGGCTGGGCAGCACGAACGCGTACATGAAGTAGACGACGAGCGCTCCCACCGAGCTGCGGATGAGCATGCCCAGCATGGTGCCGGTGAGCAGGCAGAGCAGGCTGCCGAGCACGATGGTCGCCCCCTCCGTGAGCGAGACGTCCCAGACGAGGTCAGCGCCGGTGATGGCCATGCCGACGAGGTTGCCGACCGCGCCGATGGCGAAGGCGAAGAGCATCGCCGCGATGCCCACGCCGAGGGAGGTGAGGCCCTTGGCGACGATGACCCGGTTGCGGCGCGGGACCAGGGTGAACGTCGTCAGGCCGCTCCGCTGGCTCCACTCGCCGGTGATCGACAGGGTTGCGATCATCGGCAGGATGATCGCCATCGGGAAGCCGACGGCCTTGGCGAACGTGTAGTACGTCAGCTCCGATTCGGGTGCCAGCAGGATGATCCCGACGGTCGTCCCGACGCCGACGATGACGATGCTCGCCATGAGCCAGAAGCCGGACCTGGTGTTGAACATCTTGCGGAGCTCGACCGCGATGACGCGGGTGAGCGGGATCCGCTTGGGAGCGCCGCGATCTGCACGGGCGGTGGTGCTGCTGTCGACGGTGTCGACGGTCATGGCGGTCATGCCGCTTTCCTTTCTCGTTGGGTGTCAGCGGTGAGCTGGAGGAACATGTCCTCGAGCCCGCCATCGGCTGAGCGCAGTTCGGTGAGTGCGAGGCCGGAGGCGTGTGCAGCCCAGCCCACGCGAGCGGCGTCCGCGTCGGCGCGCAGGGCGCCGTCATCGGTCACGGTCGTCAGGACGCCGTGCTGGTCGAGGGCTCGCTGGAGCCGGAAGATGTCGGCCGCACGGACGACCGTGCCCGCCGCGCCCAGGAGCTCGGACTTGGAGCCCTGGGCGACGATCCGGCCCTTGCCGATCATGACGATGTCGTCCGCGATGACCTCGACCTCGTGGAGCAGGTGCGAGGAGAGCAGGACCGTGCCGCCCTGGTCGGCATAGCCGCGCAACAGGTCGCGCATCCAGCGAATGCCGGCCGGGTCGAGCCCGTTCGCCGGCTCGTCGAGGATGAGCACGGCGGGCTCACCGATGAGGGCCGTGGCCACGCCGAGGCGCTGGCGCATGCCGAGCGAGTAGTTGCCGACCCGCTGGCCGGCCTCGGACTCGGTGAGCCCGACCGCCTCGATGGACTCGTCCACGCGGCGGGCCGGCAGGCCCATGAACCGCTGGGCGAGCGTGAGGATCTCGCGACCGGTGCGGCCGGCGTGCTGGGCCGAGGCGTCGAGCATGACGCCCACCTCGAGTCCCGGGTTGGGGAGGTCGGCGAACCGACGACCGAGGATCGTGGCGCTGCCCGCCGTTGGTGTCGTCAGGCCCACCATCATCCGCATCGAGGTCGACTTGCCGGCCCCGTTCGGTCCGAGGAAGCCGGTCACCCGGCCGCTGCTGGCCACGAAGCTGACGTCGTCGACGACGGTCAGCTTGCCGTACGTCTTCGTCAGGGAGTCGATGGTGATCATGTGGAGGTGCCTTTCGCACTGGGTGATTGGATGCTTCAACGCTAGGAACCGGGCACCCCTCAGCGCGTCGTCGGGACGTCGCGAGCAGGTCCGACGAGCCGACGATCTTTCGCGTCCGACCTTTGGAGGACCCCGTGCGTCAGGCCAGGTCGGACGCGTCGAAGAGCCCCGACTGGTAGGCGAGAACGATCGCCTGGGCGCGGTCGCGCACGTCGAGCTTCTGCAGCAGTCGGGTCACATGGGTCTTGACCGTGGTCTCGCTGATGAACAGCTCGCGCCCGATCTCGGCGTTGGACAGGCCGCGCGTGATGAGCCGGTAGACGTCGAGCTCCCGCGTCGTCAGGCTCTCGAACACGCGAGGAGGCGCATGTCGGTTCAGCCTGGTGAAGTGTTGGATGACGCGCTTCGTCACCGCGGGAGAGAGCAGTGCGTCACCGGCCGCGATGGTGTGGACCGCAGCGATGAGCTGCTCGGGTGGGTCGTCCTTGAGGACGAAGCCGCTCGCGCCCGCCCTGAGCGCCTCGTAGACGTAGTCATCCAGGTCGAACGTCGTGAGGATGAGGACGCGGGCCGCAGGGTCGGCGGCCAGGATTCGTCGCGTCGCCTCGAGGCCGTCGAGCTCGGGCATGCGGATGTCCATGAGGATGACGTTCGGGTGGAAGCGCGCGGCCTGGGCGATCGCCTCGAGGCCGTTGCTCGCGTCGGCGACGACCTCGATGTCCGGCTCGTCGGCGAGCAGCAGCCGGAAGCCTGCTCGCACCATCGACTGGTCGTCCACCACGAGGACCCGGATCGTCATGGGCCCGCTCCATCGAGGGGGAAGCGGGCGCGAAGGACGTAACCACCGGCCCGGGACGCTCCCGCCGACATCTGCCCACCGTAGATCTTGACGCGTTCCCGGATCCCGACGAGGCCGTGGCCGAGCCCCCTCTCCGAGTCGTCGTGGCCGTCGCCGGCCGCGCCGCCCGCGACGCCCGCGACGCCGCCGCCATCGTCGCGGACCTCGAGCTCCAGCTCTCGCGGGCCGTAGCGGACCTGCACCTCCGCCTGGCTGGCGCCCGAGTGCTTGAGGCTGTTGGTCAATCCCTCCTGGACGATGCGGTAGGCCGACAGATCGAGCCCGGGCGGC
>NZ_DATCWX010000050.1:0-10314 GCF_036566125.1 Intrasporangium sp.
CGGTGGGAGGCCCGCCATCGGACCCGCCGGCTCCACCGTGCTCGGTGGCGCGACCTGCCCGAGGGCGCGTTCGTGCTCATCGACGCGGGGCCGGCCCTCGTCCGGAACGACCACCTGACCCTGTGGTTGCCGGACAACAGCTACGGCGAGCAGCTGCCCAGGCCTCGTGCCGGGACCGCGACCCTGGTGACTCCGCCCTCCACGGTCGCGGCGTTGCGACGTGGCTACCCGGTCCAGATCGCGACCGCGCTGTAGGGCTCAGCGCCAGACCGGGGCCACCTCGCGGTGGTAGGCGCGGCCGAAGCCGCGGCTGAGCACGAAGAGCACCGGCGGGGGCACGTTCTTGCGCAGTGCAGCCACCACGTGCGGCTCGGCGCCGTCCTGCAGCCAGGCCATCAGCTCGCCCGCCAGGAACGGGCCGCCAGTGCGGAGCTGCTTCTCGACAGCTTTCCATTCGGGCGTGTGGTCTCGAGCCACGATCACGGGCATCACCTCGTTCTCCTCGTGCACGAGGTGCCGGTCGGTCACAGCCGTGGTGTGCGCGACCGCGCTCGCGGCAGCGGCAGCCCGCTCAGCCGTCGGCTCCGATGCCAGCCCGTCGACCGCCGCGGTCACATCCTGCATCGCACGACTCATCGCCTCGTGCTCGTCCTCCATCGCCTGCAGCACCGAGGGGTCGATGGCGTCAGGCCCGAGGGAGCGCAGGTAGGGCCAGACGTACGTGTCCTCGGAAACGTGGTGGTGGTGCAGCTGGTTCCACAGCGTCCGCCAGGCCCGCTGGAGGGCCCTGGCCCGGTCATGGTCACCGGCGGGGAAGGCTCCGAGGGCTCGGTGCATGCGCGCCAGGTCACGGCGCACTGCGGTGTGGATGATGGTGTTCATGGTGAGGTCGGCCATCGCCCAACCGTATGGATCCGAGCGCGCCAGCGTGACTGGTTTTCTGTGCCGTCAGGCCAGGCCGAGGTCCTCGAGCGAGTAGACGAACCGGTACTCGACCCCTGCCTCCTCACGGATGCGCTCCCCCGCGCCCGTCGCGCGGTCGGCGATCGTGGCGACGGCGACGGGCACGGCTCCCGCCTCGCGCACCGCCTTGATCGCTTCCAGCGGCGAGTTCCCGGTCGTCGTGGTGTCCTCGACGACAAGGACCTTTCGACCCTCGATGGATGGGCCCTCGATGCGCTGCTGCAGCCCGTGCGCCTTGCCGGCCTTGCGGACGACGAACGCGTCCAGCCGCTCTCTGGCTGCAGCGGCCGCATGGAGCATCGACGTGGCAACCGGGTCGGCGCCCAGGGTCAGGCCGCCGACCGCGTCGTAGGCCAGATCCCTGGTGAGGTCGCGCATGACGATCCCGACCAGAGGGGCCGCCTCCGCGTCGAGCGAGATCCGCCTCAGGTCGACGTAGTAGTCGGCCTCCGCACCGGAGCTGAGCCTGACGCGCCCGTGGACGATGGCCTTCTCCTTGATGAGCTCGAGCAGTCGGGCGCGGGCGATGTCGACGTCGATCCGTGGCTGGGTCACAAGGCTTCATCGTATGCCGCTGAGCTGGCCTCCAGCGCCGGCCGCGTGACGAGTCAGCGGCGTCTGCGAGCGACCTTCGCAGCCCTGCGGATGAGTGGACGCGGCGCGACGCTGAGCAGTCCCACGATCGCCTTGTACTGCAGGCCCGGCACCGAGACGACCCGTCCCTTGTCCACGTCCCTGAGGCAGTCGGCGACGAGGTCGGCCGGCTCGAGCCACATGAACCCGGGCCCTGGCTTCGAGAGGCCGGCGCGTTCCTGGAACTCGGTGTTGGTGAAGCCCGGGCAGAGCGCGGTGACGGTGACCCCAGAGCCGTCCAGCTCCATGGCGAGTCCCTCGCTGAACGAGGTCACCCAGGCCTTGGCCGCCGAGTAGGACCCGGAAGCGAGGAACCCAGCCACCGAGGACACGTTGATGATGGTGCCGCGGTGCCGCTCGCGCATCGCCCGGCCCGCGGCGTGGGACAGGACGAGCACAGCCCGCACGAGCACGTCGAACGCCGCCTCCTCGTCCGCGAGGTCGCCGCGCAGGAAGCTGCGGCGCAGGGCGAAACCGGCATTGTTCACCAGTACGTCGACGGGGCGGTCAGCGTCTCCCAGCCGGTCCGCAACCGCCTGAAGAGCCTGCCGGTCGGAGAGGTCGGCCACGAGGATCTCGGACTCAGCGGCATACGTCCGCTTGAGCTCGGCGGCCACCTCCTCGAGTCGGCCCCTGTCGCGCGCGACCAGCACGAGGTCGTGCCCGCGCTGGGCGAGCTGGGTGACGAACTCCCGGCCGATGCCTGCGGTGGCTCCGGTGACGAGGGCGACGGGGCGCGAGGTCATGATGGTCACAATAGGGGTGGGTGGGCGCCCTCGACTCGGCTGATGATCGCGGCCGCGCACTCGTCCGGTCGTGTCTCGGGCAGCCAGTGGGTGGCGTCGAGCTCGACGAACTGGTACGGCCCCGTCACGTGCTCGCGGGTCAGCTCTGCCGCATGCCGACCGAGTGCGACGTCCCGCGATCCCCAGACGTAGGTCGCCGGCACGGCGACCCGGTGGGCCCGGACCGTCGAGGACCGCATGGCGCGGTACCAGCTGATCGGCCCGCGGAGCGCCTCGGGCCGGGCCAGTCGCGCCGCGTAGCGCTCCGCGTCCTCGATGGGCAGGCCCGATCCGACCATGATGGAGCGGAACCACGCGGCGACAAGACGCTCAGGGAGGACCGGGACCTGAAAGGCGGCCATGTACCACGACCGGCGCAGCTGGTCGAAGGTCCGCAGGGCCCGAGACAGCGCCGCGGGATGCGGGGTCGCCAGGACCGTCACCGAAGCGACGCGGTCCGGGTGGTTGCCGGCGACGAGCCAGGCGACGCCGCCACCCCAGTCGTGGCCGACGAGGTGGACGCGTTCGTGACCTGTGGCGTCGATGAGCGCGATGACGTCGCCGACGAGGTGCTCGAGCCGGTAGGCGGCCGTGCCGGGCGGCCTGGCGCCCGCGCAGTAGCCCCGCTGATCCGGCGCATAGGTCCGCATTCCGGCCGCGTGCAGCTGCTCGCTGATGCGGTCCCAGCTCGAGCGGTCCTGCGGGAAGCCGTGGAGCAGCACCACCGGCGTGCCGTCGGCCGGCCCGGCATCCGTCACGTCGAAGACGAGGTTCTGGTGGTGCAGGATCGGCAGTCGGTCGGTGGCCATGTCCCATGATCGCCCATGGGCCACCAGGTCTCCGCAGGGCCGTCTGGCGATGTCCGACCGCCTCGTTAGGGTAGGGAACCGTGCGCATCGCCACGTGGAACGTCAACTCCATCCGCTCCCGGATCGACCGCGTGACGGACTGGCTCGTCCGGAGCGAGGTCGACGTCCTCGCCGTCCAGGAGACCAAGGCCCGCGAGGACCAGTTCCCCTACGACCGGTTCAAGGACCTCGGCTACGAGGTGGCCCACCATGGGCTGTCGCAATGGAACGGCGTGGCGGTCGTGTCCCGAGTCGGGATCGAGGACGTGCGGATCGGCTTTGACGGGATGCCCGGGTGGGGCGACCCGATTGCCGAGGAGGCAAGGGCGATCGGTGCCACCTGCGCCGGCGTCCGCGTCTGGTCGCTCTACATCCCCAACGGACGCACGCTCGACGACCCGCACCTGCTCTACAAGGTCGACTGGCTGCAGGCCCTCGCGGCAGCAGGCCGGACCTGGCTGGCCGATGACCCGAGCGCGCAGATCGCGCTGCTCGGCGACTGGAACATCGCGCCGTTCGACGAGGACGTCTGGAGCGTGCCGTACTACGAGGGCCGCACGCACACGTCGCCGAAGGAGCGCGCCGCGTTCCAGGGCGTCGTCGACGCGGGCTATGTGGACGTCGTCCGGCCGCACACGCCTGGTCCCGGCGTCTACACGTACTGGGACTACACGCAGCTGCGCTTCCAGAAGGGCAGGGGGATGCGGATCGACTTCGCCCTCTGCTCGCCGGCGCTCGCGGCGCGGGTCACCGGCGCAGCGATCGACCGGGAGGCACGCAAGGGCAAGGGCGCTAGCGACCATGCGCCGGTCGTCTTCGAGATCGATGGACCTGCGGGCCACGGCGGCGGCGGGTCGTAACGGCACTCACAGCCAACGCACAGCGACCGTCCAGCAACGCTGCCTAGACTCGAGAGAGTGGCCCGTCGTGCCCACCCAGTGACCCGCATTCCGGCGCTCCTCGTGGCGTTCATCGTTGCGGCGGTCGGGCTCGGACTGCTGTCGTCAGGGATCGCACTGCCCGCCGTCGCGGGACTCGGCCGACTCGCACTCGCCGGAGCCGACACGATCAGCGCGCTGCCGGCGTCCTTCGCGACGACCCCGCTCGCGCAAGGGTCCCGGATTCTCGCCGCAGACGGGTCGCTGATCGCCACGCCCCAGGACAAGGACCGCGTCATCGTGCCTCTCTCGGCCGTGGCCCCGGTCATGCGCCGGGCCCAGGTGGCCATCGAGGACAGCCGGTTCTACTCGCACGGGGCGATCGACCCGGAGGGCATCGCGCGAGCGCTCGTCGAAGACCTTCGCACGGGGCAGGCGACACAGGGCGCCTCCACGCTGACCCAGCAGTTCGTCAAGCTCAGCCTCGAGGAGCAGGCCCGCGCCGCGGGAGAGGACGCGGCAGCGCAGGCGGCGACAGCAAAGACCTTGGTGCGCAAGCTCACCGAGCTGCGGTATGCGACGACGCTCGAGCGCCAGTGGACCAAGGACCAGATCCTGGCCGGCTACCTCAATGTCGCCTACTACGGCGACGGCGCCTATGGCGTCGAGGCCGCGGCCGAGCACTACTTCGGTGTCCACGCGAGCCGGCTGACGCTGTCCGAGGCCGCGACGCTCGCCGGGCTGGTGCGCAGTCCGAGCGCAACGGATCCCGTCCACCATCTCGCAGCCGCGACGGCACGGCGCAACGTGGTGCTCGACCGCATGCACGACCTCGGCCTCATCAGCGCGGCCAACTGGCGCGCCGCCGAGAAGCGGCCACTCGCCAAGGACCTGAATGTGACCCAGCCGCTGAGTACCTGCGCCGCATCGCCACATCCGTATTTCTGCGAGTTCATCCTCCAGTGGCTCGAGCGTCAGCCGGCGCTCGGCGAGACGGTCGAGGCGCGACACGACCTGCTCTACCGAGGCGGGCTGACCATCCACACGACCCTCGACCCAGACGTCCAGCGGATCGTCGATCGGTCGCTCCGTGAGGTCGCTCCGGAGCGCAACTCGCTCCGGGTCGCTGCGGCCGCGTATGTCACGGAGCCCGGCACGGGCCGCGTCATCGCCTTCGGCCAGGACACCCGATTCGGCCTGACCACGACAAGCGGCGTCACGGCGATCAGCTACGCGGTGGACCGGGCCTACGGCGGCTCGGGCGGCTTCCAGTTCGGCTCGACGGCCAAGGCGTTCTCGCTCGTGACGGCGATGCACCAAGGGCTGGGTCTCCGGGCCAGTGTCGACGCCCCTGCAGCTGGGCCGCACTCGGCCGCGACCTTCACACCGCGTCAGTTCCCGCAGCCCTGCGGTCTCGCGGTCCCATGGCACGTCTACAACGACACGGCGTGGCACGGCGGACGGATCTCGCTCATGGAGGCAACGGCACGCTCGACCAACACCGCGTTCGTCGCGCTCGCGACTCGGCTCGGCGTGTGTGCGATCCGGGACACGATGCAGGCGTTCGGCGTCCACGGCGCGGACGGGTCGCCCATCGGGACGTACCCTCCCCAAGTTGTCCTCGGAGCGGAGACGGTGTCGCCGCAGACGATGGCCAACGCCTATGCCGGCCTCGCCGCCGGTGGGACGGTCTGCCAGACCTACCCCGTCACCGAGGTCGATCAAGGCGGCCAGGTGCTCTGGCAGCCGACGCCGTCATGCCGGCAAGTCGCGGCAACCCGGGACGTGTCGCAGGCGACGAAGTACCTGGAGTACAACATGACCCACGGCTCCGGCATCCTCAACCAGCTGCCCGGCCGCCCATCCGCTGGCAAGACCGGAACTGCGGACGGCAACGCCCAGTCATGGTTCATCGGCTACACGCCACAGTTGGCGACGGCGGTCTGGGTCGGCAACCCGACGAACCCGACCCGCCGGATGTTCAACGTCTCCATGGCCGGCAAGTCGTGCACCGCGATGACGGGGGCCTGCTACGCGGCGCCGATCTGGAAGCGCATCATGAGCCGCGCCCTCGACGGCCAGCCCGTCCAACGGATGCCCTGAGGGCGGGCAGGCTCCCGCCGCTTCGCACCTTCCCAATCGAGTGAACAACTTTTGGGCTTGTATGACTCTTCCGTGGGTCATCTACGGCACGAGTGGATCAGCCGTATGCCGCTGAGCTCGGCCCCACGCGCCCGCTCAGTCCCAGCGTGGCCCGGTCCCCGTCGAAGGTGCACTTCCCGTGGCCCCGTGTGCTCTCAGCCAGACGCTCAATCACCTACGGAAACATCAGTAGTCCACTTTTCGGCCCGATTCTTGTTCACTCGATTGGGGACGAGAGGTCGCGGCGCAGAGCGCGCCCGAGCGTGAACGCGATGGCCGCGCCCAGGAGCGCCGCGACGGCCCCACCGAGGAAGACGGTCTGCACCTGCACGACACCGGCAGCGACGAGCGCGTCGGTATCGAGCGGGTCCGGTATGTGGCGAGCCGCCTCGAAGTAGCGGTTGAGCCCTATCGAGGTCAGCAGCGCGAGGCCGACGACCATGCCGACCATCCTCGCGACGACGACGAGGGC
Organism: Intrasporangium sp.; assembly: GCF_036566125.1. GTDB lineage: Bacteria > Actinomycetota > Actinomycetes > Actinomycetales > Dermatophilaceae > Intrasporangium. The sequence continues at coordinate 6,722 of NZ_DATCWX010000050.1, forward strand.
GCTCGCGACGCCGTGCGCATGGTCGGGCGAGTCGGCGAGCACCGCGTTGTTGATGGGAGCGAGGGCAAGCCCCATGCCGAGGCCGACGATGACCAGCACGAGCGTCGTCGGCACGGCGTCCTGGATGGACAGGATGGTCCACCCGGACATGGCGAGCAGCCCCGCCGCCGCGAGCAGGAGCCCGACCCCTGCGACAACGCCCTCGCCCAGTCGATGGAGGGACCATCCTCCGACGAGGGCACCGACCGGCACGGCCAGCAGGAAGCGGACGAGCACCAGTGCCGCACCCGTCTCGTCGTACCCCTCGGCGAGGCGGGCCAGAACCGGGACGTCGACGACCACTGCGACGAGCGCGGCGCCGACGCACAGGCTGACGAACAGCGAGCGCAGGCCACGCCGGCCGACGACGCGCCTGGGGATCAAGGGGTCGGTCGCACGCCCATGCCACCAGAGGAGGACCGCCAGCGCAACGGCCCCGAGCGGCAGGAGCGCGAGGCCCCAGGGCCCGACCACCTCCTTCTCGGGGTCGGACGACGCGAAGGTCAGGACGAGACTGCCCAGCGCGATGGCGACGAGGAGCGCCCCGAGCAGATCCACGCGGCGCAGCACCGCCCACCAGCGTGGAGCGGTGGCGACAGCAAGGACGAGGAGGAGCAGCAGGGCGGCGATCCCGATCGGCGTGAGCAGCGGCGACTCTCCGACGATGGGCACGAAGGCGAGCCCGAGCGTCACGTCCGAGACCAACGCCTCGGGCTCGGCGAGTGCGAGCACACCCAAGCCGAGGCCGAGCCCCGCGAGCACCCCCGTCATGACGCGTCGAGTGAGCCCAGGCGGCCGCCCCGCCTGCGACGCTTTCTGCAGACTCGACGTGGAGGGCGGGAGGGCTGGGAGCGAGCGAGCCCCGAGAGCGCGCACAGCGGCATACAGAATGAGTCCGGCAATGACGTTGGCCCAGAAGATGGCCCGCCACCCTGACCACGCAAGGATCACCGCGCCCAGCACGGGGCCGAGCACCGAGCCGAGCTCCTGCACCGCCCCGACAACGCCGAGCGGCGTGCCACGACGGTCTGCCGGCCAGAGGTCCGCGACGAGGGCCAGCGTCGCCGGCACCAACCCGCCGCCACCGACGCCCTGCAGCACGCGGCCGCCGACGAGGACGCCCAGGTCGGTGGCCAGCGCCGTCACCGCCGAGCCGACCACGAAGACGATGAGACAGCCGAGCAGCACCCGGCGCCGGTCGAGCAGGTCGGACAACCGCCCGATGAGGGGCAGCACCGCGATGTAGCCGAGCAGGAAGCCGGAGATGATCGGCGTCGCCCGCTGCAGCGCGTCGACGCCGATGCCGACACCGGCCATCATGTCGGTCAGCGCCAGGACGACGACATAGGTGTCAGCCGCTGCGAGCGCGACTGCGACCGACGCCGTCGCGAGCAGGGCGTGCCGGCCGGAGGGCACCCGGCTCAGGGCTTCTCGATCGTGACGGGTGCGCCGTACTGGTCGAGCGTCAGGGTGTACGTCGACGACGTGCCGGAGCCGAAGAATGGCCCGGTAAGCGCGACCCGACGGAGCTCGTCCTCGTCGGTCAGGCCGTACGTCGCCTGGAACGTCCCGTTCCGGTCGCCGACGAGGAACAGGTCGACGACCTTGTCACCTGGGAGCGTGCCCTTGATCGTCGTGAGGACCTCCGCGCCGTTCCGGATCTTCTCGCCCTCGACCGGGCTCTGCGTCGCGGTGAGCAGCGACGAGAGACCATGATCGGTCGAGAAGAGCGTGGCCGGGTCGGGCACGCCGAACGCCTTCGGATCGATCTTGTTCATACCGGGGAAGAGCGGCAGCTTCGCCCACACCTCGCCGCCGGTGGAGACGATCTCCACGTCGGCTGGGATGCCGGAGAACACGCCCTTGAGGGTGCCCTTGAACGCCGGCGGATGGGCGCCCCACCCGTCACCGGACGTGACGCCGCTGGCGTCCTTCGGCACCCCGGAGCTCTCCAGCTTGAGGTGGACCGAGGGCGCCTCGTCGACCTTCGCCTTGGCGGCCGCGAGGCGCTGGGCCGGACTCGGCGGCGTCGGGCCCGGAGTGCTGTCGCCGTCATTGGTGCACGCAGCGAGTCCCGTCGCGCAGAGCGCGGCAAGGACGGCGGCGGCGAGCTTCACCGGGATTCGCATGGGCGTCAGGCTAACGGAACGACGTGGGCGCCAACCGAACCAGCACGCGCCCGCTGGGTACGGCTAGGGTCGACAGCAGCAAGAAGCGCATGACCGATGCGCGCGACGAAGGAGTTGACATGATCCTGCTCGGCATCATCCTCTTGCTTCTCGGCGCCGGCCTCGGTATCGCCGCCTTCCTGGGCGTGCGTGACGAGACGGGCACGGTCCAGCTCCAGGCGCTCGGCTTCAGCCGGGACTCACACCCCCTCGAGCTCGTCGCCGTTGGAGCCATCGCGATGCTCCTCGTCGCCCTCGGGTGGGCCCTGGTCGCCGCAGCGGCCCGCCGCCGGGCCAGGATCCGGCGGGACGAGCGGGAGGCTGAGCGCCTTGCCGACCTCGAGCGGACGGCCGAGGCCGACCGAGTCGAGCAGGAACGCCGCTTCGAGGAGGCCTCCCTGCAGGATGAGGACCTCCGCAGCCGCGAGAGTCGTCTCGACGAATGGGCAGAGGAGCTCGACGCGCGGGAGCGGGAGGTCGCTCGCCTCGAGGACGCTTACAAGCAGCGGGTCGACCCGTCGGTGGCTGACGTCGTGACCGGCCGAGCCGAGGGCAGCGTGTCCGAGGGCACGGCTCACTGGGCGCACACGACGCCGCGCCGGCAGGCCGACGACAACTCGAGCACGTGACCTGGCGGATCCGGGAGCACACCGCCTACGTCTTCGACCTCGACGGCGTCGTCCGCGACTTCGCCCCGGGGGACCAGAACCCCGTCATCGAGGCAGCCCTGAACCTGCCGCCCGGCACGGTCGCGGCCACCGCCTTCCGTCCGGACCTGCTCGAACCGACGATCACGGGTCAGCAGACCTTCGACGAGTGGTATGCCGCCATCTGCCTCGCCCTGGAGCCCGCGGTCCCCGAGCCCGACCGCGTCAGGCAGCACATGGAGAAGTGGCGGGCCCACCGCGGCTCGCCGATCAATGAGACGGTCGAGCGGCTCCGCACGCTGCGCGAGGACGGCCACCGCACCTACGTGTTCACGAACGGCACGGACTACGTCCCCGAGGAGATCGAGCTGCTCGGGCTGACGCCGCTCTTCGACCGGATCCTCAACAGCGCCGACTTCGGCATCGCCAAGCCAGACCCCCAAGCCTTCGCCGCAGCCCATCGGGTGATCGAGGCCGACTTGGGTCACCCGATCGCCCGCAGCGACGTGTGGTTCACGGACGACCGGCCCGACAACGTCGAGGCGGCTCGCGAGTTCGGCTGGGACGCGGAGCTCTTCACCCAATGAGCAACGCCACAAAGCCTGAGGGTCGCTCAGTTCGTTCAGACAAGCCTCCCAGCTGGCAACACACCCGCTTATCGACTGCCGCCCCCTGCTGCAGCAGGGGGCAGCAGTCGATAAGCGGGTGTGTTGCCTGCTGGGAGGCTTGTCTGAACGAA
>NZ_DATCWX010000059.1:0-7736 GCF_036566125.1 Intrasporangium sp.
ACCGCCCCACAAGGTTGTCCCAGCAACACACCCGCTTGTCGATTGCTGACTCCTGGTGCAGCAGGAGCCAGCAGTCAGTAAGCGGGTGTGTTGCGCAGACGAGCGGGTCGTATGCCGCTGAGCTGGCCCCGCGGCATGCGCTCCTCCCAGCGTGGTTGCGTCAGCGGGCGTCCAAGAGGTGCACCCTCATCGGTGGCGCGAGCTCATCGGGTGTCTCGACCTCGTCGGTGAACCGTTGGCAAGCTCCGTCGAGAGTGCAGCGGCCGAGCACCTGGACGGAGCCACTCGCGCCCTCGCTCTTGAGGACGTCGAGCGCGAGGGATCCGTCCCGCGTGAAGCCAAAGTTCAAGAACGCCACATCGGTGACGACGGGGCCCGTGCGGCCATCGAGCACCGCGTTCGCCACCTCGAGGACCACGCGGCCGGTGCGGGTGTCGAGCACCCGGACGACTGTCGCCGCGAAGCCGTCCTGGTATGCGCTGGAGCCGGCGAGGAAGCGCCCGTCGGGGGAGAGCACACTCGGCCCGAACGACTGGAAGTCCCCGCAGTGCGTGGAGAGCACCTTGGCGGTCGTGCCGGTCACGTCGAGGATCTCGGTGCAGCCGGTGAAGCCCTCCCCGGTCGGTTTGAACGCCGCGGCGAAGCCTGCCGCGTTGACGGTGCCGAACGATGCGCCGTCGTAGTAGTTGTCGATGGTGTTGGTCGCGAAGTCCCAGGTGTAGCTGTGGCCCGAGGTGCGGTTGCCGAGGAACACCCGATCGCCGTACCAGCCGGCCACGTGGGCGGTGTGCACCAGGTTGCTCTTGTGGCCGAGCTCCCGACCGGTCGAGTCCCAGGCGTAGATGACCGCGTCATTGTTCTTGGAACCGCTCGGGTTGAACGCGTAGAGCGCCACCGTGGAGCCGTCGGCGCTCGCGGCCGACGATACGCCGACGTGACTCGCCGGGATCCTCGCGAGCTCTCGCCGTACCGTGCCGTCAGGACCCACGAGGCTCACCGTTCGTTCGGTGTCGTTGGCGCCGTCGATGACCAAGCCGTTTCCTCCCGCGAGCGGAAGGTACTGCCACGTGTCGCCCACCTCGAGGGTGAAGGTGCGGCCGTCGCGGTGGATGGTCTTGCCGACGCTCCAGACCGCGTCGCCCGAGGACCCCTGCCGGAAGGGCGCGCTGGCCGAGACGGTTAGATCGGCTCCGTCGGGGATGGCGAAGGTCGGGACCGTGACGGGGGTCGTCGCGGTCGTCTGGGGCCGGGTCGTCTGCGCAGTTGTGGTCGCGCCGGTCGTCGGGCCGCCGGTCAATGCTGGTGGGGTCGTCGGGGCGCTCGTCGTCTCGCCGTCGGTTGTGTGGGCGCCCGTCGAGACGACGGACGGCCCTGCGGGGAGTCCGTGGTCGGACCCACCTCGCAGCGTGGTCCACGTCAGCGGCGCAACGACGACAAGCGCGGCCGCGACCACGGCGGCTCCGGTCGCGATCTGGCGGTTCCGTCGGATCGTGTGGGAGCGCCCGATCACGGAGTCGGTGAGATCGACCGATGCCCTCATCGGGTCGAGGCGGCCGTGCAGCACCGCGGAGACCTCGCGCTCGACGTCCGAGCCCTGGGGGACCTGGCTGGTGTTCATGCGGGCACTTCCTCGAGCTTGGTGCGGAGCGTGGCGAGGGCGCGGTGGACCTGGCTCTTGACCGTGCCGACGGAGCAGCCGAGGATCTCGGCGGTCTGGGCCTCGGTGAGGTCCTCGTAGTAGCGGAGGGCGACCGCGGCGCGCTGCCGCGGCGGCAGGGCCATGACCTGCGTCCACAGCTCCCGGTCGACCGGCGCCGTGTCGACCGCGCCGCGGCGCTCGGACTCACGCACGGGGTCGACGTCGAGGGTCTCGCGCCGCCGCCAGGCTCGCCGCCACCACGAGGTGTGCTCATTGACCATGACCCTGCGGACCCACGCGTCGGTGGACTGGGCCTGCCGGATCGTGTCCCATTTGAGGTAGAGCTTGGCCAACGCGATCTGCGCCAGGTCCTCGCCCGCCATCCGGTCGCCGGTGAGCAGGTAGCCGAACCTGACGAAGTCGTCCTGCCGCGCCCTGACGTAGGCAGCGAACTCGTCGTCGGGTGGTCGCATCCTGGTCTCCCCCTGGTGTCGGCCCATGGCCCCTCGTCGCACTGTTGCGCTCGGGTTCAAGACGAGGCAAGGGGGCCGAAGGGTTGCATGGCCCAAACTACGGGAGGTGCGTTAACCAGGGTCCCGCTGGGACTCAGCTCAGCGGCATACGTGATGGTCTGTCAGCGAGGCGGCATGCGGAGCGCGCCGTCGAGGCGAATGACCTCACCGTTGAGCATCGGGTTGTCGACGATGTAGCGCACCAGGCTCGCGTACTCAGCCGGCTGACCGAGGCGGGACGGGTGCGGCACCTGCTGCTCCAGGACGTGACGGGTCTCCTCCGGCAGGCCGGCGAGCATTGGCGTCTCGAACGTTCCGGGCGCGATCGTCATGACGCGGATCGCCTTGTCCGCCAAGTCTCGTGCTGCCGACAGGGTGAGGCCCGCGATGCCGGCCTTGCTTGCGGCGTAAGCGGCCTGCCCGATCTGGCCGTCGAAGGCAGCGATGCTCGCCGTGTTGACGATGACCCCGCGGTCGCCGTCGAGTGGTTCGTTGTCGAGCATCGCCGCGGCGGCCAGGCGCATGACGTTGAACGAGCCGACGAGGTTGATGTCCACGACCGTGCGGAACGTCTCCAGCGCCAGCGGGCCTTGCCGCCCGATGACGCGACCCGGCGTCGCGACTCCGGCGCAGTTCACGGCCACCCGCAGCTCACCGAGTGCACTCGCTGCCTCGACGGCCTGCTGGACCTGGTTCTCGTCACGGACGTCTGCCGCGACGAACGCGGCCCGTTCGCCCATGTCGGCGATCACCTCAGCGGCCCGAGAGGACTCGAGGTCCAGGAGTACGACCGAGGCCCCGTCTGCGTGCAGGCGACGGGCGGTCGCCTCGCCGAGGCCGGAGCCTCCGCCGGTGACAATGGCGACGGAGGACGAGTTCAGCTGCATGAGAGGCCTTTCGGGGTCAGCCGTTCAGTTGGCGAGGACGTGTCGGGAGATGACGAGGCGCTGGATCTGGTTGGTGCCCTCGAAGATCTGCGTCACCTTGGCCTCGCGCAGGTAGCGCTCGAGCGGGAAGTCCTCGGTGTAGCCGGCGCCGCCGAGCACCTGTACGCCATCGGTCGTGACCTTCATCGCGGCGTCGGTGGCGACGAGCTTGGCGACGGCCGCCTCCTTGCTGAAGGCGCGGCCGGCGTCCTTGAGGCGAGCCGCGTGGAGGTAGGCGGCGCGGGCGGTGGTGACGGCAGCCTCCATGTCGGCAATGAGGAACGCGAGGCCCTGGTTGCTGGCGATCGGGCGGCCGAACTGCTGCCGCTCCTTCGCGTAGACGGCGGCTTGGTCGAGGGCGGCCTGAGCGAGCCCGGTTGCGGCAGCGGCGATCCCGAGTCGGCCGGCGTCCAGGGCTGTGAGCGCCATCATCATGCCCTGGCCCTCCTCGCCCACCCGGCGCGCAGTGTCGACCGGGACGCCGTCGAAGATGACCTGCGCGACGGGGTCACAGTGCAGGCCCATCTTCTTCTCCGGCTCGGCGAAGGCCAGGCCAGGGGCGTCGGCGGGGACGATGAAGGTCGAGAGGCCCTTGCCGCCGCTGTCTGAAGTGCGGGCGAAGGTCGTGTAGTAGTCGGCGTGCCCCGCGTGGGAGATCCACGCCTTGGTGCCCTTGAGGGAATAGCTCGTCCCGTCGTCGGAGGCCGTTGCCCTGGTTGTCATCGACGCGATGTCTGAGCCCGCGAGCGGTTCGGAGAGGCAGTAGGCGCCGAGCTGGTTGCCGGAGAGCATCTCGGGCAGGAGCGCCTGCTTCTGCTGCTCGGTGCCGTAGGTGGCGACGGGATGGGCCGTCAGGCTGTGGACGCTGACGCCGACGGCGACGCTCATCCACACGGACGCGATCTCCTCGACGACCTGGAGGTAGACCTCGTACGGCTGCCCCGCGCCGCCGTACTCCTCGGGGTAGGGGAGGGACAGCAGCCCCGCCGCGCCGAGGGTGCGGAAGGTCTCCTCCGGGAAGGTGTGCTTGCGCTCCGCCTCGTCCACCTGCGGCGCGAGGTCCTTGCGGCAGATCTCGCGGGTCAGCTCGATGAGGTCGGCGGCTTCGTCGGTGGGCATCAGCCTCGTCGCTGGCATGGTCCAGATACTAGGACGTCAAAGAAATTGGCCCCAAACCCGGCCATCGGCGCACTCGGTCGGGAGGGGCGTGGCAGGCAGGCGTGGTCAGCGGGGATAGGTCCGCACCTCGGTGGCCTTCACGGCGGCCCAGACGTCCTGACCGACGTGCAGCCCGAGCGCCGCGATGGACTCGAGCGTCACTTCGGCCGTCAGGTCGATCGACCCCGTCAACCCGACCCGCGCGGACTGCCCCTGCATCGTCACGTCCCTGATCCGCAGGCGCCACGTGTTGCGCGGCGACCCCTCGGGCTGGTGCCGGTGCAGGGACACGGCGCTCGGCGCGAACGCCGCCCAGACCGATCCCTCGGTCGGATCCGTCGTGACCAGCAGGCCGTCGCCGTCGACCGTCACGTGCCCGTGCGAGTCACCCTGTGCCGCATAGAGGTTCAGCCCCACGACCGTGCCGACATAGGCGCTTCGCGGCTCGCGGAGGACGTCATGGGGAGTCCCCGTCTGGCTGACCGTGCCGTTCTCGATGAAGACGAGGTGATCGGCCAGGGTGAGGGCGTCGAGCGGGTCGTGCGTCACCACGACCGTCACCCCGCCGTATGCCGCCAGGCGGGCTCCCAGCTGGGAGCGTGTCCTCGCGCGCGTGTCCGGGTCGAGTGCCGCCAGTGGCTCGTCGAGCAGGAGAAGCGCAGGGTCGGTCGCCAGGGCGCGGGCGAGGGCCACCCGCGCCGCCTGACCGGACGACAGCTCCCGCGGCTTGGCATGCGCCTGTCCAGCGAGCCCCACACGGTCGAGCTCTGCCAGGGCTCGCTCTCGGGCGGTGCCGCGTGCGACGCCGCGGCTGCGGGGACCGTAGGCGACGTTGTCGACCGCTCGCAGGTGCGGGAAGAGCAGCGGGTCGGCGAGCATGAGCCCCACGTGCCGCGCCTCGGGGGACAGGCGGCGGCCGTTCTCGTCCCAGCTCTCGGCACCGACCCGGATGTGGCCGGACTCCACGCCCAGCACGCCCGCCAAGGCCAGGACGGTCGAGGTCTTCCCGCCGCCGTTGGGCCCGAGCACGCCGATGACCTGCCCCGGCTCGGCCCGCAGGTCGACGTCGAGGTCGAGGGTGCCGCGGCTCAGCCGGACCCGCGCATCGAGCCCCCCATTCATCCGCAACACACCCGGTCATGGACAACAGACCACAACTGCAGCACGGTGAGTTCCGCGCTGCCGGGTGTGTTGCGGGAGGGGTGCGCCCGGCCAGCCGCGGCGGTCATCGGAGCCACCTGCCACGCAACAGGCCGAGGACGAGGATGCTCACCGCGAGCAGGGCGATGCTCAACGAGATCGCGACCTGGGGGTCCTGCTCGAGAGCGGCATACACCGCCAAGGGCGCCGTCTGGGTGCGACCCGGGAAGCTGCCGGCGAACGTCAGGGTGGCCCCGAACTCGCCGAGCGCCCGGGCCCACGCGAGCGCCGCCCCACTGGCGATGCCGGGCAGGACGAGCGGCAGCGCCACAGTCCGCAGATAGCGCAGGTCGCTCGCGCCCAAGGTCCGCGCGACGGACTCGAGGCGCGGGTCCAGGCCCCGCATGGATCCCTCGACGGCCAGCACGTAGAACGGCAGGGCCACGAACGTCTCGGCGAGGACGACGGCGACCGTCGTGAACGGGATCTGCACCCCGAAGGCCGTCAGGTGCTGGCCGACGAGGCCGTTCCGCCCCCACGTCATGAGCAGCGCAACGCCCCCCACGACCGGGGGCAGGACGAGCGGCACGGTGACCAGGGCCCGCACCCATCGCACCGCCGGATGGTCGCTGCGGGCGAGGACCCACGCGAGTGGCGTGCCGAGCAGGAGGCAGAGGGAGACCGTCGTGGTCGTCGTCAGCAGCGACAGACGCAGGGCCAGCCGCGCCGTGGGGTCAGCCAGGTCGCTGGGCAGCCGTGCCCAGTCGGCCTGGAGCAGGAGGGCCAGGAGGGGCAGGACGAGCAGCGCGAGACCCAGCCCGGCAGGGATGCCGAGGGCGGCCCGGGAACGCCACCCAGCGGCATACGACCGCTTGGTGGTGCCGGACGCCGCCCAGAGAGTCACGGCGCCCCGAGGCCGAAGGACTGCAGGGTGGCCAGCCCCTCGGGGGACAGCACATACGTGACGAACTCCGCCGTAGAGGCGTCGTCGGCGAGGGTGATGATCGGGTAGCGCAGGCTCGTGTTGAACGGGTCGCGGATCGTGACGCCGGTCACGGCGCCACCGGCGGCGACGACGTCGGAGTGGTAGACGACGGCGGCGTCGGCCTCGCCGAGCTTCACCTTGGCCAGGGTCGCCTTGACGTCGACCTCGCGGGAGACGACCGACGGAACGACGCGCGCCTTCTTGAAGGTCGCGTCGGCGGCCTTGCCGCACGGCACGGTCTCGGCGCAGAGGACGACCTTGAGGCCGGTCCTGCCCAGGTCGTTGACGTCGTGGACGTTGCCCGGGTTGTCCGGGGGGACGGCGATCTCGAGGACGTTGGTGGCGAAGATGCTCGACGTCTTGACGAGGCTCTCGTCGAGGGGCTCGGCCGCGGCTTCGCCGGCGAGGGCGATGACCTGCGCCGGGGCGCCCTGGTTGACCTGCTGGACCAGGGTCGCGCTCGAGCCGTAGGACGCCTCGACGGTGATCCCGGGGTGGCTGTGCTCGAAGTCGGCCTTGAGCTGGTTGAACGACTCGGTGAGGGAGGCGGCCGCCAGCACGGTGACGGTCTGGCTGGACGCCGTCGGCTCGCTCCCGGCGGGCGAGCTGCCGCAGGCGGCAAGAGCAAGAACGACGATGCCGTATGCCGCTGAGCTGAGTCCGCGCCGACGTGCCCTTCTCATGCGGGGACCTCCACGACCACGTTGGTGGCCTTGACGGAGGCGACGGCGACGGACCCGACCTCGAGGCCGAGATCGTCGACCGACTCGCTGGACAGGAGCGAGACGATCCGGAACGGGCCGCACTGCAGCTCGACCTGGGCCATGACCTTGTCCTTGGTGACGGCCGTGACGATGCCGCGCATCCGGTTGCGCGCCGAGGCGCCGCCGATGGTGCCGATCTCGGCGGGGTGGGCGAGCTCCTGGGCGACGGCGGCCAGCTGGGCGCCGTCGACGGTGCGCCGGCCGGCCTCGTCGGTGCCACCGTCGAGGCGGCCCGAGTCGACCATGCGGCGGACGGTGTCGTCACTGACGCCGAGCAGGGCGGCAGCCTCGCTGATTCGCAGTTGCGGCATGAACCCCACTCTATCGCCGCATCTGCGGGCCTCTCCCATCGAGTGTGCAGAAAATGCGGACACGGGTTGACATGCAGACTGGTGTTGTTCTTTAATCAATCTGTTGGTTGATCAAGGAAGAGGTTGATTAATGATCTACGACGGAGCGGCGGAGGAGCGCCTGGACCGCGCGTTCGCGGCGCTCGCCGACCCGATCCGTCGCGCGATCATCGCCCGGCTGTCCCGCGGACCGGCAACGGTCAACGAGCTCGCCGAGCCCTTCGAGATCAGCAAGCAGGCGGTCAGCAAGCACATCCAGGTG
>NZ_DATCWX010000068.1:0-3209 GCF_036566125.1 Intrasporangium sp.
GCGACGAGGATGATGTCCTTGAGGACGTACTGGGCCGCCAGCGTGGGCAGGCCGCCCGGGAACATCTCGGCCGGGAAGAGCACGACGGGGGCCAGGATCCCGGCGAGCCAGCCGGCCATGACCACAAGGCCCGGCCGCAGCCCGCGGCCGGTCAGCAGGATCAGGCCGATGATCGTCTCGAGGACGGCGGTCCCGACGACCGCGGTGGTGCCTGTGACGAGGCCGAAGGTGAGCGCCTCGGTTGTCCGCATCACGAGGCCCTCCGCGGGTGAGGCCCCCGGGAAGTACTTGAGGGAGCCGAATCCCAGGATCACCAGCCCGAGGCTGATGCGCAGCGCATCGATGCTGTGCGCGGCAAGCACGCCGACGGCCCGCTCGATGAAGCGCTGCATCCCACCGGACTGGCGCTTGGGTGCGGTATTGCGGGAGTTCGTGATGACCGACATTGGATTCCTCCTGTTTCCAGTGGGGCTCGGTGTCTGCCCCGGCACCAACGACGATCCCGGTTTTGACGCCGGAGATCGTCGGGCAGATGACGACACCTCGGGTGCGCCAAGGAGGGTGGGCGCAGGTGAAGGACTACGGCGGTGAGCGCAGTGCGGCTACGTCAGATGGCGTCCTCGGTCGTCCCTGCCCGCGCCGTGACGTCGTGGCGACCGACGCGCCCCGAGGGTCTATCTGCCAGCGGCTGCCCCCACTTCGGGCTGATCTCTTCTCCTGCATGTGGACGACGTGCTGACCGAGGTCACGTGACGGCGGGTGCCGGCTCAGCGGCATACGGCATGGTCGTATGCCGCTGAGCGCGCCTCCAGCGCAAGGGAACTCTGTGACTCGCAGGGTTCAACGACGCACGCGGTAGCGCAGGTGGGTGACCTCGTTGCCTTGGCGCACGGCGACGGGCTCGAGCTCGATGTGCTCGGCGCCGAGGTGCTCGAAGAGGCGCACGCCTTCGCCGAGCAGGACGGGGACGAGGTGGATCTGGATCTCGTCGAGGAGCCCGGCCCGGAGCATGCGCTGCGCGATCGACGCGCCGTGCACGAGCACGCCCTTGTCGCCGGCCGCGTCCCCGGCGCGGCGGACCGCCTCGGCGAGGTCGCTCAGGTAGGTGACGTTGAGGTAGCCCGCGAACTCCGCCGGCGGCTCGTGGCGGCTGAGGATGAAGATCGGCACCCCGTCGTGGTGGTCGCCATCCCACCCGCCCGCGGGCTCAAAGGTTCCCCTGCCAGCGATGACCGCCCCGGTCGACATGAAGTCGTCGATGACGGCGCGGTCCGCGTCGTCGAGCCGGTCCGCCGCTGACTCGACGTCACCTTGGCCGATCCAGTCGTGGAGCCGCTCCCCGCCATCGCCGAGGCCGTTGCCGGGCCCGACGTTCGGTCCGGCGATGAAGCCGTCGAGGGACATCGACATGTAGAGCACGGTGGTGGACATGACGCTCTCCTTCGTCCCTGTTTCGTCGCGAGTGGTCAGCCCGCCTCGGACTCCGGCGGGGTCTGGTGCGCCAAGCCGTCCGTCGGGGGCAGGTCGAGGGTGTGGGAGCCGTGCGTCGCCTTGGTGGCCAGGTACTGGGCGTTTGCGGGGGAGAGGTGGACCTCGGTGGCGACGACGCTCGTCACGGTGATCCCGAGACGACCGAGCTGGGCGGCCTTGTCCGGGTTGTTCGTCAGCAGGACGACCCTTGGCACGCCGAGGGCGAGCAGCATCTGGGCCGCGACGGCGTAGTCGCGCGCGTCCTCCTCGAAGCCGAGGGCGACGTTGGCCTGATAGGTGTCGAGCCCGGAGTCCTGCAGGACGTAGGCGTCGAGCTTGGCGTAGAGGCCGATCCCGCGCCCCTCCTGCCGCAGGTAGAGCAGGTAGCCACCGGTCTCGGACAGCCGCTGGACGCCCTCGCGCAGCTGCGGGCCACAGTCGCACCGCTGGCTCCCGAAGACGTCTCCGGTGAGGCATTCGCTGTGGACCCGGATGAGCGGAGGGGACGCGCCGTCCCGCGAGCGCCGGTTTGGATTGGCCCGGTCGCCGAGCCCGAGGGCGACGTGCTCGAGCCCGTCGGCGAGCCCGTCGAAGGTGAAGGCCAGCGCCGTCGTCTCGAAGCCGTCCGAGAAGGACAGCGGCACCGGGACGGCGGTGCGGATGGATGCCTCGGGCAGTCGGTCGGTCATGGGCCCCCCTGTCAGCTCATGGAGAAACGGGACGAGAGCGCGTAGCGCAGGAGCACCACGTCGCCGATCTGACGGACCTCGGCCAGGGTCGCGCGGTGGTCGGGGTTCCACGGGAAGTCGCCGTCTCCGACGAAGCGGGTGGCCTTGGAGCTGCCGACGAAGAAGGGGGCGACGACGAGCTGGAGCTCGTCGGCGAGGTTGGTCGCGAGCAGCTGGGTGTGCATCGTCCCGCCACCCTCGACCATGAGGCGGCCGACGCCGCGGCCGGCGAGGTCCTCGAACACGCGGTGGAGACTGCAGGGCTGCCCGGCGTCGACGACCGTCGCGGCGTGGCCGACACGGGCGCGGGTCTCCGCCACCGACGTCGACGGGCAGTAGACGAGCTTCTCCGCGTCGTCGCAGGCAAAGAATCGCGACCCCGGATCGAGGTCGGCGCGGCGAGTCAGGGTCACCTTCGTCGGGGAGGGAGGCAGGCCCTGGGCAACACGGGCCGCCCGCCGCTCGGGTGACCGGACGAGCAGTCGTGGGTTGTCCCTGCGGATGGTGGCGGCCCCGACGAGGATGGCGTCCGAGGCGGCACGCTCGGCGTCCACCCGGTCGAAGTCCGCGTCGTTGGACAGCAACAGCCGGTGCAGGGCGGGGCTGTCGAGGTAGCCGTCGATCGACATGCCGCAGCTGAGCAGGACGTACGGACGGCCCGGTGGGCAAGGCCGATCAGGCAGCTCAGCGGGTTCAGGCATGGGCGTCTCCCCGCGCCCGCCTTTCCCGGCTGACGCGGCGCACGCTGCTGACCGTGATGATCACGGCCCCGGGCAGGCTCGCCACAAGCACAAGCCCACCGTAAACCACCGCGGTGGCGAATCCCTGGACCGCGCCGAGCCCGGCTGCCCCGAAGGCCCACGCCGCCGCACCCTCACGCGGACCCCATCCGGCGAGATTGACCGGCAGGGCCATGGCGAGGAGGACGACGAACGCGAGGGGGATCAGTCCGAGGGTCGAGGCGGCGATGCCAGCGGTGCGAGCGGCGATGAGGAACGTGGCCACGTGACC
>NZ_DATCWX010000123.1:0-3017 GCF_036566125.1 Intrasporangium sp.
GTGCTGCGGACGATGCGGGGATGGGCGCCGGCGCTCGCCGACACGAGCCCGGTCGAGTCACTGCGGCGCGTCGTCGTCTACGCCGAGCCGTCGGAGCCGGCCCTGCGGGAGTGGGCGGCCTCCGACCTCAGCCACGGGCCCGTCGTCGTCGCGGACGGGTGGGGCCAGGTCGAGCTCGGCGGGATCGTCCACCTGAGCCAGCCGCTCGCCCCGGACCTCGTGCCCTCGGTGGAGCCGGCGATCGTCGACGCCTCCGGCGCGATCGTGTCCGATGGGGAAGCGGGGGAGCTCGTCCTCACCAAGGGTTGGGCCGGCGCGATGCTGCCCGGCACCGGCGACGTCGCGGCCGCGACCGACCACCACTGGACGAACCGGCCCGGGGTCTACACGACCGGTGACCGCGTGCGCCGAACACCGGAGGGTGGGCTCGAGTTCCTCGGCCGCACCGATGAGGTCATCTCCCTCTCCGGCCAGCTCGTCTCGATCAGCGAGGTCCGGGAGACGCTCCTCGGTCATCCGTTCGTCGAGCGCGCCGACGTCATCGAGCGCCGGGACGGACAAGGCGGGCGTTACCTGGCGGCGGCGATCGTGCTCGACGACGGGACGCCCGGGCGCGACCTCGCCGCCTTGGCCCGCGACCTCAACGAGACGGTCCGGGACAACCTCGGCGGGGTGGCCCGGCCACGGATGCTCATCTTCGTCGACCGGTTCGGGGACGAGCTGCGCGGCGACGAACGCCGCCGTGCCCTGGCCCGGCTGCCGCTCGGCGACACCCCGGAGCCCAGGTCCATCACCTGGCACCAGGTCCTCGCCGCTGCCGAGCACCTGACCTGAGCCCGTCCTGGCCCGCCGCAGGCCGGGAGGGCTGGGAGAGGACGAGGGCTGGGAGCGAGCTCAGCGGCATACGGCATCGTGGCTCGGCCCGCCCCGGCGAAACGGCCACGCGGGCACCTGCGGCCCGCTCCTAGACTGACCCGCATGGTCTCCCCGCTCGTCGCGCTCACCCCCAAGGTCCAGTCCGCGATCGCCGCCGCCCTCGGTGATGACTACCGCGAGGCGGACCCGGTGCTGCGCCCGTCGCAGTTCGCCGACGTGCAGGTCAACGCCGCGCTCGCCCTCGCCAAGAAGGTCGGCGCGCCGCCCCGGGACGTCGCGGGGAAGATCGTCGACGCGCTCGAGCTCGACGGCATCGCCGACCAGGTCGAGGTCAGCGGGCCGGGCTTCATCAACATCACCTTCAGCGACGCGTGGCTCGCGACCCTCCTCGCCGAGATCGACGCTGACGAGCGGCTCGGCGTGCCCGTCGAGGAGCGGCAGAACATCCCGATCGACTACTCCGCGCCCAACGTCGCCAAGGAGATGCACGTCGGCCACCTGCGGACGACCATCGTCGGCGACTCCCTGGCCCGGACTCTCGAGCACCTCGGCCACAACGTCATCCGGCAGAACCACATCGGTGACTGGGGCACGCCGTTCGGCATGCTCATCGAGCACCTCCTCGAGGTCGGGGAGAACTCGCCGGAGGCGGAGCTGTTGGTCACCGACCCCAACGCGTTCTACCAGGCGGCGCGGGTCAAGTTCGACACCGCTGAGCGAGCCGAACCTGACGGCAGCGCAGGCGATTTCGACATCAGGTCGCGGGCCAGGGTCGTCAAGCTCCAGGCCGGTGACCCCGAGACGCTGGAGCACTGGCACCGGCTCGTCGGCATGTCGAAGGCCTACTTCAACAAGGTCTACTCGACCCTCGGCGTGACGCTCGGCGACGAGAACCTGGCGGGGGAGTCGACGTACAACCACCTGCTCGCCGACATCTGCGACGAGCTGGAGGCGAAGGGGATCGCGACGATCTCCGACGGGGCGCTCTGCGTCTTCCTCGACCGCTACACCGGCCGGGAGGGCAAACCCGTGCCGCTCATCATCCGCAAGCGTGATGGCGGATATGGTTATCCCACAACGGATCTCGCGACCATCAAGTACCGCGTGTCCGAGCTCGAGGCCCACCGGGTGCTCTACGTCATCGGCGCTCCGCAAGCACTGCACCTCAACATGGTCTGGGACACCGCGCGCCTCGCGGGCTGGCTGCCGGAGCACGTCACGCCGGTGCACATCCAGATCGGCAACGTCCTCGGCGAGGACCGCAAGATCCTGAAGACCCGGTCCGGCTCGTCCCTGCGGCTCATGGCCCTGCTCGACGAGGCGGTCGTCAAGGCCCGCGCCCTCATCGATGAGACGCGGCCGGACCTGTCCGAGGAGGAGCGCGCCACGATCGCCCGGCAGGTCGGGATCGGCGCCGTGAAATACGCTGACCTCTCCGTCGCCCACAACAGCGAGTACGTGTTCGACCTCGACCGGATGGTGTCGCTGACGGGGAACACCGGGCCATACCTCCAGTACGTCGTCGCCCGGGTGCGCTCGATCTTCCGCCAGGCCGGCCTCGACCCGCTCGCGCAGCACGCCCCGATCGTCCTCGGCACCGAGCACGAGCGGGCCCTCGGCCAGCAGCTGCTGGGCTTCGCCGACGTCGTCACCGAGGTCGGGTCGCTCTACGAGCCGCACCGGCTCAGCGGCTACCTCTTCGAGTTGGCGCAGGCATTCTCGGCGTTCTACGAGAACTGCCCCGTGCTCAAGGCCGAGACCGACGAGCTGCGGCAGTCCCGGCTCACCCTCAGCGCACTCGTCCTGCGCACCATGACGACGGGGCTCGACCTGCTCGGCGTGGAGTCCCCCGAGCGGATGTGAGCGGGGAAGGTCGCCCACGTCCCGGCGTGGGCAACCTTTCACACATCCATGCCGTATGCCGCTGGGCTCGCCTCCAGTCAATGCCGCGCCGCGTGCGGGGCGGGGTGGGATGATCGCTTCGTGCGGTTCTCGTTCGGGGACGTCCTGCTCGACACCGACCGGTTCCTCCTCGAGCGGGGCGGAGAGCCGGTCCATGTCCAGCCGCAGGTCTTCGACGTCCTGTCGCACCTCGTGCTCAACCGGGAGCGGGTCGTGCCCAAGACGGAGCTGCTCGACGC
>NZ_DATCWX010000080.1:0-10857 GCF_036566125.1 Intrasporangium sp.
CTCGCCGCGATCGTCGGCATCGACGGCAAGGCGTTCGCGGGGCGGGTCGCCGCGGCGGGCCCGAAAGCCTTCGTCGACGCCATCACGCTGCGCGTCTCCGATCCTGCACTGGCGGACAACATCGACCGGATCGACGCGATCAAGGGAGCGCTGCGCGTGCCGGCCATGCAGGTGCTCGCGCCGACCCGGACCTGGGCAGCGCCGATCCTCGGCCGCGTCGCCGAGGCGACGGCAGAGCAGATCGAGAAGTCGGCCGGCGCCCTCGAGGTCGGCGACATGGTGGGCCAGAGCGGCCTCCAGCTCCGCTACGACGAGCAGCTCCGGGGTCAGGCCGGGATCGCGGTGCATGCGGTCAAGCACGGCGCCGACGGCTCGGTCATCGACAAGCGGGAGCTCTTCGCCCAGCCGTCGCGGGAGGCCGAGCCGCTCCAGCTGACCCTGGACGAGCGGGCACAGACCGCCGCCGAGGCCGCGCTCGCCGACCAGACGAAGCACCCGACGGCGCTCGTCGTCGTCAAGGCCTCGACGGGCGAGGTGCTCGCCGCAGCGGTCGGACCCGGTGCCGACGGTGCTCCCCTGGCCCTGGCGGGCAAGGAGGCGCCCGGCTCGACGTTCAAGATCGCCAGCACGCTGGCGCTCGTCCGCAAGGGCGCGACGGCAGACACGACGCTGCCGTGCACGGACACGCTCACGGTCAACGGCCGCGTCTTCGGGAACTACAGCAAGTACCCGTCGTCGCAGCTCGGCGACATCCCGCTCGAGCAGGCCCTGGCGTACTCGTGCAACACCGCTTTCATCAGCCAGCACGAGAAGGTCGCCCAGGACGACCTGACCCGGGCAGCCGAGTCGCTGGGGATGGGCGAGGACCTCGATCTGCCGTTCACCGGCTTCCTCGGATCAGTGCCGGCCACGGACGACGCCGTCGAGCATGCCGCGTCGTTCATCGGCCAGGGTCGGGTCGAGGCCTCGCCGCTGACCATGGCACTCGTCGTCGCATCCGTCATGAAGGGCGAGACTGTCCGGCCTCGGCTCATCGCCTCCGCCGAGCCGCTCTCTGCGCCGGCGACCCCGCTCCAGCCTGAGGAGGCGGAGGTGCTGCGCCAGACGCTGCGCGCCGTCGTCACGGAGGGGAGCGGCAGGGTGCTCCAGTCCGTCGGTGTCGAGTACGCCAAGACGGGCACGGCCGAGTTCGGGACGACGAACCCGCCCAAGACGCACGCCTGGATGGTGGCGGGCGTCGGCGACCTCGCCATCGCCGCCTACAACGAGGAGGGCCCGAGCGGATCGACGGATGCCGCGCCGTTCATCGTCGACTTCCTCAAGGCGTACCACCCTGAGTGACTCGGGGGTTTGCGAGAAATTCACCGTAGCGTTGCAATCCACCACGCGACTTGTCGCGCGCTTTGCCCCGCGATGGACCATAGTTGTCGACATGGGGAGGACGCGTCTCGCGGCCGCGATGGCGGCGCTTGTGGTCGCGCTCGGTGGCTGCGCTGCCGGCGCGCCCGCCAACAACGGGACCCCGACCCCGATCGACTCACGGCAGCCCACCCGCACCTTCGCCGGAGGTGCCATCGGAGATGCGACCGACCCCATCATCGGCCCCGTCTTCCCCCTCACGCTCCGTCGCACGGGGGGCGTCGCCGGCTATGACGACACGGTCATCCTCAAGGCCGACGGCATGGTGCTGGTCAACACCCGGACGATCCACGACCGCGAGTGCCGGCTGAGCGGCGCCCAGCAGAAGCACCTGCTCTCCCTGCTCAGCACGCTGCGGCTCGTCGATGCCACGCCCGCCCCCACAGCAGGTACCCCTGGGGGAACGGTCGACGGGTCGGCCCCCGGTGGCGACGACGAGACGCCCAACGACGCCATCGTCATCGACATCACCGACCACAAGCTGCGGCCGCTCGACCTGAGTGACCCATCGCTCGGTGAGGTGGCGGGCCTGGTCGGAGCCCTCATGGCCGACGTGACACTGTCCACCCCGGCCGCTACCGAGTGCACGACCCCGACCGGTACGGTCGCCAACTGACCGCGGTGGCACGCCGCCACCTTCGCGCCCCGGTCCTCGTCTGGCGGCCAGAACGAGCCCGACCTCGCCCGGTCGGGACCCCGGTCCTCAACTGGCGGCCAGAACGAGCTCGACCCCGCCCGGTCAGGACCCCGGTCCTCAGCTGGCGGCGGGACGTCACGACTCGTCGGCGCGGCGCCGGGCCGCCTCGAGCTCGGCTGGTGTGTCGACGTCGACCGCGACGTCAGCCACGTCCGGGACCTCGATCCTCGGCACCTGCCCCAGGAGACGCCGGACGCTGACCCCCGCGGGCCCACCCACCGCCGCCAGTCGCAACCGGAGCAGCGCGGACGGCCACGCACTGCAGAGCCAGTTCGGGCCGGAGGAGGACCTCGTGACCGCCACCCGGTCGTCCACCGCGGACACCAGGGCCTCGAGGTGCTCGCGCGTCAGGAGCGGGAGGTCGCCAGCCAGCACGACGACGACGTCGGGTGCGCTGGGACCGAGCTCAGCGGCATACGGCCCAGTGGTGAGGCAGGCAAACCCGGCGGCGATCCCGGCAACGGGTCCCCCACCCGGCGGATCCTCCGAGACGACGCGGGTGCCTGGGGGCACCCCCTCGGCGCTGCCGACGACGACGACCGGCCAACCGGCGACTGCATCGAGCACCCGCTCGATGATGGGTCGGCCGCCGACGACGAGGGCCGGCTTGTGCCGACCCATCCGGGACGAGGCGCCGCCGGTCAGGACGATCGCAGCGGCTCGGGGCGAGGATGGCGGCACGCTCGGAGTCTGGCACGCTTGGGGTATGGGTCGTGTCACGCAGCGGACCAAGGTCACCGTCGTCGACCTGTCGGCGGACCGCGCGGCGGTCCGCACGCGCGCCGACACCGTCATCGTCGAGGAACCGCTCGAGCTGCGGGTCAACGGCACCCCGCTCACCGTGACGATGCGGACCCCGGGCAGCGACATCGAGCTCGTGCACGGCTTCCTCCTGTCGGAAGGCATCATCCGCGACGTCTCGGACGTGACGCTGGCGCGCTACTGCGAGGGCGCCGTCGTCTCGGGCGAGAGCGGCTTCGAGGAGAACACGTACAACGTCATCGACGTCACGCTGGCGCCCGGCGTCGCGCCTCCGTCCGAGGAGATGGCGCGCAACTTCTTCACGTCGTCGTCCTGTGGGGTGTGTGGCAAGGCCTCGATCGACCAGCTGCGGGCGCGGACCAGCTGGCCGGTGCGCGACGACGCGACGCAGTGGCCGGCCGCGCTCATCGCGGCGCTGCCGGACAAGCTCCGCGCCGAGCAGCGCTCGTTCGAGAAGACCGGGGGGCTGCATGCTGCCGGCCTCTACGGACCGGGCGGCGAGGTGCTCGTGGTGCGCGAGGACGTCGGCCGCCACAACGCGGTCGACAAGGTGCTCGGCTGGGCGCTGCTGGCGGGACGGCTGCCGGCATCGGGCTGCGTGCTGATGGTGTCAGGGCGCGCCTCGTTCGAGCTGACGCAGAAGGCGCTCATGGCCGGAGTGCCCTGTCTCGCCGCGGTGTCCGCGCCCTCGTCGCTCGCCGTGGAGACGGCCGCCGATGCGGGGATGACGCTCGCGGGCTTCGTCCGCGGCACGACGCTCAATGTCTACTCGCGACCTGACCGCGTGGTGACCGGCTGACTACGCTCGGCGCATGGGCATCTTCGCGATCCACTACACCTATCCAGCGGACATGACGGAGGCGTTCAAGATCCGCGCCGAGCACCGCGAATGGCTGACCGGGCTGCCGGGACTGCGCGTCGCGGGGATGTACCACGAGGCTCACGACGAGTTCTCCGAGGGTGAGGAGACGTTCGAGGATCCACCGAACGGCGCCCTCATCGTCGTCGAGGCGGACTCCTTGTCCGACGTGGTGGAGGCGTTCGACGAGGACCCGTACTGGCTGGGCGGGCACGTGCTGCGCCGGGTCGTGCGCGAATGGAACCCGCCCCTCGGCCCGTGGGTGGCCGACGCCAGCCGGGGCAACGCCTGAGTCGCGTCTGATTCAGAGTGGGTGCACGACGACGTCGTCGCCGGCGACGAGCTGGTCGACCCCTTCGGGCACCTCGATGAGCGCGTTGGCCTGCGCCAGGCCGCAGAGCTGGCGACCGTCCGCCACGGTGACCGTGCCGTCGCCCGCGAGCACAGCCGAGAGGAACTGCACCTTCCCTGCCCGGGTGTGTCGGCTTCTTCCGACGTATGCCGCTGAGCTCGCTCCCCGGGTCGGCGCGCCGTGCCGCGCGTCCAAGGCCGGTCGCACGAGCATCTCGAAGGACACGAAGGCGCCGACCGGTGTCCCCGGCAGGCAGATGACCGGCGTGTCGCCCCACCGGCCGAGGCCCTGCGGCCCGCCCGGCTGCATCGCGAGGTGCACGAAGCTGAACGACTCGCGCGGCTCGCAGACCTGGCGGACGACCTCGTACGCGCCCGCGCTGACGCCACCGGTCGTGATGATGAGGTCGACGTCCGGCGCTGCCGAGAGCTCGTCGAGGAGGGCTGCCAGGAGGTCCGGCTCGTCAGTGCACGTCTCGACATGCGTCGGGACACAGCCGGCGGCCGTGGCGAGCGCCGCGACCATGTCCGAGTTGGACTCGTGGATCCCGCCGAGGCCCGGGTCCTCGCCGGGGACGGTGAGCTCGGCGCCCGTCGCAACAACTGCGACCCGGGTCGGCACGTGGACGATGGCGTCGATACAGCCGGCGGAGCGGGCGAGTGCGATGAGGGCTGGTGAGAGGAGGTCGCCCGCGTCGGCGACCGGCATCCCCGCGGCGATGTCCTCGGCGCGGCGCCTGATGTGCCGGTCCCGCTCGACCGCTGTGGTGAAGGTGACAGTCTGCGGGGCCGGACCGGTGCGCGCGGCGTCGGTCTGCTCGACAGGCACGACGCCCACGGTGCCGACGGGCAGACGAGCGCCCGTCATGACCCTCGCGGCCTGGCCCGGCTCGAGTCGGAAGCGCGCCGCGTCTCCGGCGGCGACATCTCCCACGACCGCAAAGGTCAGCTGTTCGGGGCTGACCGGCGCTGCTGCGTAGCCGTCCATCGCCGAGTTGTCGAATCGGGGCAGGTCGTCGACCGCAAGGAGCGGCACGGCGAGGCGCCGCCGGTGGGCGTGGCGATCCAGGGTGATCGTCTCCGTTGCCGCCTGCCCGATGACCACACGGAGGGCGATGCGGTGATCGGCGACGGACGGGTGAGCCACGGAGCCAGTCTGGCGCACGGCTGGGTGGTCGGTTGGGCTGGGGGCGAGCTCAGCGGCATACGGCATGGTTGTGCCCGTCGGCTCAACTCGCGGGCCGGCCGCCGAGGTGGAGGAGGCAGGCGCCGGGCTCGGCGAAGGCCTCAAGTTCCACGCCCTGCGCGTCGCCGCCGACGGCCTCGAGGACGCCTTCCACCAGGCCGAGGTGGACCCGGCAGACGACCTCGGGGTGGCGACGGGCCACGTCGAGCATCGGGCACTGGCGCAGGCGAACCACCGGAGGGCGGTCCTCGGGGTCGAAGCCCAGCGTGTCGAGCACCTCGACGACGGTCCGCTCGGGGTCCTGCTCGCGGTCCTGGTCTGCTGTGCGCGAACCGACGAGGCCGCGACCCCAGCCACGCCCCAGACGCGCCATGTCCCCTGCGACGTCGCCACCCTGTGCGGCAGCATGCTCGGCGAGAACCGTTGCGAGAGAAGCGTATTCACCTACCGATGAAGCACCTACACCGGGTCGCATCGCATAGCCCCAACCAGGGCGCCCGCGGCCGGCCGGAGCGAGGCGGGACCGCAGCGCCAGTCCGGCGTCGACGAGGCCGTCGAGGTGCTCACGGGCAGTGTTGACGTGGAGCCCGAGCAGCTGAGCGAGTGCGGCGATCGATCGTGGCTCCTCGTCGAGGGCCTCGAGGACGCGCCGGCGCTGTGCCGACAGCGAGGCCACCGCATCGGCCATGCCGGTGCGGGACGGCCTCGGACCCCAGCCCTCGTTCTTTTCCACGTTAATCACCATTTAAAATGTAGTTCGAGGTCGGGCCAACCGCCAAACCTCGGGTCATCCGGCCCAATGACAGCGCCTACCTTTCAAGGAGTATCCCGTGACCGAACTGCCTCTGACCGAAAAGACTCAGCATGCGTGTGGCTGTGGCTGCAGCGACGAGGGTGTGCCGACGCTCGACGTCACGGTCATCCCCCACGCGATCCGCCACGCGACGGTCTTCGGGGCCTTCAGCGCCATCCCCGCCGGCGGCGCCCTGAACCTCGTCGCCCCGCACAACCCGCTGCCGCTTCTCGCACAGCTGCAGCAGCAGTTCGGCGACATCGGCATCGAGTACCTTGTGGAAGGTCCGGAGGCCTGGACGCTGCGTCTCACGCGCTCGGCCTGACCTGACCCCGGTACGACCCCGAACCAACACGACGCGACGGAGGGTCCTGGCGATGTGCAGCTACTGCGGATGCCGATCGATCTCGCTGGTCGGGCGGTTCATGGACGAGCACGAGGACATCGTCAATGCCGCCGGGATCCTCCACCGCGCGTCAGACGGGACCGTTTCGCACGGCGTGCGCGAGTCGCTTGAGGAGGCCATCGCGCTGCTCCACCCGCACACGACCGCCGAGGAGCAGGGAATGTTCGCCGTGCTCCGGCGCAACCCCGACTTCACCGAGCACGTCGACATCCTCTGCGCGGAACACGCTGCGCTCGACGAGCTGGCGGAGCGGATTCGAGCGGGGGACACCGGGTTGATCGACCGCTTCGTCAGTGAGCTGCGCGACCACATCAACAAGGAGGAGAACGGCCTGTTCCCCGCCGCGGCCATCGAGATGGACGGCCCGGACTGGGAGGAGGCCATCACCCTCACGCCCGGCGGGGTCGCCCACCCCCACGGAGGGCCGGACCACGCCCACGCGGCTGACCACACGCACGACCCCGACCACGCCTACGGGGCGGATCATGACCACGCGGCCCACACCAACTGAGCTCGGGCTGACCCGGAGCGAGCGGCTCGACCGGCTGCCGTTCAACGGCCAGCACCGGAGACTGCTCGTCGGGTCGGGCATCGGCTGGGCCCTCGACGCGATGGACGTCGGGCTCATCTCGTTCGTCATGGCGGCGCTCGCACAGCAGTGGGCACTGACGCCCACCCAGCTCTCGTGGATCGGCTCGATCGGGTTCGTCGGCATGGCGATCGGCGCCTCACTCGGGGGCCTGCTCGCCGACCGGATCGGTCGCCGCAACGTCTTCGCCGTGACGTTGCTCATCTACGGCCTGGCGACGGGTGCCGCGGGGCTCTCGACCGGACTGGCCATGCTCATCGCCCTGCGCTTCGTGGTCGGTCTCGGCCTCGGCGCCGAGCTGCCCGTGGCGTCCACCCTCGTCAGTGAGTACGCACCGACGCGCATCCGCGGTCGGGTGGTCGTCATCCTCGAGGCCTTCTGGGCGGTCGGCTGGATCCTCGCCGCGCTCATCGGCTACTTCGTCGTGCCGGCCTCCGAAAACGGCTGGCGATGGGCCCTGTTCATCGGGATCGTGCCGGCGGCCTACGCGCTCTATGTGCGAGCACGGTTGCCCGAGTCGGTCCGCTTCCTCGAGAACAAGGGCCGAACCGCCGAGGCGGAGGAGGCGGTTCGTGCCTTCGAGTCCGCCTCTGGCATCGAACCCGTCGCGTCCCCCGCGGCCGATCCGGTGCCGCCGGCGCGGTGGACCGAGCTCTGGTCGGATGGCCTGCGTCGCAGAACCGTGGCCCTGTGGGCTGCATGGTTCGGCGTCAACTTCTCCTACTACGGCGCGTTCATCTGGATCCCGAGCCTGCTCGTCAGCCAAGGCTTCTCGCTGACCAAGTCGTTCGGCTTCACACTCATCATCACCATGGCGCAGCTTCCGGGTTATGCAGCCGCGGCGTTCCTCATCGAGGCCTGGGGTCGCCGCGCCACCCTCGCCACGTTCCTCGCCGGCTCCGCCATCTCGGCCTACGCCTTCGGGCAGGCCGGCAGCGAGGCCGCGATCATCGCCGCCGGCTGCGCGCTCTCCTTCTTCAACCTCGGCGCCTGGGGGGCGCTCTACGCCGTCACGCCGGAGGTCTATCCGACGTCGTTGCGCGGGACGGGAGCAGGCTCGGCCGCCGCGTTCGGGCGAATCGCCTCCATCCTTGCGCCCCTGTCGGTCCCGTGGCTGCTCGACCTGGGCGGCACCGGGCTCGTGTTCACCGTCTTCGGCGTGTCTTTCGCCCTCGCCGCCGCGGCGGCCCTCGCCCTCCCGGAGTGGCGGGGACGCGCACTCGCCGCCTGACCACACCCGATCGAGTGAACAAGATTCGGGTTCGCATCCCAGCGCAACCCTGACCACAAGGCCCGAATCTTGTTCACTCGATCGGACCTCGTAGGGTGGCGATGTGGCCGATCCTGGAACTGCTGATGTGCTCGTCGCCGATGGTCTGGTGCGCCGGTTCGGGGAGCTGACCGCGGTCGACGGGGTCTCCTTCCGGATCGGACGAGGCGAGACGTACGGCCTGCTCGGTCCCAACGGTGCCGGCAAGACGACGACGATCAACATGGTCGCCGGCCTCATCGCTGCCGACGAGGGCACCGTGACCATTGCCGGGGAACGGATGGACCCGTCCTCCGTGGCCCCGAAGCGGCACATCGGCCTCGTGCCGCAAGACCTCGCCATCTACCCCGAGCTCACCGCCCGCGAGAACCTCACGCTCTTCGGCCGCCTCCAGGGGATGACCGGCCCGGGGCTGCGCAAGCGGGTCGACGAGGTCATCGAGCTCATCGGCCTCACCGAGCGTGCCAAGGACCTGAGCAAGGAGTTCTCCGGCGGGATGAAGCGCCGGCTCAACATCGGCATCGGCCTGCTCCACCAGCCGACGCTGCTCATCCTCGACGAGCCGACCGTCGGGGTGGACCCCCAGTCGCGCAACCAGATCCTCGAGTCGGTGGAGCGGCTGTCCATCGAGGGCATGGCCGTCCTCTACACGACTCACTACATGGAGGAGGCCGAGCGGCTCTGCGACCGGGTCGGGATCATCGACTCGGGCAAGCTTCAGGCCGAGGGATCCCAGGACGAGCTGATCCGGCTGACCGAGGGTGCAGACCACATCCGGCTCGCCGGCAGCGGCGATACCAACGCGGCGGCGGACACCCTGCGGGCGTTGCCGGCCGTCCAGCAGGTCGTCGCGGACCGCCACTCCCTGCAGCTGACCGTGACCGATGCGCCGACGGCCGTTGCCGAGATCGTGACGAGCGCGACTGCTGCCGGGATGACCCTCGCCGACGTGGAGATCACCAGGCCGGACCTCGAGTCGGTCTTCCTCCATCTCACCGGCAAGGCGCTGCGGGACTGAGGGGGATCCGTGCGAGAACTCTGGACGATGACGCAGTACGACCTGCGTCAGCGCATCCGTGACAAGTCCCTCATCATCTTCTCGATCATCGTGCCGCTCGCGCTGATGTTCGTCCTCGACCTCGTCCTCGGCGACCTGACCAATCCCCAGCTCCAGCCGACGACCGTGGCGGCCTCCGTGCCGGCGGGTGACCAGCTCGGGGCAGCGCTCGTCGACGTCGTCCGGTCGCTCGATGGGGTCGAGGGCATGGACATCACTGTCCGGGATGCCGCAGCCGATGAGGTGCACGACCTCACCCGTGACGGTCGCGTGCAGATCGGTCTCATCGTGCCGGAGGGTTTCAGCACCGCGCTGCAGCAGGGCAAGGCAACGGACGTCACCGTGGTGTCGGGTGAGGGCACGGGCATCGAGCAGTCGATCGTCACCTCTGTCGTCGAGTCGACGGTCAACCGCTTCTCAGCCGGGGCGCTCGCAGCAGAGGCCGGCGCCCAATCGGGCCTCGCGCCAGCGGAGCTCGCGGCCATCGGGCAGGAGGTGGCCACCGCCGAGTCGACCATCACGCTTGCCCAGGGCACGGCCTCCAACGAGCAGCTCTCACCCACCGGGGCGCTCGTCGCGGGCCAGGCCGGGCTGTTCCTCCTGTTCACCGTCGGCTTCGGCGTCACCGCCCTGGTCGCCGAGCGGGAGCAGGGCACGCTGGCCCGGTTGAAGTCGATGCCGATGCCGTCGTGGACCATCGTCACCGCCAAGGCTCTGGTCAGCTTCATCCTCGGCGTCGTGGCGACGGCCATCCTGCTGACCTTGGGTGGCCGGCTGTTCAACGTCAACTTCGGCTCGCCCGTCGCGGTTGGTGTCCTCATCGTCGCGGCAGTGGTGGCCGCGACGTCTCTCATGTTCGTCATCGTGCGGGTGGCCCGGACGGCCGAGCAGGCCAACATCGCCCAGTCGATCATCGCCCTGGTCCTCGGCATCGCCGGTGGCGCCTTCTTCACGATCACTGCGAGCGGCTGGGTCGGCACGGTGATGGACCTCAACCCGGTCTCGGCCTTCATCCGCGGTCTCGGCATCACCTCGGGCGGCGGCGGTCTGGGAGACATCGGCACACCGTTGCTCATTCTGCTCGGCTTCACGGTCGTCGTGCTCGTCATCGCCCGGCTGATCCCCGACCGGGGGGCCGCCCAGTGAGGGCCGTGCTCACCATCACCGGCGCGGAGTTGCGTCGCTTCCTGCGCGACCGGTCCAACATCTTCTTCGTCTTCATCTTCCCGTTGCTGCTCGTCGTCGTCATCGGCGCGCAGTTCGGCAGCTCTGCCACCACTGGGCGGGTGAGCATCGCCGGGGAGGACGGGCCGCTCCGTCAGGCGATCGTCACCGAGCTGGAGGCCAGCAAGTCCACCGTGGCCTTCGGCGACTGGGACGACATCGTCGAGGAGGTCTCGAGGGGTCGCACGACGGTCGGCCTGCGCTTCCCCGACGGGTCCAACGCCGCCTTCGCGGCCGGCCAGCC